>JAKAOA010000063.1 GCA_021823405.1 Bacteroidota bacterium | reverse complement strand
CGATCTCATGTTGCAGGTGTCATTCCGGGCAACGAATTTACTTCAATTATGATAACTTCTGTTTTTCCGTTTTTTAAAATACGTACAAAAGCGTCAATCCTTGCATAGCCCTCAATATTCAGCAATTTTGCAACTTTTTTAAATTCATTTTTTACGTAATTTGATATTTTCCTTTGCATTCTTTCCGTCTTACCATAGCGGGCAGGGGTAATATTTTGCCCTTCTCCTGCCAAAAATTTTTCTTCCACTGTCAGTACATCGCCTTCGGTCAGGGTTTCAGATGCTTCAAATATTTCGTAACGTCGGCGGAAGCTATTTTTACCTGTTTTTTCAAAGTGAGTGAGTAAGCCGCCGGTAATTTCAAGGAAGTGAATTGCGCCTCTTCTATCAATGAGTTCTTCTGCCATAAATGCTTTTTTTCTTGGAAATTCTTCGTTCATTCGCACTTTTAACAAGGCGGAAGCCCCTGTGTCCCTCTCATCGATTTTTCGGAATATAAGTTTAATATATGCATTAAGTTCCGCTTCATTATGTATCTTTCTTACTGCCGAACTGCACCCGTCGTCGATGGGTTTAGCTATGAATGGCACCCCGAGTAATCCTGACAATCTTTGAAAGAGCGCACCTCCATCTGAATCAACAGTTTCTTCGCTAACTATTATGTCCTTAGGTACTAGTACCCCATGCTGTTCAAGAAATCTGTTGGTGTTGTATTTATTTATGGTAATAGAGGAGGTTGCCGGCGAGGAGCCATTGTAAGGTAAACCGGCATTCTCAAGTTCTTTTTGAACCGTGCCGTCTTCACCCGGTCTGCCATGTAGCGCTATAAAAACACCGTCTGCCATCTCCGCAAGTTTGGCATAAGTCAGTTTAACCGGATGTGTCAGATTGTCTTCAGCGGAATACCGGCGTGTGATTTCCTTCGTTTTCTTCTGTACCGCGCTTATGAAGGGATGCACCTTATAGTTTTCTATTTTTTCCCTTATATCGTCTGCATTATCCTTTAGCATGATATTTATAGGAACTCTGTAAAGGTGGTATTCATTTTCATTGCCTGCAAGAAAGATGGGTATCGGCTCATAATCGGAAGATGAAGCAAGTTTTTCATAAATATTCCTTCCGCTCTCAACGGATATGTGTCTTTCGGATGAATATCCGCCGAAAAGTACCGCAATCTTCTTCTTTCCCGAAATTGCTTTTTGTTCTTTCTCTATTAAGGTGTCAAGCGTCTTAAATATATCTGTGTATTTGGGATAATAGAGTGAGGAAAGTATTCTCTGTTTTACAGAACTACGTATAATATATGTTAAAAATTGTGAAGGGTTAAGTCCGATTTCGGCTGCCTGATGGAAAAAGAAGGAGGATGGCAGCATACCTGAAGTGGTGTTCGGGTCGTTCAAATAAATAGTACCGTTTCCTGTAATAAATCCGTCTATCCTCGCGTAAACATTGAAATTCATACCTGTAAACAATTTGCAACATTCGTTCGCTATCAACTCAATCTGTTCAGCAGGGAGCTCAATGGGCGTTATTTTCCTTGAAAGTCCCGGCATATATTTAGAGCGATAATCGTATATCTCATTGCCTTTGCGTATTTCGGTAGGAGGCAATGCGATTGGATTTCCATCTTCGTCCTGTATTACAATACATGAAAATTCCTTACCTTGTAGAAATCTCTCAACCATTACTTCTCGCTCACCATCATAAGATTCAAGGAATACTTCCACACCCGAATTGGAAAAATAGGCGTTAAGTTTTTTGAAAAGTTCTTCCGGATGATAAATCGTTGTTCCTTCACCAAATGCATAATCCTTCTTAACCGCTTTCAACTTTAACGGAAAACCTATACCTTGTCGTATGTCACCGAGATTGGCAATAAATGTTGTTTTTTCTTTTGGTTCAAGTCCAAGCCATTCTTTAGAACTGATTCTGTGAGCGAATATGCTGGTCAACAGCGCCTTCTCAAAGGCATTATAATCGGTTGTTGATAAAATGGATGCGCCTACTGACGAACCCTGATTCGCCGGTTTAACTACGCAAGGAAAACCGATATGTTCCTTTACCTTCTGAAACAAAACATTGCAGGATTTCGGCTCAAGAACATCCTTTCGTTTAAAGGTCAGGTGAGCCGGTGTATTAAAACCTCTACTTTCCATCCACCGGCGCTGAACCGCTTTATCCATTCCAAGCGCAGAAGAAAGAATCCCCGAACCCGAATATGGAATTTTATGGAATTCGAGTAGCCCTTGTACTGAACCGTCTTCACCTCCTGTTCCATGCAGGCATAGAAAGGCAAAGTCAATCATTTTTTTTAGTTTCCTTATATCTATCGGAACACCTATCGTTTTCAGCGCCTTTTCCATTCCGATTCCATCTCCGAGTTCTGGAATTGAATCAGCATAGACCTGAAAATGATGTGGGCTAGGGGGAAGCAGATGAACAGGCGGATAAAAATCGCGGATGCTACCCTTATAAATATATTTCCAGTCAAGTAGAACAAGGTTTCCAAAGCTATCAACAAAAATAGGAACCGGCTCAAAAAGCGATTTATTAAGATTGTCGTAAACCGTTCTTCCTCCCGCAAAAGAAACCTCACGCTCTCTTGAAAATCCTCCAAAGAAAATACCAATCCGAAGTTTCATAAATAAATATCTCTAAAAACTACAAATATAAATCAAATTAACCCTCATACCTTCACTGGGATTTGGTAGAGTTTAGGTTGATGGATATAGGTTTAAGTTAATCGCGGTAAAATATTCAGCTTATGTCGATACTAAATGTATTATTTGCCAACCGGCAAATAATCATTTATAGAATAACCACTTGCCGAGTTCTTTGTAGGTTATCTTTTTACCATACATTAACAATCCAACTCTGTAGATGCGCCCCGCAAGCCATACTGCGCCGAAAATGGTTGTTAGTAGTAACACCATAGAGAGCAGCACTTGCCATATTGCAACGCCAAAGGGGATGCGCGCCATCATTGCTATTGGTGAGGTGAATGGGATTATGGAGAACCATACCGCAAGGGCGCTTTGCGGGTCTCTTATAATGTTCTGCATGATGATAATTGATAATATAAGCGGAGCTGTAACGGGTAGCATAAACTGCTGTGTCTCGGTTTCCTGATCAACTGCAGAACCTATTGCTGCGAAAAGGGAACTATATAGAAGATATCCACCAAGAAAATAAAATATAAAACAACCGATTACGAGCAGCCAGTTCGTATTTTCAAGGTTCTCTATTATGCTTACACCTTTGTTCATTGCCTCATTTTTTGAAATATTTGACCCTGTAATGTTTACTTTTTGCTGTTGTGGAACGCCCTGCTTTAAGGTCTGTTCCATGCGGGCGTTGGAGGGTTTTATTTGTTGTTGTTCTATCATTCCGGTACCGACTGAAATTAGTATTCCGGATATTACCACCCATATTAGAAATTGCGTTAATCCCACAAGACATACTCCAATCACCTTTCCCATCATAAGTTGAAATGGTTTAACGGATGAAATAATTACCTCGACAATACGATTAATTTTTTCCTCCATAACCCCTCGCATTACCTGCACAGAATACATGAAGATGAACATATAGATAAGAATAGAACTTGCATAACCTAACGCAAGGTTATAAATGCTGTTGGTTACTTTATTATTCACGTTATTTATAACATCTACATTGGTTTTCACTTGATCTATAGTATTCGAATCAAGTTTGTTCGCCTTCATTTTTGAACGTTCAATTATGTTATCCAAGCTATACTCAATGTCAGAAATTACCGTTACATCGGGGTCTGTTTTTGAGTAAAGAATGGCTTTACTCGATTCTATAATATTGGAAGGGATGTATAAGACAGATACGTCTGACGAGTCAGAGAATAATTTGCGCACTTGACTAATGGGGTAGGGGGTATAACCGTAATCATAGGAAGTTGATTTTGTAGCCGGTATTATACCGGTAAATGATTTCGTCTCATCTACTACAACTACGCGTCTTGCCTTACTAACGTGGTTGGCAATTAGCATTGGGGCGAATATGATTCCGGCGAAGAGCAATGGTCCGAGAATCGTCATAACAAGAAAAGATTTCTTTCTCACTCTTGTAGTGTACTCCCTTTGAATTATTAAACCGATTTTCGACATATTATAATTATCAATTAAGAATTAACCTTTTACGGCTGCAATGAAAATTTCGCTCATTGAAGGCAGTATTTCCGAAAATCCATGCACTTCGCATACGGGAATAATACTTTTCAGTAAATCATTGGGCGAAAATTCGTTTGGGATTTTAATGTGCACTCGATGTATATTATGCTCTGTTTCAATAGTATCAATGAAGAATCTGTTGTTTATACCATTAGTAAACGCATCCTCTCTTCCTGCAAATTTTACCTCCCAAATGTGTTCCTTATATCGCTGTTTTATTTCGTGCACAGACCCTTCCAGAACTGATTTAGAGTGATTTATCAGAGTTATATTGTCGCATAATTCTTCAACCGAAGCCATGTTGTGGGTGGACAGTATTATAGTGGCGCCTTCACTCTTCAGCCGTAAAAGCTCCTTTCTTATTAATTCTACGTTTATGGGGTCAAAACCGCTAAAGGGCTCATCAAGGATAAGGAGAGCCGGTTCGTGAAGTACGGTTACAATAAACTGCACCTTTTGTGCCATTCCTTTAGAAAGCTCCTCCACTTTTTTATCCCACCAGTCAATTATTTCAAATTTTTTAAACCACAGGCGTAATTTGTCAAGCGCCTGCTTCTTTTCCAAGCCCTTTAATTGAGCTAAATAGAGCGCCTGTTCGCCTACCTTCATTTTCTTATATAACCCGCGTTCTTCCGGCAAATATCCTATCTTGGAGGTATGCTGCGAAGAAAGTTTTTCATTGTAAAACATAATCTCACCTTCATCCGGAGCGGTTATCTGATTGATTATCCTAATTAAAGATGTTTTACCCGCGCCATTCGGACCAAGCAAACCATATATAGTACCTTCAGGCACATTAATACTTACGTCATTCAACGCGGTATGTTGGGCATACCTTTTTACGATGTGGCTTACGGTGATAATATTAGCCATGGATGGTGTTCTGCGATTTGAAATTGTTAGTGGGCTCTTCCAAATAATTTTTTTGTAAATCAATAGCAACCAGGATGCCGAGAAATCCCCAGAAAGGGACTGCGGCTTTGTCGGTATCCAAAAAGTTGTTCATAGCGCCGTGAATAAAGTATGTTACAAGTCCCAAAAAAATGGCTGTTGCAATATTCTTAACCTCTTTGTCCAAAAGTTTTTTATGTAAACGGAATGCCAGGATGAAAGTTATAACCGCCAGTGCTAAAAAGGATGCCATGCCAAGAATACCCTGTTCTGCGAGTGGTCCGAGGTATTCACTGTGGGCATTACCGCCATTACCGAGGTTGGTGCTTATTATAGTTCTTTCGTATGATAATTGATAAGGGGCATATTGAAACGAGTAAGTTCCGGGACCATAACCTAAAAAGGGTTTATCGAGGAACATTCTATAGGCGCAGCTCCACCGGTTAAGGCGTTCAAGATTTGATGCATCGGAGGATATATTTGATATGGATTCAATCTCTGTACCAAGCTTTTGCGATACCTGACTGTCATTACGCTCAAGTCGCATTATTATTTGCGTTTTAAAAGTAAAAAACAAGGTGATTGCTATACATAAGGTTGCAAAAATGTATTTTAGTTTAATACCGGACTTAAGTAATAGGTAAATACCAAATGCTACAATTAAACTCACCCATGATGCTCTGCTATATGACAAACCAACCGCCGCTAAAAACAATAAAAAAAGTGCAAAGGAAGCGAACCTTGAGAATGACTTGCTTGACTTGTTCATTGAAAAAGCGAATAATACGGGAATAAACATAGAGAGCACTGCCCCATATGCAGTATGGTCATTATAAAAGGGGTTCATGGCAAAGTGCGAAACCTTTTCAGAAAAATGCCCCTGTACTTGCCTGAAAATAGTATAAAAAATAACGATGGTAAATGAAGCCACATAAAGCCATACGAACTTGTATATATTCTTTCGTTTGCGAAATAGGTAAATTCCCAAAAAATAAAATGTTGCAATTCCCCAACACCTGTCTATTAAAAACTTAAATGATACGAAAGGCATAGTACTGGTAACTGATGTAACAAAAATCCATGTTATACTAAACAGTATGATTATGGTTGCAGAGTGTTTTAGTATTTTGCTATCGTATCCGTTTTGAATAACGAGCAGAATGAAAATCAAAAGAATACAAAGCATGATAGGACTGGTAGGAAGCGAAACTCCTATGCCGACATTCCCTAATGAGAGTCCGGGTAATTCTGTTATTCTTATGGAAAGGGGAGTAAGGAAGGCAACAGCGAGAATTAATTCATTCAGAGAAAAAAGAGCTGCATAAACGATTAGCAAACCGAGAGGTAATAATCCGAAAAGAAAATTGCCTTTTATTAACATAAGCCAGACATCGGCGGCAAGAAACCCCAAACTGAACAGATAAAAAAGCGCTAAATTCTTTCTGGAAACCAATTTGTTTCAATTTTTTAGTAACAAGTGAACTTATAAAAACTTAATGAGTAGTCGAAGGTAGGTTTAGTACGGGCGCTTAGAATTAAAAAGATTATTCATGCGGTTTTTCAAGAAGCATAATAATTACTAAGGAAAAGACGAAGGCGGATAAACATGCGCCGAATATCATTAGCCAACGTACGGGGTAGGACCATCTGTCGGCAGGATATGGAGCGGCTACTATGTTTGTAAAAGTAATTTGTTTATTAATATCTCTTAAAGTTTCGTTATAAGAAATTAAAATTTTATCATATTCATCTACGGAGTTTTTAATGTGCTCGTTTAAGGCATCAAATTCTTCGCCTTTTTCTTCCAGATTCTTCATCTGCATTGTAATATCATCCATGGGCTTGCCTGCTTTAGAGGAAGCGAGCATTTGGTAATACGCACGCACAACCTCGCGCGATTCATTCTTATAATCAACTAAGCCGTATTGTACGCTAAGTTGTTTCGAAATCGCATACATAGAGTCCAATTCTCTTTTCTTTATTTCAAGCGCTTCTTTAAATATGAGCATTGATTCTACAGATTTTTCTTTCTGTATGGCAAGAATTTTTTTATTCAATGCATTGATAATGCCCTTAACCATTAAATATGCCGTATCGTTGCTTCGGTCGTAAACTGTTATTTGAACTGCTTCAAATTCAGTACCGCTAATGGTTACATTGTTATCGTATTCGTTTAATAATTTGGAGTAGTAGTACTTCCCGGTAGTATCAATTCCATAGTGTTTTATGAGATTAAACTTCCTGATAATGTCATTTTTAATATCTACGGAATTAAGAAATTGCAGCATTTGTTCCGTTGCACTTTCTTTTGAAAATTCCGTTAAATTATATGGGTATACTGTGGCAGACGATTTGTATTGATAGTTAATAAAATAAGGGTTAGTGAATACCACTGCGGCGGCAAATGCAACTACCTGAACAATAAGAAGGGGAGTCCAATAATGCCATATCCATTTGGCAAAATTGCTTTTAAGTATGTTGTTTGTCTTCATTTAATTAGTCGAATGTAGTTTATGAATAAACAGCAACACGACCAGTCCGAAAAAGAATGCGGCAGCGGTTGAACCGACAACCACAAGCCATCGGACAGGGTAAGCTCTTTTATCGGGCGCTATTGCATTTTCCGCAACGAAGAATGGCGGTATATATTTCTCTGCATTAGCTTTTGCCTGAATATAGTTCACTTTTAATTGTTGCATCCATTTATATGCGTCAATCAGATTATTATATATAATAAAGTATTGTTTCCCATATAATACGAAGGGCTTTAACTTACTCTCTATCTCTTGAATGCTTGCAGGGCTTCCTTTTACTACTGCCTCGGAATATCCTCTTGTATATTCCTTTACTTGAAAATCGAAATTCAACATTCCAAGGTTTCTAAAAAAATTCATTGAATCTTCAAGCCGATTTTCAACCGTGAGCATCGAATCGTATTGTTGTTTTACAATAAGGTAAGCCGCTTCTGTGCGTTGGTGTACTATTGCCCGGAATAGGGAGTCGGCTGAAGCTACAACGCTGTTAGCCATTTGTGCAGCCCTACCAGGCTGCCGGTCATAAACTTCTACTTTAATGGATTGGTACTCGGTAATTGCGAAATTAAAATTGTTGGAATAATAATCCTTCAGGACAGAATATTTATCAGCTCGTTGGGATAGACCATACAGGTCAATTAGGTCATATTTTTTATTTATCGCTTCCATCACTTCATCCGATTTAAGCACTTGAAGCATCTGCTCGGAATTCTTTTCTTCACCAAAGGCAAGATAATCCTTTGAATAAGGTTCATCGTTCAGAAGAGATTTTGAAATATTATTATCCTGCGAGGAAAACAGTATGGTTACAGCCCTGTATTGAACGGGCAACAGATAGGCAACAATAGTAGACGCGATAATTGCAATTAGGCAGATTATGAATAGGGGTTTCCAACGTTTGATGATAAAACTAAAAATATTGTTTTGCATCCTATCGGCTAAATTTTATTATTCGTGGATTTACTTAAAAAAAGAGTGGACAAAAATAACAAAATTTCAACCCAACGACATAAATTATGACAATTAAAATCACAAGATTTGTGCATTAATCCGAATCATTACATGCACTGACTAAGAACTGTACATCCATTTCGTATTAAATATGTAAGTTTGTTTGATTTTATTAAAACACACTTGTTCATGCGAATAAATCTAAAATCGTGGACACCTCATATTGTGGCTATTGCCTTATTTATATTGGTGCCTGTCATCTATTTTTTACCCGCCCTGAAGGGATTGGCATTTCATCAACCCGATATCGATAATTTTCTTGGCGCCTCCAAAGAAATATGGGATTACCGAGCCCGCTTTCATACGGAACCTCTCTGGACTAACTCGATATTCTGTGGAATGCCTGCCTATCAGGTATCTACTTACTATCCTGCCAACCTAATACAGTATCTGTTTCATATTCTGGTTTATACCCTGCCATTTCCCGCCGGGATTGTATTTATGTACTGCCTCGGTTTTTATATCCTGCTCAAAGTTCTGAAAATTGATACAAGGGTGGCTGTACTTGGTTCTTTTGCGTATGCATTCTCCTCATTCTTTTTTATAATACTTGCTGCCGGACACAATTCAGAAGCTAACGCCATCGCCTTTATGGCTCCGGTGATTGCAGGGGTTATCCTCGCATTCAGCGGTCAGCTTATTGCAGGAGGGTTATTAACATCTCTGGCTCTGGCACTGGAACTTTATGCAGGGCATCTTCAGATAACCTATTATCTGGCTATCTTTCTTGTCTTTTACGTTCTTACAAGGTTTATTCAGTCGATTTTGCAAAAGCAAGTTGCCTCATTTTTTAAAACATGTGCCATTCTTGCCTTTGCCGCCATACTTGCCGTATCTACTAATATAACCAATCTCTGGCTCACTTATCAGTATGGAAAATATTCCACACGGGGCAAATCTGAACTTACCTTAATTCACGAAAAGAAATCCAACGGTCTTGATAAGAGTTATGCAACCCAGTGGAGCTACGGGGTAGATGAAACAATGACTTTGCTCCTTCCCGATTTCAAAGGCGGGGCATCTGAACAAATAGGGAATTCCAAAGCCATTCAGGGAATTGACCCTCAATTTCAGCAGGCGGTAGCCCAGAGCGATAAATATTTCGGTGACCAGCCCTTCACCTCCGGACCTGTTTATGCCGGAGCTATCGTCTGTTTTCTTGCCGTCATTGGATTTCTCATTATTAAGGGACCTTTTAGATGGTTTTTGCTATTTATAACCTGCCTATCAGTTGCATTGGCATGGGGTAAAAACCCGGTGCCCATATTAGGTACTTCCGTTTTTGATTTATTCTTTAATCATATTCCGGGTTTTAATAATTTCCGGTCTGTTTCTATGATACTTGTGCTTGCGGAGTTAACGCTCCCTTTGGTTGCCGCCCTCGGCATAGATCATTTAATTAAACAACAATTTTTTTTCAATGAGAAGATAAAATTGCCATTTCTTAAAAATCCTGTTACAGGCAAAAAGCTATTTTTTGCCGCATTCATTCTGACAGGTGGTTTTGCCGCCCTTTGCTGGGTTATGCCAGGCGCTTTCTCCGATTTCCATAAACATAATGAGGATGAGCAACTTGTGCAAGAAATAAAACAAGGTAATCCGGGTGTGTCAATGCAACAGGTTCAGCAATATGTGGGTGAACTAATGCCCTATGTGGAAAAGGCGAGAAAGCAGATATTTACCTCGGATGCGTTACGTACCTTAATATTTATTCTCCTTGCAGCCGGTTTAATATGGGTTTATAATAAAAAACTCATTACCGTTAACTGGTTTACAGGAGTACTTATCTTTCTAATCGTTTGCGACTTATGGACAACAGATAAGACATATCTTAACGATGATAATCGTTTTTGGGAGACGAAAAGAGCCGTTAAACAACCCTATCAGCCCGATCAGGCAGATCTGGAAATAATGCAGGATACAACGCCGGATTACCGTGTTTTTAATACTACCATACGCCCCGACCAAGATAGCCGCACATCCTATTTTCATAAGTCGCTGGGCGGATACAGTGGTGTAAAAATGAAGCGGTATGACGACCTGCTTACCCAGATTGATCAAATACTTGATGAAATTAACAAAGGTACGCCGTTACAGGAGATAAATATGTCGGTGGTGGATATGCTAAATGCAAAATACCTTATCCGTGAAACGCGTGACGGACAAATGCAAGCGGAACGCAATTTCGGCGCATTGGGTAATGTATGGTTTGTAGATAATTACAAACTTGCAGCCAATGCCGATTCGGAATTTGTAGATCTCTACAAATTAAATCCGGCGCAGACGGCAATAGTTGACCAAAGATTTAGTTCATATCTTTCAAATGCACATATCTCACATGATTCCAATGCATCTATAAAGCTTATTTCTTATGAGCCGAACGATCTTGTATATACTTCGCAGGCGCATTCGGAACAACTGGCTGTATTTTCAGAAATTTATTATAAGGATGGTTGGAACGCCTATATTGATGGGAATAATGCACCATCCGGCTATATAAGGGCGGATTATGTTTTAAGGGCGATGCTTATCCCGGCCGGCAGTCACAAAATTGAATTTAAATTTGAGCCGAAAGAGTATGCCATCGGCGAAAGGATTTCACTTGCCGGTTCCCTGTTTCTGCTTGTCGGTTGTTTTGCTTTCCTGATACAACAGGTGCTTGGCAAAAATCAAGTTGTAAACAAAATACATGGCTAACACAATCCGCCTTTAATATTTAAAAATTCACGCTGCATACCCATATTTATGCCCTTAACGGATTTTGGTATAGACAGGGAATAATCAATTTTATATTTTTCCTATTGCGTGAATAAAATGTATTAAATTTGCACCAACCAAAACACGCCTTCTTAAATGGATAGCGGGCCTGCGAGAAAAAAAACATTCTTAACTTCCATCTGACCTCCGGTCAACTTTATTAAGTTGTCAGCAGGCAGACGGGAGAAGATATTGACAACTTAAGGGATGCAGAAAGAACATCTGATAACCGAATTTGTATTATTAGGCGCACCAATAGTAGGGGCTAACTATTGCTTTTGGTGTATTGAGCGTCTATGCTATAATTCATTTTATTTCTGAAAATGTGAAAAACTAATCTGTTTAATATTTTGTCTTATGGAAGCAACAGAAAAAGAAAGTAAAATAAGATTTCCGTTCACCACACGCGGAACGCAGCAAAATGCTTTCGACACGCAGGTAACTGCAATGTTGCGGGAGGCATCAGGCGCCAAGACAGAAAACCTATACGCCAACCTTGAAACCGGTGAAACAGGACTTGCCGAAGAACAAGTAAAAGAAAAACTTGAAAAATACGGACTTAATGAAGTAGTAACCGAAAAAGCGCCTTCATGGGTGGTACAGTTTCTGCTTGCATTTCTTACCCCGTTCAACGGAATTCTGGCAGTTATCGCCTGTATATCGTTTGTAACAGATGTGGTAATGGCGCCTACGCCTGCCGAACGCGACTATTCAACTACAGTACTTGTAATAGCGATGGTTCTGTTAAGTACCATTATACGCTTTTGGCAGGAATTTCGAAGCAATAAAGCTGCCGAACAGCTTAAGAGTATGGTGCGCACTACGGCTACTGTGTTACGGCAAATGAAAGGAAAAAAAGAAATAGATATTAAAGAACTTGTACCGGGCGATATGGTATTCCTTTCTGCGGGAGACATGATACCCGGCGATTGCCGGATAATATATTCCAAAGACCTATTTGTAAGCCAGAGTATTCTTACCGGTGAAGCTCTTCCGGTTGAAAAAAAGGAGCTGCCGGTTCAGAATGTAGCAGGTAAGTCGCCGCTCGAACTTGAAAATATCTGCTTTATGGGTACTAATGTGGTAAGCGGTACGGCGGCGGCAGTAGTGGTTACCACAGGCAAAAATACCTTCTTCGGCTCTATAAGTAAAACACTTACAGGTAAGCGCCCCGAAACAAGTTTTGACAAAGGAGTGAACAGCGTTGCATGGCTTCTGGTTAAATTCATGCTCGTAATGGTTCCCCTGGTATTCCTGATAAATGGACTTACTAAACACAATTGGACTGACGCACTTCTATTTGCAATAGCCGTAGCCGTAGGATTAACACCCGAAATGCTTCCCATGGTGGTAACTGCCAACCTTGCCAAAGGAGCCGTAAATATGAGTAAGCGCAAAGTAATTGTTAAACGGTTGAATGCGATACAGAATATAGGAGCGATGGATGTGTTATGCACCGATAAAACCGCCACCCTCACACTGGACAAAATTGTTCTGGAACGCCACCTGAACGTAGAAGGGGTAGAAGATGACGAAGTGCTTAAATGGGCTTACCTGAACTCTAATTACCAAACCGGGTTGAGGAGTTTGCTTGATACTGCAGTTCTGGAACATGCGGAGGTAAAGAAAATACTCGAAAAATTCGGACAATTTAAAAAGATTGACGAAATACCTTTCGATTCAAACCGCCGCCGGCTTTCTGTAATTCTCGAACAAAGTGACGGTAAACAATTACTGATATGCAAAGGCGCTGTTGAGGAAATGATAGATATATGCACTCACGCCTTCGACCCGGGCGAAAACCTTACTCTGCATGCCGAGAAAGACGTGGTGATACCAATGGATGCTACCTTAAAAGAAAAAGTGCTGAATATGACTCGTAAAATGAACGAAGACGGATTGCGGGTACTTATTGTGGCAATTAAAGAGTGCGAGGCAAACCGTCCGCTCACATACTCTGTAGCTGACGAGAACAATATGGTGCTAACCGGATTAATCGGATTCCTCGATCCGGCAAAGCCATCGGCTAAACCATCTATTCAGGCATTACGCAGATTTGGTATTGAACTGAAAGTGCTAACAGGCGATAATGAAATAGTAACCAAGAAGATATGCAAGGATGTTGGCATACCTGTAACCGATGTGTTACTGGGTAATGAAATAGAAAATCTGAACGATGCGGAATTGCTCGACCGACTTGAACACACAAATATCTATGCCAAACTATCTCCAATGCAGAAGAGCAGAGTAATAAAAGTATTACAATCCAAAGGACATACGGTAGGGTTTCTGGGAGACGGTATTAACGATGCAGGCGCGCTGCGCGATGCCGATGTAGGCATATCGGTTGATACCGCAGTAGATATTGCAAAAGAAAGCGCGGATATTATTCTCCTTGAAAAAGACCTTATGGTGCTGCGAAAAGGAGTAATATACGGCAGGCGCACTTTTGGGAACATCATTAAATACTTGAAAATGGCTGCCAGCAGTAATTTTGGCAATATGTTCAGTATGCTGGGCGCCAGTGCACTTTTCCCGTTTTTGCCTATGCTGCCAATACAGGTGCTCACCCAAAACCTGTTGTACGACCTATCGCAGGTGTCGCTCCCATGGGACTCGATGGACCCCGAATACATTATTAAACCAAGAAAATGGGAAGCAGGCGGCATAGCTAAATTCATGCTTTATATCGGACCTATCAGTTCCATATTTTACTACGTAACCTTTGCCGTGATGTATTTTGTGTACAAAGCAACCACACCCGGCATGCAAAGCATTTTCCAGTCCGGATGGTTTGTAGAAGGACTACTCTCCCAAACCCTAATTGTACACATGATACGCACCCGCAGGATACCATTTATACAGAGTACTGCAGCGCCGGCGGTAGTGCTTACCACCACACTTATCATGCTTATTGGTATATACCTGCCATTTTCGCCCTTTGCCGAGACGTTTAAATTTACGCGGTTACCTCTTTCGTACTTTCCTATACTGCTATCCATACTTCTGGGCTATTGCCTACTGACACAAGTGGTTAAAATGTGGTTTATAAAAAAATTCAAACACTGGTTGTAGGACGTGTTTTGCTGTCAAACCATATCTTTGGTATACGAAACAATGTGAACAGTGAGAATACTGATTAATGAATAATTTGATTATCAATATATTAAGTATTCACACTTCACCTAAATTCCAAGAAAGGTTCTCCAATTTCGGATAAGCCATAAGCAACAATTTCCTTTTTTACCGATGGCAGGGAACGATACAATCGGGTATACCTTTGGATACCCATCAGAATATTTTAGAGTATTGATAATCAATTATATGTCAAATAAAAATAACTCAAAAAGGTATACCCATGCAACCCCCTCCCCAAAAATTAAAGTTAAATAATCTATATTATTGAGAATTTTCCGGTACCGCCGTAATAAATTAAAATAACAGATCGTTTATTATATTAAAAAAATATTACTTTTGCCTTCACATTAACTTAAAACACAGCTATTAATATGAAGAAAAAAACACTTGTAACTGCATCGCTTTTGATGGTATTTGCAGTAACTGCCTTCGCACAAGAAGATTGCAAGGAGAGCAGTTGCGCTACCTTTAACAACGATACGGCTGCCCTTATCAAAAACAAAAAGGGACGTTATATACTTCCCAAAAAGGGCGATATTGCCTTGGGTTTTAATGCCATACCTGTTATCGATTTTTTCCTGAACTCGGCAAACTACATAGGTTCGGGAAAATCAAACCCCAATGATGCAGGTTCTTTGGTGGGCTACACCTCATCGGGAGCCAACTTTAACAATCAAATTACCGGAAAGTATTTCCTTGATGCACATACTGCCATCAGGGCTCGGCTTGGATATAATACTCAATCGGGTAGTATTACAAATCCTGTTCAGAATGCGGTGGATATGTATCAGGCGTTGCAAAGCGGCGATCCCAATCAAATCCAGACGGCTTCCCAGGAAAGGGTTAATGATGAGTATTCGTTTGCAAGGTCGAATATCACCTTATCGGGCGGTATTGAAAAGAGGCGCGGATATGGCAGATTACAAGGGTATTATGGAGCAGAACTCGGTATTGGTTTTATGAAATCAAACTCCAACATTAATTACGGTAATGCCTTCTCGTCGCTCTATGAGTCGCAATACACATCCTCGTGGGCTCCTGAAGCTGTATCAACACTTAACCCTAATGCTGTGGTGGTTAATCCTGCTACAGGCGGTCAAACCAGAACGCTCGACACCAATTACAACTCCCTTTTTACGATTGGAATCAGAGGTTTTATCGGAATTGAGTACTTTATTTTTCCTAAAATTTCCATCAGTGCAGAGTTCGGATGGGGATATGCGTTTAGCTGGAAACAGGGTTACGCTGTAACAAATGAAACTTACTTCAACGGTCAGAATGGACCAGCCGATGTAGTTCAAACCACCAATGGCGGTTCCACCACTACCCGCGGTTTCCAGGTTGACAA
>JAKAOA010000062.1 GCA_021823405.1 Bacteroidota bacterium | reverse complement strand
TTTTATCCATTGTATTTTAGTTGTCGAAAAACCAAAGTACAAAAAAAGAGCCGAATGAGTATTCTCAAACGGCTCTTTTTAAATTTATCTCGGACAGTAGTGATTTTTATTCTTTTCTTCTACCAGCTTTTTTTGCGTTTCAATCAGTACATTTTTCTTTTCTACGTCTCCCTTTTGAATCTCAATTAAGTCCTTTTGCTTTTGCGTTATACGGAAACGGTTAAAGAGAAGTATTGAAAAAATAAGTACAAACAATAGTCCAATTGAAACTGATGCAGTTACAAATTCTTGTCTCTTTTTATCAGACGTCGCAACTGCATCCTTTTTATCTTGTGCTGATTTAATTGAATCCTGTTGGCGTTCAAACTTAAAGGTGACTTCCTTGCGGGTAATGGTTTCATCTTTGTTGATATTGAATAAACTATCCTTTAACACGCTCGACTTTTTAAACCATTCCAGCGCAAGTTGGTAGCGATGGGTAGTGTCGTATAACTGGGATAGGTAGGTTTCAAATTGTTGCAGATCAGTCCTATCTCCAATACTGCTATCTATAGCGATTGCCTTTTTCAGGTAAACTTCAGATGCCTTAAAATTCCCTGTTTTACTATATATACTTCCTATGCTACCAAGATTAATTGCCTGACCAAACTTATCACCGATTGTTTCAGCCATTTGTTCCGATTTGAATAAATAGTCCAGAGCTTGCTTATAATTACCCATTTGCTCGTGTACACTGCCGATATTACTAAGGCTAATTGCTTGACCAATTTTATTTCTTAAATCTTGAAATAACTTAAGGGATTTGAAGTCATAATCAATCGCCTGTTGATAATTCTTTTCATCGTCATAAATAATTCCAATATTACCAAGAACATGTGCCTGTCCGTTTTTATCTCCGATTGTATCAAACATTTTCAGTGCCTTGAAAAAATATTCGAGCGCCTGCGTATAATTGTGTTCATCCATATACACAATTCCTATATCGCTAAAGTTACTAGCTTGACCACTTTCATTTTTGGTCATCTCAAAAATTTTCATGGCTTTGAAAAAATAATCAAGCGCTTGAGAGAGATTACTTTCATCCTCATATAAAACTCCAATGCTGCATAGCACTGCTGCTTTTAGTTTCTGCGCTTTAATTCCTGATGATGATTCAGCAAGTTCCAAGGTAAGTTGCAAAATACTATCAGCTGCTTTATATTTGCCAAGCACAATGTTTTGCCAACCAACCCTACTTATTGCTTCTCCTCTTCTAATATTATCTTTTATTACTTCTGCAATAGCAGCAGCTTTTGTATAGTAGATATTGGCAGTGTTGGGGGTTTGGTTTTGGTAGCAATCGCCCAATTTCATAAAGATATTGTAACGGGTTGTATCCTTTTTTTCGGCTTTCAATGCAGTTAAGAGGGAGTCAATTTTAGGGGTTTGGGCAAAGAGGTTATAAAACGGATTGGTAAGTGTAAAAAGTGAAAGGATGATTACGCACAAATGTTTCAATGATTTAACGCAAGGTACAAGAAGGCAGTTTTGCTTTTCCTGTGTTTTTATCCTTTGTACTCTTTCCGGGTTCACTGCTTTCTTTATTCTTCTTTATAGCTCCTTACTACTCACAACACACCCTCATCGGCAAAGCTGTAATAACCTGTGTCCGAAATGATAAGATGGTCAAGAACACCGATATCGAAAACCTGCGCTGCCTGTTTTATTCGCTGTGTAAGAGTTTTATCTTCCTGGCTTGGGGTAAGGTTGCCTGAAGGATGATTATGACATAAAATTATTCCGCAAGCAAATTGGTCGAGTGCATTTTTTAATATTAACCTTGTATCGGCAACAGTACCGGTAATCCCTCCCTGGCTTATACGTTGGGCGGTAACTATTTTATTTGCTCTGTTCAGATACATTACCCAGAATTCTTCGTTGGGTAGGTCGGCTAAGTGGTGAAAATACTCGAATGCGTCGGCGCTACCTCCTATTTTTTCTTTTTCTTTTACTGGAGCTACTCTTCTTCTCTTAGCCAGTTCCAGTGCGGCTATTATGGTTATCGCTTTTGCCTCACCTATTCCTTTAAATTTTTTCAAACCGGATATGGTTATTTTACCAAGTTCATTTAAATTATTACCGGCGCTTTTAAGTATGGCTTTTGCAAGATCTACCGCCGATTCGCCCGGTGTACCGGAACCAATTAGTATTGCAATCAATTCTGCATCTGATAAAGCTGCCGCACCCTTCAACAAGAGTTTTTCGCGCGGACGGTCTTCTTCTGCCCAACTGCGAATGCCGGCGGGCTCTCTGTATGTAATCTTTTCAGAGTTCTCCATAATGCGAAATAATATGACCTATCAAAAGTAATATTATTCCACTATAGATAATATCTGTCGGGAAACAAAGGATTCCCGTATAATTTTAAAGGAACCTGTTAGCGTTGAATTATAATTTTACCTGCGGCGATTTCCTTATTATTAGAATGCAGATAAATCATATAGCCGCCTGGCGCCCAGGTTGATGCATTGAACATAAACATTGACTGCCCGGGAATAATATTGCCGGTAGTCACGGCTTTTCCCTGGATATCATAAACCGTAATCGTTTCACTTTCGGCAGCGGCAGGAAACTCTACAGTAAAATTATCGGATGAAGGATTAGGATAAATAATCAGATTCCCGCTTTGCGAGGTTACTTCATTTATCGTCAGCACCTTCGATTTTCCAACTGCAAAGGTATATTGTCCGTTCGGAAGGGAATCAAGCGACATAAATCCATATTTATATGTCGGCCCGATATTATGCCTTCTGTACGCCGGAAATTCGCTCCAATCGAATTTTGTATTTGGTCTGTAAAGTAAAATTAAACTGTCATCATTAACAGGCAAAAGAATTGTATCGAGATAGAGCGAACCATCGTAAGCCACTCCTTTTCTCCCGTCGAAGTATAGCCGGGCGGAGTCGATAACCAGACCAGGGCGAATGGAGCTAATATTCCAATACCGGTAGTTGGAGATGCGGTAATGTAATGATGTATCCTTTATTGGATCTGGTGCGGCGTAATTGTGTTCGAGGAAAAGGAATGCCGTATCAGCCGCCGATTTTACCCACATATCCACCCTCGACAGTCCCATATTATAGTTGCCCGGCTTTGTAATAATAAGCGTATCGGAAGAGACAGCTTCGGCTATATTGGTTCTCATATTCAATCCGGCAAAGACGGGTTTGAAAGGCAAAGGGATAGTATAATTCGACAGTTGACCCGATACCATGAGGGTTTGGGTATAACCCTGTCTTGTAGCCGATTTAAAAGTAACCTGTACCGGCACATTGGTATAATACGATGGAGCCCCTACAAGTTTCTGTTTGATGTAAACGGTTGCATTGTAGTTAGGTCCATTGGGAACGGTTACCATAGAATCTATGGAGAATTGAGGGAAGCCGGGGGCATAAACCCAATCGTTGAAAAAATCGGTAAGGTTATATCCGGTATAACGTTGTAAACTGTTTTTCAGCGTATCGGCGCTTACGGGCTGGTACTTATGAGTGGAAAAGTAATATTGCATGCCTTTAAAGAAGGAACTGTCTCCCAGATAAGTACGCAGGGTACGCAACACATCGCCGCCTTTTTCGTAAGTGGTGCTTACCCAGAAGTTACTATTCCCGTAAGTCCAGCGTTGCGGCATATTGCCAAGCGCCCAGTATCCTTTATCGGCTATGGCGCAGTAATGCACCGCCTGATCGTGGTAGTTACGAGTGTATGTATCGTAGGTGGAATCGCCGTAAACGCCTTGCAGAAAAACGCTTTGGTTGAACCAGGCGAAGCCCTCGTTGAGCCACATATTTTCTGCCGAACTGCAGGTAACCAGGTCGCCGCACCAGTGGTGCGATAGCTCATGCGCCATCAGGTTAGCTTCATAGGTGGTTGTTCCATTGGCGGCAAGCGCAGGATAGGCAATATTGGTGGCATGTTCCATAGCGCCGTTCGCAAACGATTCGAGCGAATAACCTACTTTGTTCCATTCGTACCGTCCATAACATTTCTGGAATATAGAGATTGCATTCTTTAGATGAACGAACGACTTTCTTAAATTAGCCGTGTCGGCAGGCAACGCATTGAGAAGGATAGGTATAGTATCCATTCCTCTGAATGTATCGCGTATGCTGGTATAGGGGGCAACGTCTACACATGCATGATAGCTGGAAATAGGGTATGGCATTACCCACGTACGTATTCGGTTCGCACCCGAAACCGAATCTTTCGTAAGATAACCGTTGCAGAACGAAAGCTTGGATGTGTCGGTGGTTATGTGAAATGTGAATGTCGATTTTGCGATAAAATTGTCGAAGCAAGGATACCATGCTCTGCCAAAATTGTGCGGAATGACATCAAATCCAACTCCCAAATTAAATGCATAAGGGCTTTGGAAGTAGAAGCCGCCCCAGCCCGATGGGTCGAGAACGGGCTTGCCGTGGTAAAATACATTTACGCTTGCTGTATCGCCGATATTTTCGGTTACCGGCAACCCAATGGTAAGCAGGGTGTCGTTATATGAATAAGAAAGATGCGTTGCTCCCCACAATATTGAATCTACTTTAAAATGTAACAAATCAAGGCATAATGATTTTATATTGTTCATTTTCGGGGTAAATTTTACGATGGTATTTCCGCGCAGGGTATCGTGTGTAAAATCAGTTATGTTCAGATAAAGATCATAGCTCAATACATTAATGGTATCGCTCCGCAAACCATTAGTATCCGGTTCGGGCGCAAGATATAACGAGTTTACCGAAAGATAACTTCTGATTAAAGAGCGGCTTGTTATACTTGCGCTAACTGATACATGGCAGAGTAATAAAAAGCAAAAGGCGACAGGTAAAGCAATTTTTTTCATCCTGACTGGGATTATTCGTTAAGCAAAGTTAATCAATTACTGATACAATAGATGTTATTACCATAATATTTGGATGATAAATTTATTATCGATCCTCTTTATATGATTTTTTTACCTCTGAATATTTTTTCAGCGCATCTTAACAATGTTGATTAATACCGGTTTTACTCATACTAAGAATAATACGATTTACCGGATTTACTACTACTATCCAACATATAAGCAGATTGAAGCCCTGATTAATCGGTTTCCTATTTTTAGTTACTTTGCCGAAAGATTCAATTACAACTCACCTTTCAATGCACACTATTAACCTACGCGGAATAAAACTATTCGCTTATCACGGCTGCCTTGAGGAAGAAGCTCTCATAGGTGGAAATTACATTGTGAATGTGCAAATCAAGTTCGACTTTACCAATGCCGCCATAAGTGATAACCTGAAAGATACCCTTGACTACTGTGCAATATACGAGATTGTAAAGCATGAAATGGCGGTTCGTTCCAAACTTATAGAGCATGTAGCAGAACGCATTACAAGTCGCATAAAAAATGAATATCCGAATATCACCGGCATCTCTGTGGAAGTAGTCAAATTGAATCCGCCCATCCATGGTCAGGTGGATGAAGTTAGCGTAGTAATTGAAAAATGAGAAGCTATGCTGGACAACAGGATTAGACATTATTTATTCATTTTTTTCGTTTCATTCGTTTTCTCGGGCGTGACTCATGCACAACAGTCGCCGCCATTTTATAATCAAGCCGACGAGCGATGGGCTGATTCGGTAATGAAAACGCTAACGCCCGATGAACGCATAGCACAGCTATTCATGGTGGCGGCTTACTCCGATACCGCAAACCACGACAATAGCAGAGCCCGCGACAGCGAGCTCGTAAGCCGGCAAAAAATCGGCGGACTTATATTTTTTAAAGGAGGACCTCTGAAACAGGCGCGGCTAACGAATTACTACCAGTCGCTATCCAAAGTGCCGTTGTTAATAGGCATGGATGCCGAATGGGGGCTTGCCATGCGACTGGACAGCGTTCCCAAGTTCCCATTCCAAATGACTGCCGGTGCGGCGAACGACGATTCGTTAGTTTATCTTATGGGCAAAGAAATAGCAAGAGAATGCAAAAGGCTGGGCGTGCAGGAGGACTTTGCCCCTGTGATAGACATAAATGATAATCCTGAAAACCCGATTATAGGAATGCGCTCTTTCGGCGAGGATAAGCGTATGGTGACACGGTTGGGAACAGAGTATATGAAGGGATTGCAAAGCGAACAGGTACTTGCATGCGGCAAGCATTTTCCCGGTCATGGCGATACAAAAACCGATTCACATCTATCACTTCCCGTTGTGGATTATCCGGTAAGCCGGCTTGATACCCTCGAACTCTATCCCTTCGCACATCTCTTCCAAAACGGTCTCGCCAGTGTGATGGTCGCCCACCTCTATATTCCTGCTCTGGACTCGGCAAAGGACAGGGCATCGTCTCTTTCGCCGAAGATTGTTAACGGGGTGTTGAAGGGGAAAATGAATTTCAAAGGTCTCGTTTTTTCAGATGCGTTGAATATGAAAGGTGTGGCAATGTTTAATAAGCCGGGAGAGGTTGACTTGAAAGCTCTTTTAGCCGGAAATGATGTCCTGCTTTTTTCGCAGGATGTTCCCAAAGCTATGGAAGAGATAAAAAAAGCTATAGAAAATAAAGAGATAACACAAGACGAAATAGATGCACGTTGCCGCAAAATTCTGATGGCGAAATGTTGGACGGGGCTGAACCATTACCACTCCGTTGATACAACAAATCTTGTGAAAGATATTAACTCATACCAAGCCGATTATATTGAAAAACGGATGGCAAAAGAATCGGTAACACTGTTGGTAAATAAGAACAACCTTCTCCCACTGATAAGATTGGATACGTTGAAAATCGCATCGCTCGTTATAGGCGATACTGAAACGGATGAGTTTCAGAAACGCATGAACGATTACGCGGATGTAAAACACTTTAATATCTCAATGAGCGGCAACGACAGTATTATCAACACTTTACTGCCTAAACTGAAAGGATTTAACTTAGTTATAGTAGGCATAACCCACACCCTTACCAAACCGCAGGATACATTTAATATGAAACCCGCTGCAATTAAGATGATTGATACACTTGAAAAACGATTCCCGGTAGTGCTCGATTTTTTCTCCGACCCGTATCTGCTTTCCTACCTGCCGCAGGTAAGCCGCGCAAATGCCTTAATTATGTCCTATCAGAGTTTGCCCGCCACCATGGATTACTCTGCACAGGCAATTTTCGGCGGGATAGGAACAAAAGGCAGGCTGCCCGTTACTGCTTCTGCCGCATATACCCGCCAAGACGGCATAATTACAACGCCCATCCGATTCGAATACGCGCTGCCGGAAGAAGCCGGATTGAAGAGGTCGCTGACCGCCAAAATAGATTCCATTGCCAACTTCGGATTGATTCAACATGCCTATCCCGGCTGCGTTATACTTGTAGCTAAGGATAGAAAGATAGTATATAATAAGGCGTTCGGATACCAGTTTTATGGCGATACCGCGCATACCCGGCTGAACGATATTTATGACCTTGCATCCATTACTAAAATTGCAGCCACAACGCCGGAGATTATGAAACTCGTGCAAGAGAATAAAATAGACCTTAATAAAACACTCTACACCTATCTGCCTGCAGCCAGAAAGACGGATAAGAAGAATCTCGTTTTGAAAGAAATACTCGCTCATCAGGCAGGGATGGCGCCTTATATAGAGTTTTGGAAACAGACCGTAACCGGTGGCAAACTGCGCAAAGATATTTACAGCGCCGACTCTTCGGCTATAGACCCTTATAGGGTTGCGGGGCATATATTCATCAGGGCGGATTATCCTGATACAATTATGAGAGAGATATTGTATTCCAAATTGGATAAAAAAAAGCCGCACAAAATGGTTTACAGCGATCTCGATTTTTACCTGCTCGCCGCAATAATAAAGAACGTGGAACATGCGCCGCTGGACAGGTTACTTACCGAAGACCTATACAAACCTCTCGGATTAAGAACTATGGGCTACCATCCGCTATATAGATTTCCGGCTTCGAGAATAGTACCGTCAGAATATGACAGCGTTTTCCGCAAACAACTGCTGTGGGGTTTCGTTCACGACCCGGGTGCTGCAATGATGGGCGGCGTTGCAGGTCATGCCGGCTTATTTTCCGACGCAACGGATTTGGCAACGCTCATGCAACTCTTTTTGCAAAAAGGCGATTATGCAGGCAGAAGGTATTTTGACAGTAGCGTCGTAAACGAATTTACATCCTGCGCCTATTGCGGTTCAGGTAACCGGCGCGGATTGGGCTTTGATAAACCCGAACCGGATACCTCCAAAGAAAGCCCGGCATGCAAGTCCGCTTCGCCCTTCAGTTATGGTCATGCGGGTTTTACCGGCACTTTTGCATGGGTTGATCCGGAGTACAATATAGTTTACATCTTTTTATCAAACAGGGTAGCCGGCGGCTCACACGATAATAAGCTTGCAAAATTAAACATCCGTACAAATATCCAGCAGGTGATTTATGATGCGATGGAAAGTAAGAAATAGGTTCATCGCCAAGCTCTAATACCATAGAAAGAGGAGGTACTTTTACCTCCCAATCACTTTAGGCGCTTTGATAAAATCGGAATCTTTATTGGGGGCGTTTTTCAGTGCATCCTGTCGCGTAATCTCCTGCTTCACCTTGTCTTCGCGCATTACGTTAGTTTCTTCGGTAAGGTAGGTGAGCGGCTCAACCGATGAGGTATCCAGTTCATCCAGCTTATCTATGAAGCGCAAAATCCTGTTCAGGTCATTAATTATTTCCTGCTTGTTCGCCTCATCGAATTCGAGCTTTGCAAGTTCGGCAAGTTTATCTATTGTTTTGGAATCTATGGTCATGGAACTAATATAAATGGCTTAATATCAGATTTTTATATATTATTCCAGTTATCGCAGAGCAGTTATTCTATCCCGTAACCGGCAAGCAGGGCTTTGTATTCAGGGCTGCTCCTTCTTCTTAAAGATTCATTCTGGATAAGTTCCTGTATCTTCAAAATGCCATCCAGAACCTGTTCGGGGCGCGGCGGGCAACCCGGTACATATACATCTACAGGTATCATCCTGTCAATGCCCTGCAATACGCTGTAAGTGTCAAATATACCGCCGCTTGATGCGCAGGCGCCCATGGAGAGCACCCAACGCGGTTCAGCCATTTGCGTATAAACCTGCCGGAGTATAGGCGCCATCTTTTTGGCTATTGTACCCATTACCATAAGCAGGTCTGCCTGACGGGGTGAAAAGCTTAACCGCTCGGCGCCGAAACGTCCCATATCATAATGGGCAGCCATAGTAGCCATAAATTCAATTCCGCAGCAAGACGTGGCAAATGGAAGAGGCCAGATGGAGTTTTTTCGAGCCATGCCTATGATGTGGTCGAGCTTTGTGGCAAAGAATCCGGGTCCTTCGATTCCCGGGGGCGCATCTGTTACGTTTATTTTTCTTTCCTTATCGAGAGTTTCCATAAGTCACTTTTTTATAATCCATGCCAATCGTTTCTTCATTCCTGCTTAGTCCATATCAAACTTCAGTGCGCCTTTTTTAAGTACATAAAAAAATCCGACAAGCAGTACCGCCATATAGGAGAGCATCTCAACAAAACCTGTCCAATGCAGTACTTTAAAATCAACTGCCCAAGGATACATAAAGATGATTTCCACATCGAATAGTACGAACAGGATGGCTGCTAAAAAGTATTTTATTGAAAACGGAATACGCGCATTGCCTTGTGGTTGTATGCCGCATTCAAATACATCGAGTTTTACCTTTGACTTGCGTTTTGGACCAAGAAAGTGTGTTCCGAATATTACAAGTGAAACAAAGCCCCCTGCTACGAAACATGTAATCACTATTGGCAGATAATCTATTATGTTGTCGGGCGCGTTCATAAAAGAGGTTTTACAATTACAGTACAAAGTTAATCAATATATGTCTGCTTAAAACGAAAATCCGGTGAAATATTTGCGAACTCCCCTGCTTTGCAGTATTTCACCGTCAGGTTGAATTCAAATATTGCATTAGAACCTTGCAATAGAGGTTTAGAGTGATTTGGCGGTATGGTAGTTTTTTTCATGCTAAAATATTGATAATCTGTTTTATTAATTTAACCGTGTAGATAAGGCGGTAAATCAGGGGTGTACTTTACTTGGGTATACGCTTTTCGAAGTATTAATTTAATTAATAACTTGATTATCTAATAGTTGATGGTATACACTGGGTATACAAATGTATACCATTGGTATACCATCTGAAAGTGGCACAAGGTGGTGAATTTGGACACATAGTGTGAACACTTTTTATACTGATAATCATATTATTTCTTGTTAAGTGTTCTCACAGTTCACACTGTTTCACATACCTTTTTAAAATTTTGGCTTACTGTGGCAGGCGTTATTGTTAAAAAGTGCGTCATTATTATCATCTTGTCTATTCATATTTTGGGGCTGCTCTAACTTAACACTCGCCGTATTTCTTGTGCAGTCGGATAAAATGGTTTTGGGGTGTTCTCATTGCTTTGGCAATCCTCGCAAAAAATTGGACACTTTTGCACAGGTTCACGGTAAAAAGTGTCCAATTTTGTTATTTTCCCTGTCGCTACTATATATGCTGTGTGAATTAAAATGGCACACAATGGCACAGGTTCCCTATAAAAAGTGTCCAAATTTCTGTTTTGTTCTGCTAATTTGGTACAGATTAATCCCATGCCGCGCTCCAAAAAGAACAACGCAACAGGATAATCCGGAACCCAATTTTTTACCGACTGCACTCTTGCCGAAATCATTTTACACTTTTTAGTCATTTACCTTATAATTCATCTCTCTATTATAGCTTATAGCTTATATCTCATAGTTATAAAACGCAAATATATACATTATTTATTACATATTACATATATTGATAATATATTTATTAACAATCTGCCTCACCCAGCCCTTATTCTACCTCACCCTGCCCTCTCCTTGAGTAAGGAGAGGGTTCACTTGAACTCAAACGACCATTACTCTGCCTCACCCTGCCCTCTCCTTGAGTAAGGAGAGGGTTCACTTGAACTCAAAAGGCCATTACTCCACCTCACCCTGCCCTCTCCTTGTGCAAGGAGAGGGTTCACTTGAACTCAACAGACCATTACTCCACCTCACCCTGCCCTATTCTTGAGTAAGGAGAGGGTTCACTTGAACTCAAAAGACCATTACTCCACCTCACCCTGCTCTCTCCTTGTGCAAGGAGAGGATGAATGGAAAAAGGTTTCACCTTGACTTATTCTTGTTTTAAAGATGGGGGCAAATTTGGCAGCCCAGCATAAAATATTCAAACATAAAATTGTATATAAGACATTGAATTTAAGGTAATTTAAATACCTTCCCATAGTATCTTGAAAAAATTACCTTTCGTATACAGATTGTATTATATCTTTGTGTGCATAAAGCCCTATAAACAATCCATGCAAAAATCCATTTTTTTAAAACGCTGCCTTATTACAGCGCTTTTGTCGGTATCTTATTTATTTGTAACCGGACAGGAAAGAGAAGCCACATTTGACGATGGTACGATATTATATTATACTCTCATAGATACAACTGTCGTACAAATGCATCATATAAGATTCAACTTTTTAACCACCAATACTTTTGCTTATTTTAATCCGGCGAAGCGATACCTTATTGAGGCGTTCGGTTTAGAGTCAAATACAATGATTGGCGCCGACGGATACTACTTTCTTGCCAGTAGCAAAAGAGCGAAGCTTGTAAAAGCGCAGGCAAAAGAAATTGCAACCGGCTTTACATCCACAGCAGGAGGAGGTAGCGTAGCCACCGGAATTAGCTATCGAATACCAATGATGTTTGAAAAGGTACACTATTATTCACTGCATATACAGGCAAGCAACGCTTTTAATATTAATACTTTTGCAGTAGCCCCCGAAATTTCAGTCGGCGGAGCAATTGTAACAGCTTGGGGAATAAAATATATGATTAGGGACAAAGAGATGAAAAACTCGAAGAGGGCATTGGCTACATACCGCGCCGAGAACCTGCATTGTTTCGGAATTGATTTGATGTATTATCCTGTAAAACCATCGAACTATGGCGAAAATGGATATACTGCCTACAATACAGTCGGCGAACGATTGTACTACAAAGGATGGTTGCCGTTTTGGTCTCACCGCGATATGAGTATCTCCTACCTATTAGGCATTCAGAATGACGCATGGGGAATAATACCGATTCTGGGAATAGGTTTTGGCGGTGGATTTTGAAATTAATAATAACACCGAAATAAACTTTATATGAGAAGGAAAATTAATGCGATTTTATTTATTTTATCGGCTTTTACTGTAAATGCCCAGCAATATATTGCAACTTTTAAGGATGGTACAAAAGTGCAGTATACCATGCTTGATAGTACCGTTAAAGACAATCACAAATTAAAATTTTTATTTAATGCAATTGCATACAACAGTGATGTGTATTCAGCGGGACTTAATGCCGTTTATTGCGACCTGAAAAAGAAATTCATGGCGGAGGGTTTCATAGGTATAAATGGTGATTTGGGTATCGGAGGCACCTATTATCCCTTTATGAAAGATAAATATGAGGAATATGAACTTCCGTTAAAAGGTTTTGTAAATAATTTAGGATATGCCACGGTTTCAACGACATACGTAACGAAACAGAATATTGAAAAACTAAGCGGCTGGGGTCTCCATGCAGGATATTCATTAAAACAGCTATCAGAATCTGACGACGGTTGGGGACAGTACTATAATGGGAATTATAATCAACTCCTCACGTCAGGACAAACAAATGTAAGCGGGCCTATTCCCGTTTACAGTCAAATATCAATCGGTCCCCGTTTTACCAAAGAATATGCCTATAGGTTTCTGGCGAACGATCTTACCTCGGAAAACACTAATGAAACTTCAGGATTTAACAGCGCCCTCGTTTCGCATAAAAAATTGAAAGTAAAGGCGAACAGAAAGTTGTTTTCGGCAGGAGCCGATATATTGATTTTTCCTGTTAAACCATCCCTTAATGCAACCTACGATTCCTTAGCCGCTTCAGAGGCAAGAGCAGGTTTTCCCAATACCAACGGTTATGGGTTTAGTCAGATCGCTTCAGGTTATTTTCCAAACAGTACTTTTGCTCCATTGGGGTTGCGGCTTTACGTAATGGATCAATGGAGTTGGACGACCAGCGCAAATTTTGAAATCGGAATAGATATACAATTAGGTTTAGAATCAAATCTTTCCGGCTTTAATCTGGATGGGCAGGCAGGTCTGTATGTCGGATTTCTGTAAGCAAATCTAAAATACTTCTTGTATAGCACAACCTATGTCTGCCGCTCCTTTTCACCCCCGTTGCTTTTATGTCTTAACGGCGCTTACCGCCCTTATGCTGCAAGGATGCGCTGTAGTTTTCAGTTCCCGACGTGTAGCGCTTGTCTGCCAGCAGGACAGTACCTCTGTTACACTCCTTAACAATGAACTAAGCGAGTGGGGTGCCACTCTTAGTTATTCCACAAGCCTTAATCAATCGGCAAATTCAGGGTATGTTCTTAAAACGCCGGTTTTAATGCGCGGAAAAATAGGAGATGTACAACTTAAAAACAATAAAGATTATTATATCGTAACACAGACCAGGAAGGGATATATCCCCGTGTCATCCCTTATTACAAGGCACGGTTTCAATGTTGGCAAAGGAATTGACCTTTTTCTGCCCATTGCCGCTGACATCCTGTGGGCAAGCGGTGCTTTATATTCCAATGATCCAAACAATCCGGGGAGCATTACTGTCTCCCCCGCTATTTACCCGACGGTTTATTTCGGCACCGTTGGTTGGATAGACCTTCTGTTCGGTCCGTGGACACAATATTCCAGGCGATACGTGCTTCCGCCCATCATGCCGATACCATACAGGGATACAAACATGGGTAAAACATATATTAAAGAGGTGAGCGTAACAATTAATAAAGACAGCCTTCAACGTAAGTATTACGAGACGTACAATAAGTACGAAAACAAAACTTTGCTCTATTCGAGTAGCGAAAAAGGCGTTTTTAAGGTTGAAAACACCACTTTTAAAGATACACTTAACAGGTTGCTTAAAACTTGGAAATATATTGACACCGGAAAAGCGCTGCTATCCTTTATGTACAGGGCGCCCTATTACCTGAAATGCGATATTTACGGTATGACGGTTACCACTGTAAACGCACTGTCGTTCCTTACCCTGAAGACCACATGGAAATTATACGGCGCTACGAGCGACAAGGAAGTTTTCCACGCCAAATTCGTTACATCATCCGATTGGGGTACATTCAACGAAGATGATGAGGGCTTTACAGATTATATATCCAATGCACTTGAAAAGTCAATGGCGCAATTTATGCAAGATAGCGAAATTCAGAACATCCTCCATACCAAATCGGCAAAGATGAGTGTTACTGACGGATGGAAAACTATTGAACTTAACATGGAACAGACGGATACCATCTCCAATTTACAGGATGCCGTAAAAGCGGTAGTTACCGTTAAAGTTCCTGATGGACATGGTAGCGGATGTATTATTTCATCTGATGGCTACCTGGTTACCAATTATCATGTAATAGCCGATGACACTTCGGAACAGATAGAGGTAATTACCGGCGCGGGCGATACCCTGATTGCCGATTATATAAGGAGCAATTCCGTTTACGACCTTGCTCTCTTCAAAATAAGAAAACAGATGAATTTTAAATTCTTCGTTCCCTCAAACGAACAGAAACTTATGCTCGGTACAGAAGTATATGCCATTGGGACCCCGCTTGATATGAGTTTAGGACAAACTATCACAAAAGGAATTATATCTGGAAAGCGCAAAGCAAATAATAAAGATATTATTCAAACAGACGTAAGTATAAATGCCGGTAACAGCGGCGGCGCTTTAGTGGATAATAAGGGAGCGCTGTTGGGTATTGTAAATGCAAAATTAACCGGAGAAAATGTTCAGGGTATCGGTTTTGCCATACCTGCTTCCTATATTACCGAAGCCCTGAAAGTGACTTACAGCCCTACCCATCATTAGCACAGTAAATGAATAAAACAAAGCTCTTTTATCTATTTTTGAACTGTAGGAGTTTTGCGGACAAGTAAATAGTTCCTGCATAATAAAATAAAAAAGACAGGTGCTTTTGGCATCTGTCTTTTTAGGTTTAATAGGAGGCGTTGGCGTATTGTTTATTTGCCTCTTACCAGCACCTCGTCTATCATGCCGTAATCTTTGGCTTCCTGTGCGGTCATCCAGTAGTCACGGTCGCTGTCTTTATATACTTTGTCGTATTCCTGTCCGGAGTGTTTGGCTATTATATCGTATAACTCCTTTTTCAGTTTCATAATTTCTTTGGCAGTTATTTCGATATCCGATGCTTGTCCTTCGGCGCCGCCAAGGGGTTGATGTATCATTACGCGGGAGTGTGGCAGCGCTGTTCTTTTCTTTTTGGTTCCGGCGCACATGATAACCGCACCCATGCTTGCAGCCATTCCGGTGCAGATGGTGGCTACATCGGGGGTGATATACTGCATGGTGTCATATATGCCTAAGCCCGCATAAACCGAGCCGCCGGGGGTATTCAGGTATATTGATATATCTTTTTTTGCATCAGCCGATTCGAGGAATAACATCTGGGCTTGTATGATGTTGGCTACGTAGTCGTCTATGGGAACGCCGAGGAATATAATTCTATCCATCATAAGGCGCGAAAAGACATCCATTTGCGCTACGTTCAACTGACGCTCCTCTATAATAGTTGGCGATATGTATCCATTGTTGGATATGGAATGTATGTTCCGGTTGTTAAAATAGGAGACATACCTGTCGTAATTTGCGCCGCTTATACCGTGATGGCTTACGGCATATTTTCTGAATTCATTCATGGGTATTTGGTGTTTAAGAAATTGTTTTTTCCATTATTTTTTCAAACTCATCCTTGCTTACTTCTTTGGTCTCAATGGTGTATGATTTTTTAAGCAATTCGATAAGTTTCATCTCGTAAAGACGTTCATAAATCCGATTTACCTCTTTTTCATCGTGCAGAATTCTGTCGGTTATTGCTTTCACCTGTTCTTCCGTTGCCCTGTTGCCCAAGTAATTGTGAGCCAAAACGTGCACATAATCATTTACATCTTTTGATTCCACCGTGATATTATTGTCCTTCATCAGCTTGTCCTCAATCAGCCGCCATTTAAGCGATTTGGAATACGCCTCGAATTCGATATTGGAT
>JAKAOA010000061.1 GCA_021823405.1 Bacteroidota bacterium | reverse complement strand
TAAAGCGGCGGCTGCTAACTGACTGTTACAAAGAGGAACATATAGGTATCGTTGTGTGTAGGATCGCCTCTCATATTACCTACTCCTGTAGCGCCCGGTATATCGCCAAGCGACGGGTCGGCAAAATGCCCTGCTATACTGCCCCTGTATTGAACTATCTCGGAGTTATAGAAGTAATTGCCGTGGGTATCATCAATATAATCGGAGCTTGTCCATATCCGGTCAGAAAGTTCCAGCCCTACAGACCATTGCTTATTTATCATATACTTCATACCGATACCTGCCGGAAAGCAGATTGCAAATTGAGAATATTCAGGCGGTCCGCCAGGCAGTCCTTCGCCTTCGGTGCTCAACGGACGCAGATTGTACCACGCTCCATTCCACTGCCCTTGAGGATTAAAATATAAACCTCCAAAACCTAAAAATAGATATGCACTGATATTCATTTGTTTAAATCCATGGGCGTGCTTTATGTGATATCTGTGTCCAATCTGATTTGCACGGTAAAAATAATATTCAAATTGACCTGACAATTCAATAATTGGAGAGCGAAAATTAAGGTTACGGTTATGCCGTACATTATTGGTGGTTAAAGCATCACTGCCGTAAACCATGGCTGCAGTCAGCATTCCCTTTACGGCAAAAGCGGGCGAAATATGATACCTGTAACCGCCTTCAAAAGAATAGCGTATTGCACTGAAGTTAAAGTCCTTAAGAAAGTGCGTGCCGATGGATGATGAACCGCCTAAGTCGCCAAGAAATTGGTCCGGACCTAACCCGATGATATACTCGTTCGGATTGGAGAAACGGTTAAAAGAATACTGGCTAAATCCTATAGCCGGTAATAATGTAAAAGCAACAAAATAATAGAGTCGTTTTTTAAACATAATCGACAAAAGTAAACTTTTTTATTATATAAACGCATATTTAAACTATTTTGTTTCAAACAGTTAATTTTAAATTGTTAATAACTGTGAGAGGGAAACGTCATCTAATAGACAGCATTCATTTCGTTGACTACGAATATTACCTGTAATTTATTAGTTTTTACCGTATTACCGGCTTTAATTTAATCGTTATCGGCTTCTTTTTTCAACAGTTTTCCATCCGAATCAAAGGTATAATCTACATTATCCGCTTCAGCTTCGTAGGTAACCTTGCCATCTGCACCTGTTATTTTTGCGGCTTCTGTTATCTTCTTGCCCGGTAGATTTTTGTTCAGGTATGATGTTACCGCATCGGGCAGAGAAGAAGCATTTATAGCTGTTTCAGATTGCAGGTATTTGCCTGAAGGGTCAATCACGCAGGTCATTTCGGCGTTACCGCTTTTGTAATGGGCTTCGTAGTTGCCGTCTTCTTTCTCCCATTTTGCCGAGGTAATCTTCGGGCATTCAGTTTTGAAAGCGCCCAGAACGCCTGCAGGTACATTGGCTTCGTTCACTTTTTGGGCATTTGCAGAGGCAGCGCCTGCTAAGAGGGTTGCCATTAAAACGAACTTTTTCATCTTATTGAATTTATGGTTAATGCTGCAATTATAAATGACGATTCTGGAGAATTTCGGGAGGTATTAAAAATATTACTTGTTGTTGTTTTTGTCCTTTAGTTTAATGCGCTAAAATAATTTTACTTACATAATTTCTGGTTGGAGTGGTTATGGTAAGAAAATACATACCAGAGGCAAAATGAGATAGGTCAATATTAAACTGCGATTGCCCGGTAAGTGTTGTAGAATATACCTGCTCGCCCAATACGTTTGTAACATTTACAACTATTTGCGTTGAAACCGAAATAATATCCGAAGGCAAAACGATGTTGAACAGACCCTGCGAGGGATTGGGATAAACCTGCATGGATGTTGCATTTACATTGCATACGGTTGGCTCAAAGGTTTGGCTATGTCCATCGTAGTCGGTTTGGGTGAGGCGGTAGTAGTTTTCTCCATTCAGCGGCTCTTCATCTGTATAAGTATATGATTTGGTAACGGAGGAATTACCCGCGCCTTTAATGGTGGCAAGGGTGGTGTAATTCATGCCATCTGTAGAACGTTCTATTGTAAAGAAGTCGTTGTTTGTTTCGGTTGCAGTTGCCCAATTCAACTCGATGGTATTGGAAACGGAATTACACGTGAAATAATCTAAAGTGATGGGCAATACAATAGTATTATCAAACTTAGCCACATATCCAATCTCATGATTACCAAGATTTGTCGTAAGGTATGCTCCTGGTGTCGCAATGTCAGAACTGCTGATAGTGGCCCCAGTAATAAATAAATTATTCGAGGCATCCAATGCCATAGCATATATTTCGGTAACGTTATTCCCTGCTCCGCCAAAATAAGTTCCCCATATCAGATTAGTGCCTGCATTATTGATTTTGGCAATATAACCTACTTCTTTCCCTGATGAATTAGCGATTTCCCACGCTCCCGCGGTAGCGTCACCTAAAGGGAAGATACCATTATTATAGGTGTCTCCCGCAGTGTAAATATTGCCGCTTGCGTCGAGCATTAGGTAGGAGCCATCATCTTCTTGGTCGCCGGCATCAAAGTATGTTCCCCATATCCGGGATGCGCCGTTTGGCGCGAGTTTTGCGATGAATGCAATTTCTGTTCCTGAAAATACCGTAACCAATGCACCCGGGCTGGCAATACCACTGGTACTCGTGGTGGAACCGCTTAAATATACGTTAGCGCTCGCATCAAGGGCTAAGCTGTACCCATAATCTATACCGCTTCCACCATAGTATGTGCCCCATAAGAGGGAGGAGCCCGTGGGGTTGAACTTGGCAACAAAGGCATCTTCCGTTCCTCCCCCGTATGCTGTTTGAAATGCCCCTGGTGTTGAAATGCTTGCTGTGCTGGTTGTTTGTCCCGCAACATATACGTCATTGCCTGCATCCAACGTTATTGCGTTGCCAGCATCGTCGCCGCTGCCGCCGTAATAGGTGCCCCACAGCAAAGCGGTCCCTGTCGGGTTGAATTTGGCTATAAAGGCATCCTCATTTCCTCCCCCGTATGCTGTTTGATAGGACCCCGGGGTGGAGATTGCATTGGTGCTGGTGGTAAATCCTGTAATATATACATTATCCGAGGCATCAAGCACGATGCTATTGCCATAATCCTGCCCGGTTCCCCCATAGTATGTTCCCCAAAGCAGAGATGACCCTGTTGAATTAAACTTGGCAACAAAAGCATCATACACCCCACCGCCATAAGCAGTTTGATATGCGCCCGGCGTGCTCATACCCAAGGCGCCAAATGTAGTGCCGGTTATATACAAATTGTTACTTGCATCTATTGCTATTCCATCACCCTGACTACCGAACCCTCCTGCTCCGCCATAATAAGTTCCCCATAGCAGGGAAGACCCTGTGGGATTGAACTTCGCTATAAACGCATCTTGCGAACCAAGCAATGACGTTTGATAGGCGCCAACAGTAGCTATGCCCGAAGAACTATTTGTATAACCCGTAATATAGACATTATCAGAGCCGTCAAGAACGATTCCGGAAGACCCTTCTGAGAGGTTGCCATAATACGTTGCCCAAGAAAGATTAGGCGTAGGATCTATTACCAAATCGCCCTTGCCTTTGTTAATTAGTAATTGACTATTAGAAATTAGAAAGCCAAATATGTTGCTGCCAAGTGAGGTATAGTTTACCTGCACCGGCTGTTTAGTATCTGTCAAATAACTGTTTGGAATTGACTCATAAAAATCACCGGCGGTAACATTTACCTTAAGCATATTATTGGCGAGAGCTATACTGTTTTGCCCTTTATATTGAAGTTTTATATCGGAAACATTGCCGCCGGGATGCACAACAAAAGAATATTCTGCCTGCCTGCCTCCCTCCCGGGAGGGCAAAGCAGATTGCCCTCCATTGTAGAGGCTGGGGGAGGCATTAAAGACCAAATCAATATTAGGATAGATGTTTTTGTAAGTTACCTGTTGATAACTATGTACATAACTCACCCCACCCTGCGGACAACCGGCGGTGAAGTAGTTGTAATAGGCGGTTGATTTGCCTTCGGCAACAAGTTGTGCGTTGGGGTTGCAGCCGAGCAATTCAACATCTACCCGGTGGTAGTTCCTTACCATGGGTATGGGTTGTTTCTTACCTTTCAGCTTTGTCATACGTTCATTTACAGCTGATAACCTGCCGCTATCAACCTTCTCTGTGTAGGTATCGTAGCTAAAGCCCGTCTGCCGCAACTGCACATTAAAACCGGGACTGCAGAGCAAGTATTTAACAGCAGGATTAGCATTATAATTCTGGTCGGTAATTTGCCCTTTATTCTCGAAGAAACCATTTGAGGAGAGTTTGTAATTATCAGGGTTTCTGTTTGATACACTTGATTGGGCGCCGGCTTTGCCTGTGCATAAAATTAGGATAGAAACTACTATGAAATAGAAGATTAGTAACATCCATAAGTCCCGGCGACTTTGGGTTTTGATATGAGTATTGTTCTGCTTCATACTTTACAGATATTAAATTGGGTTATCGTTTTACTTACCGGAACGTAAAACTACATCGCTAAGGCGCCCTTTAATAAATAGGATGGGGTGAGAAAAGGGGTGAAATGCGTAAATTACTGAAAATCATGAAGAAGCAATGGCTCTTGGGAAAGAGATTGCTTCGACTGCCAAAGCGCATCCTCTCAATAACGTATGCGTCCTGCCGTCATTGCGATGAGGACAGACTGGGGATGGACGAAGAAGCAATCCCAGAGTAATGACGGAAACGGATATAGATTGCTTCGTGCCTCGCAATGACGTACGGAGATTGCATCGTGTCTCGCAATGACGTACGGAGATTGCTTCGTGTCTCGCAATGACGGTTGGGAAAGAGATTGCTTCGACTGCCAAAGCGCATCCTCTCATTAACGTATGCATCCTGCCGTCATTGCGATGAGAGCAGACCTTTCATGGCTGTTGGGGATGGACGAAGAAGCAATCCCAGTATAATGACGGTTGGGAAAGAGATTGCTTCGACAGCCAAAGCGCATCCTCTCAATAACGTATGCGTCCTGCCGTCATTGCGAGGAAGAATGACAAAGCAATCCCAATTTCTACCACATCTTGACCTCATCATATAAATCCCTCCAGCCAGGATTAGTTTCTTCAATCAACCTACTTAAAGGTTTGAAATGTCAAAGTTAATTGTTTCTTGAGATCATTGTTAATAACATTTTTAATTAATTATACACTATGCATTATATTATTTGTATATTTGTATTCTGTAATTAAGAGCTATGAGAGAAAAGATATGAGCTACGAAAGACAACTATGAGTTTTACTGCCCGTAAGCGATTTTGCGGCAGCGTCCCAATAGCTATCGGGACACTCAACTCCCGCACTTACTAAAATACCCTTAACGGGTTTGCGCATGTTGGCAAATTCAATTGTAGATAGTATAGCGTTGGCATAACGCAAAATAGATGTAAGGGCTGTCATGCCGATGCATTGAATTTGTGAATTTTTAGCAACCCGAGAGCTATCGGGTTCAATTGTGGTCAGTATATTTCCGTTTTCTCATGTGCTACATAATGGTATCCGCAGGGTATACCTTTGGATACCCATTTTAAAGTGATAATACCTGATAATCAACGTAATGTCTTAATGGATACCTCAAAAAAGGTATACCCATGCCTATCCTTTTGGATTAAAAGGGTACCCTGCTGATACCCGAGTCAGCTTTATTGAATATGAGCATATCGTTAAAATGGAAGAATGAATGCCATATTTTATCGTGCTAATGATAAAAAATCTAACTTGCCGTCCATATTTCCGGCATTGTATATGAAAAAGTCAGGTTACCTTATTGCATTGGCATTCGGTGCGGCAGGATGCAGTCATCAAACGCAATCTACTGATAGAGTATCAACCCCCACAACAGCGGATACCGTAAAGCGCGTCTCTTCCCCTGTAAAGCCCATTGCAGCGGGGATGACCGATACGGTATATGCCTCTTCCGATGCAACGATAAAATATGCAGTTTATACACCGCCATATTATAATACATCAAAAAAATATCCCATAATATATTTTTTCGACCCTCATGGACACGGAGATCTGCCTCTGAAACTGTATAAGGCGCTTGCCGACCGCTATGGATTCATTCTCGCCGGTTCCTATAATTCCAAGAACGGGATGGCTTTCAGCGAAACGGATAAGATAGCCCAGTCATTCATGCAGGATAGTTGGCAACGGCTCGCCATAGATAATAACAGGATATATACCTCGGGCTTTTCAGGCGGTGCGCTGGTAGCAAGTTCTATAGCTATTTACGACGGCGGTATAGCAGGCGTTATCGCTTGCGGGAGCGGTTTTCCGGTAAAGAACCCGCAAATAAATACTCCATTCGCATTTATAGGTCTTGTGGGCGAATACGATTTTCATTTTACCGATATGAAAATGCTTGATAAATCACTCCGCGATTCACCGCTTCCGCATCAGCTCATAGTGTTCCATGGTACGCATCAGTGGGCGCCTGTAAATACCGAAGAAGAGGCGTTCCGGTGGCTCGACGTAAATGCCATGAAAATGCACCTCATCCCTAAAAATGATTCGCTGGTGAAGGCGATATTTGATGCATATATAAAAGAAGCAGCTGCCTTTGAAAAGAAGAAAAATATTCCGCAAGAATATTTTTCTTTAAAGAAAATTGAAAACTACCTGAATGGACTTACTGATTTGAGCTCGGTAACTGCAAAAGCAAATGAACTTGAAAAATCGGAGGAGTTGCAGCAATATCTGGCTGATGAAGCCCAGGCGGAACAACAAGAGTTGCAGGAACAAAGCGGACTGATAAATTCTTTATCGGATAGAGATTTGGACTGGTGGGAGCAAACTGTAACGGCTAAGCGGAAAGTTATTAAAACAGATTCAGCGACTCAAGAAGCAATGGAGGATAAAAGGTTGCTCAACTATATGAGTTTAGCCGCATATATGGGGGCGTCGCAGGCGTTCAAGGCATTCAATGATGATGCAACCGCCCATTTCCTTGAATTGTATAAACTGGTTGACCCATCCAATCCGGAACATTCGTATCTCTATGCCTGTATATACGCCCGTTCAAATAATGGCGCCAAAGCTATAAGTTACCTTGAAGATGCGGTTAAACTGGGCTTTTCAGATTACCGCAGGATGAGTACAGATTCAAATTTCAACGCCTTGAAGAACATGCCGGCATATCAGGAACTCTTGAAGAAGATGCGAGGGATGCCGATCAAAACGGATATGACGCAATAACAGGATTTAGGATTGATACAGATAGTAACCGGAAATAACAAATTATCGGTTAATTCTTCTATCTGTGCTATTCATTATTTACTTCCATTGTATATATTTGTCTCATAAATCTTAACTAATAACTTATGAATTTAAGCGAAATTATAGCTGTATCAGGCATCGGCGGATTATATAAGACCATCGGACAAACAAAAAACGGGATTATCGCCGAATCGCTTGCCGATAAAAAGAGAATACCCGTATATGCAGCCCAGAAGGTGCACACCCTCGAAGCTATCAGCGTATATTGTAAGGAACAAGAAATTCCTCTTGCCGAGGTATTTAAAAAGATAAGCGATAAGGAGAACAAAGGACCGGCCATCGACCCCAAAAGTGATGAGCAGACGCTCATCAATTATTTTGCTGCCGTATTGCCCGACTATGACCCTGGAAAAGTGCATATTTCCGACATACGTAAAATGCTCCAATGGTATAATATACTTCAACAGGCGGGAATGCTCAACTTTGAAGAAGTGAAGACCGAGGCAGAGGGCGAAGTTAAGGCAGAGGTAAAAGGCGATAATGCACCTAAACCTCAATACCAACAGCAAAAGCAGTCGAAAACGCATACCAAAGCGCCCACCATCCAAAAACAGACCGTAAGAAAAACGGGAACAGCCTAATAACAGACAATTGAAAATCCCAAAAAATGATTAATGGTCAACCTCCTGTTCGTAAATTAATGTTATCCATTCGTATCGTTCACTGATGGAATATAATTTCGGGGAGATAGAGTTAAAGTGGCGGCAGGAGTGGGAAAAAAGAGAATCTTATAAAACACCCGGTCCTGGAACAGAAGGTGGTAAAAAGCCCAAATATTACGTACTCGATATGTTCCCGTACCCTTCGGGTGCCGGGTTGCATGTCGGGCATCCTCTGGGCTATATAGCAACCGATATATTCGCCCGCTTTAAGCGGCTGAAGGGATTTAATGTATTGCACCCTATGGGGTATGATGCGTTCGGGCTGCCTGCCGAACAGTATGCCATTGAAACAGGACAACACCCGGCAGTTACCACCAAGAAAAATATTGAGCGTTACCGCGAACAGCTTGATAAAATCGGTTTCTCCTTTGACTGGAGCCGCGAAGTGCGCACCTCCGATCCTGCATTCTACAAATGGACTCAATGGATCTTTTTAAAACTGTTTAAATCGTGGTATAATAACGATACCTGTAGAGCCGAACCCATAGAAAAACTCATCAGTACTTTTGAAAAATCAGGTACAAGCGGCATAAACGCTGCTTGCGGGGAAGAAAATAATTTTTCTGCCGCAGAATGGGCGTCCTTCTCTGAACAGGAAAAATCAGATATTCTATTGAATTACCGCATGGCTTATTCCAGTCATGCATGGGTGAACTGGTGCCCCAAACTTGGTACCGTTCTTGCTAACGACGAGGTTAAAGACGGCGTTTCGGAGCGTGGCGGCTATCCTGTGGAACGAAAAATGATGCCCCAATGGAGTTTGCGTATAACCGCTTATGCCGACCGGTTGGTAAATGATCTTGACCCGCTGGACTGGCACGAAAATATTAAAGAAGCGCAACGTAACTGGATAGGCAGGTCGGAGGGATGTACTATAAGGTTTAATATTGAAGAACCGGTTAAAGGGAACATAGTCGTTTTCACAACCCGCCCTGATACTATATTTGGCGTAACCTTTATTACCATTGCACCCGAAAGCCAACTTACCGGTGAAATTACTGCACCTGAAAGAAAACAGAAGGTAGAGCAATATATAAATTCCATAAAGAATAAGTCGGACAGAGAGCGGCAGGCGGAAGGTAAAAATATGAGCGGTGAATTTACAGGCGCTTATGCCTTACACCCTTTTACCGGCAAGCCGGTGCCAATCTGGATCGGTGACTATGTTCTGCCCGGATATGGAACAGGAGCGGTTATGGGTGTGCCTGCCCATGATGCGCGCGACCATACTTTTGCCCTGAAATTCGGACTGCCCGTAACACAAGTCATTGAAGCGCCTCCGAGTTGGAATTTTGCAAAAGAAAGCTACGATGCCAAAGAAGGCAGATGCGTTAATTCAGATTTTTTGAATGGACTGGATGTGAAAAAAGCCATAAACCGCGCCATGGATGAAATTGAAAAGCGCGGATTCGGAAAGAGAAAAATCAACTACCGTCTCCGCGATGCCGCTTTCGGCAGACAAAGATACTGGGGCGAACCAATACCTATTTATTATGATAAAGGGATTCCAAAAGGAATTAATGAAGACGAATTGCCATTGATTCTTCCTGAAATAGATAATTTCAAACCTACTGAAACCGGCGAGCCGCCATTGGCAAGAGCCAAAAATTGGAAATACCGGGGTAAATATGAATACGAACATACTACCATGCCCGGATGGGCGGGTAGCTCGTGGTACTACCTGCGCTATATGGACCCGCATAACGACAAGGAATTCGCCTCAAAGGAAGCGATTAACTATTGGCAGAATATCGACCTCTATATTGGCGGCGCCGAACACGTAACAGGTCATCTGCTCTATGTGCGCTTCTGGACTAAGTTTTTATATGACCTCGGTTACTTGCCTTTCACCGAACCGGTAAAAAAACTTGTAAATCAGGGGATGATTTTGGGTTTATCGGAAAAGATTTACTTAAACAAAATTATTTCAAATACATTGTGTTTTTTTGATATAGAGACGGGACATATAGGAACACCTATACCAATTTCAAATGATCAAACTTTCCAAATATTCCTTTCATCAGACATATACGATAGATTCTTCAAAAACAATCCAGATTATCAGGACAGAGGTCAATTCTTGCAGTATACCTCAATAAATGTACCTATAAGTTTAGTTAAAGATAATGTACTAAATATTAATGAGTTTATAACAGAACGTCAGGAGTATAGAAATGCAGTATTTACCGTAAATGGTGGTGCTTTGATTAATTGTGAGATAAATAATGAAGTCAACCCTCAAATTATTCCTTCCGCAGGACACAATTATTTTATTGAATGTATTGGAAGCAGCCAAATCGGTTTCAAAACTTTTAATGAAATCGAAAAAATGTCCAAATCAAAACACAATGTGGTGAACCCGGATAGGGTGGTAGAGCAGTATGGCGCTGATACATTGCGAATGTATGAAATGTTTCTTGGTCCTATAGAGCTAAGCAAGCCATGGAGTACACAGGGTATTAGCGGGGTACATAATTTCCTGAAAAAGCTTTGGAGAATGATGACTGTAACCGCCTTATCGGACGCCGAACCTACTCCTGCCGAACTTAAAATTTTGCATAAAACCATTAAAAAGGTAAACGACGATATTGAACGTCTTAGTTTTAATACCTCGGTAAGTGCATTTATGATATGCCTGAACGAACTGTCTGACCTGAAATGCAACAAAAAAGCCGTGTATGAACCCCTCCTTATCTGCCTTTCGCCCTTCGCACCGTTTATCACAGAAGAACTATGGAACCGGCTCGGGCATGCCACCTCCATATTGGACGAACGTTTCCCCGATTACAATGAAAAATATCTGGAGGAAAGCTCTTTCGCTTATCCCGTATCGTTCAATGGCAAAACCCGCCTAATGCTCGAATTACCCCTTCACCTGACAAAAGAGCAGGTTGAAAAGGAGACGCTCCAGAATGAAAAGGTGCAAAAATGGCTGGAGGGCAAACCTGTTAAAAAAGTAATTGTAGTGCCAAACAAAATCGTTAATATAGTAATTTAACCTTTCGCCGAAGCTTTTAAACCTGATGAAAGATTTAATTTACATAATAGGGCGATATTGGGCAAGCGCGCTCAATGTTATTCATTATTTTTGCAAACCATGTACCGACTCATAGATTATCTGATGAAAAAATCGAGGATTACCCTAATTGTTCTGCTTATTGTTACGGGAGGTTTAATTTTTTGCGCAGTAAAACGCCCGGGCGCCGGAACAGAGAAACGGCGCGTAATAATGCAACTTATGATGACAGGGCTGCAGGCGGAGCACTTTCAATCCATTCCCTCTAATGATACTCTTTCGGTAAGGGTGTTCAAATTATACCTGCAACGGGTTGACTACCTGAAACAGTACTTCACACAGGAAGACATTGACAGGTTCAGGCAATATGAAAGCAAGATTGCCGCCGAAATAAATGCAGGTACTTTTGAATTCTTCGACTTTGTAAACGGGGTGCTGGCAAAGCGTATGGCTTTCGATACCGCGAATACCAAAGAAATTTTGGCTCATCCGTTCGACTTCACCAAAAAGGAAGACATGCAGCCAGACCCGGTAAAATTAGATTATGCCAAAGACGATAAAGAGCTTGCCGACAGAAGGCGTAAAATGCTGAAAATGCAAGTGCTTTACCGTTTGAACGACATGATGAATGTGCAGGAGAAGGCAAAGGAAACGAAAGACACATCGGTAAAAATTAAACCATTTGACCAGCTTGAAAAAGAAGCGCGCGCGGCTGTGTTAAGAAGCAACGAGAATATTTTTCAGGAAATTTCGGAAATGACCGAAAATGACAAGGTATCTTCATTCATGGATTGCATTGCCAACGCATGCGACCCCCACACTGAATACCTTGCACCCATTGAACGGGAGGACTTTGACGTAAAAATGAGCGGGCAACTGGAAGGAATAGGAGCAACCCTTCGAGATAAAAACGGCAATATAACCATTGAGAGCATCCTGCCTGGCAGTCCGGCTTGGAAAAGCGGCGAATTGAAAGAGGGTGACGTAATTATGAAAGTAGCGCAGGATACTGGCGAAGCCATAGACATTCAGGGCATGCGGCTTGATAAGGCGGTGCACTTAATACGTGGAAAGAAGGGCAGCAAAGTGCGGCTCACCATCAGAAAGGTAAATAATGTAGTAAAAGTGGTAACCCTGGTACGCGATATAATTCAGATTGAGGAAGATTATGCACACGATGCTGTTATCGGGCAAGGAAAAACTATCGGTTACATCCATCTCCCTGAATTTTATACACGCTTTGGCGAAAATACATATCGCACCTGCTCCGAGGATGTAAAAAAGGAAATAATCGAATTGAATAAGGAGAATGTTCAGGGCATAATTATGGACCTCCGCGAAAACGGAGGCGGCTCACTTCAGGATGTGGTTAAAATGGTCGGTTTATTCATTAACGCAGGTCCCGTAGTGCAGATAAAGGGACACGCCAATCAGATACAGGTACTTACAGCCAACGACACAGGAGCGATATTCAAAGGACCTCTCATTGTTCTTGTAAACGGTTACAGCGCCTCGGCATCGGAGATATTCGCCGCAGCTATTCAGGATTATAAAAGAGGATTGATTGTAGGTTCTCCCACTTATGGAAAAGGAACGGTGCAGCAAATTTTCGACCTTGACGACTATGTATCGGCATCATACAAAGACCTGAAACCGCTCGGCTCGGTTAAAATTACGATAAGTAAATTTTACCGCATTAACGGAGGAACAACTCAACGGGACGGCGTTATCCCGGATATTGTTATGCCCGACTCATATAACCCGCTATATGTTAAGGAAAAAAATTCGGACTACCCAATGCCATGGGATAAGATACAACCCGCCGTTTACAAGACATGGAATGCGCCTCCCGATGTTGACAAATTGCGTGCGGAAGTAGATAAAGACGTGACACACGATTCTGCCTTCATTCTTATTAACGACGAAATGATTTACAACAAAAAACTACGCGACCATACTGAAGTGAATCTTAATCTTGATGAATTCAGAAAGCAGCAGAAGGACGAAATCGACCAAAGCAAAAAATTCAGCGCCATCACAAAAGTTATTCCCGAAATGAAGATTTCGCCTACTATAGGAGAAAATGTTAAGATGAAAGCGGACACCAATGAGGCGGCTACTGAAAATAAGTGGCTTAAACAACTTACCAAAGACCCTGAACTTTATGAAGCTACAAGGGTAATAGACAATATGCAATAATGGCGCATAATAACAGATGAACATCTTAAAGGACGCTCCTTTAATCCTTCCGGAACACATTAATAACAGACCGCTGCGGCGGATGAAACCGGTATTTTTCATCGAAGGTAATTGAGTTACGGATGTTCGCATCGTCAAAAAACATACCGTTTTACTGCAAGCGTACAGCCAAACAGATGATTGTACTGTTGCTTATTTACCAACTTACGCGGTTGGTGTTTTATTTTTTCAATCACGTCTATTTTGCCAATATTCCGATTTATCGGCTAATGATTTACCTTTTTGCGGGGCTTCGTTTCGATATATGCGCTATTTTGCTTACTAATCTCCCTTTTATAGTATTAAGCGTATTGCCGTTTGGCGGAGAGAGGAGCATATACAGGCGTTATCTGCTTCCCACACTCTTCTTTACCGTAAACAGTTCCGTCTTACTTATGCAATTCGGCGATACCATATTCTTCCAGTACCAGTTTAAGCGTTCCACCGCCGATATATTCAGGTTTCTTGAACTTGGCTCCGATACCGCCGATGTATTGCCTTCGGTGATTCGCAGCTACTGGTATATGTTCGCATTATGGTGCGCATTTGTAGCTCTTATGTGGTACCTGTACAAACGCACCTTAAAGCTCCCTTTAAAAGCATTGCCGGATAATCATCATTATATTGCCGCCTCTATTTCATCTTATATAATAACTGCTGCCGTGGCTGTAATAGGGCTGCGCGGCGGGTGGCAACTCAATTCGGCAGAAATAATAGATGCAGCAGGTTACGGTCCGGCACGCGATATAGCCCTTATCATTAATACGCCTTTCAGTTTGGCTAAAACGCTGGATGCAGCTCCACTTACCGAATACCATTTCTTTGATTCCGCCCGCGCCCAAACCTTATATTCCGCCGTGCATAAACCGGCTGCAACCGGAATGCCTTTCAGAAAGCTGAATGTGGTTACCATCATACTCGAAAGTTTTTCAAAGGAATATATTGATGTGCTGAACAAAAGGCATTCTGCCAATACCCCATTCCTTGACTCGCTCATCGGGCAGTCGCTTGTATGTGATAATGCCTATTCAGACGGTAAGAAATCGATAGAAGGCATACCGTCAGTGGTGGCAGGACTTCCATCATGGATGGATGGCTCTTTTATTACTTCAAACTATAATAAGGATAATTTTTCATCGCTCGCAAGTTTGCTGGCGAAAGAAAACTATACAACCGCATTTTTTCACGGCGGGACAAACGGCACAATGGGCTTTACAACTTTTTGCAACAACGCCCGTTTTAAATATTATTACGGACGTTCGGAATTCAACAATGACAGGTACTATGACGGGCACTGGGGCATTTGGGACCAGACATTTCTGCAATACTTCGCGAAAAATGTAGATACCCTGCGGCAGCCCTTCTACGCTGCGCTCTTTACACTTTCATCTCATGAGCCATATTCAATTCCCGACAGTTTAAAAAGCGTTTATTATACCCGCAACCGCGAGCTCCCCATTCTGAAATGCGTAAGATATTCGGATATGGCGCTGCGCCGATTCTTCAACACAGCGGAAAAAATGGCGTGGTTTGATAGTACTCTATTCGTTATTACCGCCGACCATGCAGGTCCAAGCCGTGATGCTTTTTACTCAAACCGTGTAGGCATGTATGCCATACCGGTCATATTTTATATGCACCATTCTCCATTTAAAGGAAAGCTGCATGAAACTGTGCAGCAGATTGACATTATGCCTTCCGTACTCGATATGCTGCATTATCCTTATCCCTATTTTGCATTTGGCAGAAGCATTTTTGATACTTCGCGGGCTCACTTCGCCGTAAATTATCTTAACGATTGTTACGAAATTATCAGTGGCAAGTATGCTCTCCAGTTTCAGGGACAGCGGTGTATGGCGCTATACAACTACCAAAGGGACAGTATGCTGAACAATGATTTACGGGCTGAAATTCCGGAAGTTAAGGACTCACTTTCAACGCTCCTTAAAGCTGTATTGCAGGAGTACAGTTCCGATATCATCCGCAATAAGATGATTTCGCATTAATAAAAAACTGCTTTCTAATGTAATATTCCCGTTTCAGCTTTTTCTAACTATAGCGCCCGCTTTATCGCTGTACACAGCCATAAGTTTGTCCATACAAGCGTCAATTTCCAAGTCGGTTAGGGTTTTGGTTTCATCCTGTAAAACAAAACGCAAGGTATATGATTTTTTTCCGGTTTCTATCTTATCGCCTTCATACACATCTATCACCGACACTTCTTTCAGCAATTTCTTTTCCTCGTTTAATGCCAGTTCGTATAATCTACCGAATTCCAGTTCTTTACTTATAATGAGTGATAAATCGCGCACGGCGAAGGGAAACCGGCTTACCTCCTTTATCGTGAGCCGGTGAGGGACAAGTTTTAATAGGTTCTTCCAATGCAAATCTGCATAGAACACGTCTCCTATTACTTTATAGCGGTCAAGTAGATCCTGCGAAACCAATCCGAAATCGGCAACTGGAACAGGCGACTTACCTCCGCCGGAATGTGAGTACCACGATAATCCATATCTGAATTTGCTGTTATTAAAAGCTTTTTCACGCAACCCGGCTTTAGGGGTTATTTTATTCACAATTTTTTCTACCCAGCCCTTCAGGAAATAAAAATCGCTCGCTACGGGCTTAACCTTCCAATTGGGCGTGACGGTGTTTCCCGCTATCCATAAGGCGAGATGTTCTTCTTCTTCAAACGGTGCAGCGCCATTTTCGTTTCCGCCATCAAGGGCGTAACTATAGGTTTTTCCGAACTCAAATAACCTAATATCCGTATGTCTATGATTCTGGTTGAATGAAATGGATTGAAGTCCGTTTTCCAAAAGAGATGTGCGTAAAGCCGCAAGGTCGGAACTCATCGGGTTTGCCATCCTTATTTCATTGTTATCGCCACTATTATTGCTATTTCCTATTGAACTAACGTTTTGAACAGATGCTGAAGTCAGCGAAGTGCTCAATATTTCATTAAATCCCGATACGGCGAGCATATCCGCTATCGTTTCGTATATCTTACCGGACGAGCTTGATAAGTCGTGCAACGCGGGTAGCTTCATCTCTTCGCCTGTTGGAATATTGTCGAGTCCGTAAAAGCGTACGATTTCCTTCAAGAG
>JAKAOA010000180.1 GCA_021823405.1 Bacteroidota bacterium | reverse complement strand
AGAAATCCCTTTCGGTATCGCTCGGCGATTTTGTTAAAAAAAACAGAAAAAAACTCGAAGCCGATATTATTCTTATTTCAGACACCGAAATAATCGCAAATAACGTACCTTCTATTACCGTGGGATTGAGGGGGCTTACCTATGTAGAAGTTGAGGTAACCGGACCCGGAAGAGACCTTCATTCGGGGGTTTATGGAGGCGCGGTACCCAATCCAATAAACATATTATGCGAGATGATAGCTTCGCTCAAAGACAAGAACGGGCATATAACCATACCCGGTTTTTATAAGGATGTTCGCATAGCTCCGCCAAAAGAAAGGAAAGAGCTTAACCGTGCCCCGTTCAGCGTGAAAAAATATAAGGAGGAATTAGGCATAAAAGAAATAACCGGTGAAAAGGGATATACGACTATAGAACGTACCGCCATACGCCCGAGTTTGGATGTGAACGGAATATGGGGCGGTTATACAGGCGAAGGTTCTAAAACCGTAATTGCCTCTAAGGCGTATGCCAAAATATCAATGCGGCTGGTTCCCGGACAGGATTCGGGAAAAATAACCGCACTCTTCACAAAACACATCCGGAAGATAGCGCCGCCTACCGTTAAGGTAAAAGTGACGCCGTTTCACGGCGGGGAACCGGTGCTGCTCGAAACCACCTCCGCCGGTTACAAAGCCGCCGGCGATGCCATGAAAACCTCCTTCGGCAAACCCCCCATCCCTACCAGAGGCGGAGGCAGTATTCCCATTGTTGCCCTGTTTAAAAAGGAACTCGGACTCGATTCTGTTATGCTTGGGTTCGGACTTAATTCGGATAACATTCACTCCCCGAACGAACATTACGGAATATTCAATTATATCAAAGGGATTGAAACCATCCCGCTCTTTTATCAGAATTTCGCAAGAGAATTTGAAAAGAAACGGTGATATAAGCAAAAGAATATCAGGAGATTGGAATGCAATATGCCGAAATTAAAAAAAAATGGTTTAAATTGATTGGTTTTTAACTAAAAGTATATAACTTTGTCGCACAAAGAATTGGAGTTTAAACCAAAACAACACTATTCATGAAAATATTTTCCCCTAAAGCCACTTCAAATTACGGGCTAACGGCAATACTAATTCGTTTCAGCACCAAGGTAGGTTTATTAGCTGTCACGGTGGTTATTCTTTCATGTAGCGCGTTCGCGCAGGTGAACACAGAGGACCAAGGGCATTCGAATGTGAGGATAAACGGGGAGCAATACGAAGAATTATTTCGTTATTTTGTTAACGGGGTTAAACAAATGCAGACAAGAACAGGCATAAGCGACCTTGATTATGTACAGTTTCTTCGCTACTATTTAAATGTTCTTGATTCCGATAAGATAGTATTTGGGAAGGCAATAAGAGCCAGTCAGATAACTCTTTCTAATGCTGACCAGAACCAGGAAAGAATCACAAAGGAATGGGTAGATAGATATCAAAAATATCTTGTAATAAAGCAAGAATATCCATCTTCTGTTGCAGAATATTCAGAAACACCGCATAGACCTAGACAGAGTTGTGCTCCGGCTTGTAATAATATTGACTTTAGCCAAGGTACCCTTAACGGCTGGTATGCCTATTATGCCAATAACAACTCCGATTTCGCACCTTGCAATGGCGCTTGTTTCGATTTAAATCAAATAACCGGCGGGTTACAGGGGGGGGTTACAAAAATGGTTCCGATAGATCCAAATACAAATAGCTACCAAGTTCATATTACAACTGGCGCAGGATTAGACAAGTTGAACCCTGCCAACCCTGTTCCGGTGGTCTCCCCATGGGCAACAGGACACTATTCATGCATGATCGGTGATAGTATAGGATTTGATTATGGCGCCGCCATTCTAAGTCAGAAATTTATGGTCAGTCCATCGAATTCAAACTTCTCATATTCTTACGCATTATTCCTTGAAAACCCCCCAAGTCATCCTTATTATATTCAACCCTTTTTCCATGTAACATTGCTTGACTCAAGCGGTGATACTATACCTTTTTGCGGTTCTTATAATGTGGTTTCAGGTGATAGGCAAACGGGGTTAAAGGCATTTTATTATGCTCCCGATGGCGATAGCGTATTTGAAAAACAATGGACTATAGTAGATGTTCCGCTGAAAAAATATATTGGTCAATGCGTTACCATCCAATTTGAGATAGCTGACTGTGGTTATGGAGGGCATTTTGGCTATGCTTATGTAGACGCTTCCTGTTCCCCACTTGGTGTTATTGCATCATCACCTGCTTTCTGCGGTCAGAAAACATTGACATTGACTGCCCCTCCCGGTGCATCAAAGTATGGATGGTCAGGACCGGTCGGCGGAATAGTCGGACAGGATACAGCTCAATCTATCGTCATCGACAGCTCCGGAACATACGATGTAATCCTGACTCCTGTAACCGGCTCTGCCTGTAACGATACCATTAAAATAACAATTCCAAAGCTACCTGGGCCGCCGCCGCTGCCTTTCTTTAGCGCAGACACAGTTTGCGCCGGCGATTCAACGCTCTTTACCAATCTTTCAACACAGCCGGGCAGCCCTTGGGCAGGTTGTAAGTTTTATTGGGACTTTTATAACATTGGAAATTGGAATGATACGGTAAATGCTAACCCATATTGGTCATACCTATCAGCAGGATTATATAAGGTTAAACTACAGGAAATTTCTAGTAACGGGTGCGGTAGCGACACAATATTAACCATAAAAGTTGATAGTGCCATCAATGGCAGTTTTACCATATCGCCAAATCCGCAATGCGTTAAGCAACCGGTTACTTTTACTAATAATACCACAGGCGGTACTTCATACAAATGGAACTTCGGTAACCCAAGTTCTGGACCGGCGGATACAACTTCAACTAAAAATGCCACACATACTTATGACAGCGTAGGTACGTATATTGTTACCCTCACAGCTAAAAGCGCTGCCGGTTGTACACAGGTACTAAAGGATAGTGTAAAAATACTTGCCCTGCCTAAGCCAACGATTACCGGTACCGATTCCATCTGTCCTGCGGCGGTTAATGGCACCCTCACCGCTTCAAGTGGTTTTACAAGCTATAGCTGGGCGCCCGGAGGTCAGAATACGCAAACGGTTACCGGCTTATCGGCAGGTTCTTATACTGTAACCGTTTTCAATGGAACTTGTTACGGCGATACTTCTTTCACCATTTTTACAAAGCCCAACCCTAATGCATCTATCACCGCCAGACCTGACAGCATCTGCGCCGGCGACAGCTCCACACTCACCGCGAATGGCGGCGGAACCTATGCGTGGTCAAACCCACCGGGCGGAAGCAGGCAGATCGTTAGAGTGGCGGCAGGCACATACACAGTTGCCGTCACTAAAAACGGCTGCACACATGATACTACCATCACAGTTGTGCCGTTGTCAAATACACCGCCATCCATAGGACTTACGCTAAACAACCTCTGCCCGAACGACAGTACCGTTCTGCAAGCCGCCGGCGGAACAAAGTATAAATAAATGCA
>JAKAOA010000060.1 GCA_021823405.1 Bacteroidota bacterium | reverse complement strand
GGCGATTATTACAAAATGCGTTTTTATATCGTTCATAGCGCTGCCCTTCAATACAATCATCCTAATCACTTCTATAAAGTATGTAACCGGGTTACATGCGGCTATCGCCTTCGCCCATTCAGGCATATTGTCAATAGGAGTAAAAAGCCCGCTCATGAGTATAAATATCATAATAAAGAAAAAGCCGATTGACATGGATTGCTTATGATTTTCAGAATAGGTGGCAATCAACAGCCCGAACCCAAGAAGAGCGATAAGGAATATCATAAGGAAGACATATAACAGGGCAATGCTACCCAGAGGGTGTATTTTATATACCCAGCCGGCAACCAGAAAAAAACCAATACTGAAGACAATAATTCCGATTATCCAGAATGGAATCATTTTACCGAGAATAAACAAGTGCTTTTTAATGGGCGTTACATTCAACTGCTCAATTGTTCCGTCTTCTTTTTCCTTCACTATATTAAATGAACATGAAATGGCGCTGACAGTTACCAGTACGACCAGAATACCCGGCACCATTAAAAATTTATAATCCAGCGTTGGGTTAAACCAGTTATTGGAAACCAACCGGAAATCCGGAACAGTGGGATACCTGTCGGCAGGCATCAGGTCCTGAAGAATTTCTTCGTTAAAAGCTGAAGTTATGCTATTTAAATACGTTGCACCCAGATTGGCTTTGGTGCCATTGATGGCATCAACGGCCAAAAAGATTTCTTGGGATGACTCGCGCCTGAAATTACTCTCAAATCCGTGCGGTATTTCAAGTATCAGGTCAACTTGGTCATTTTCTATCCGCCTAAATGCCCTTTTATAGAAGTAATCAACGCCGGTGCATTTGAAGAACCCGGAGGAGAAAATTTTCTCAATCAGCTTTTGAGAATAAGTCGAATTATCAAAATCTATTACCGATAATCTGATATTCCGGACATCAAAGTTTGCAGCCAGCGGCAATATTAAAAGCTGTATTATAGGCACTACAAATATCAGTACCAGCATAGTTTTGCTGCGGAACAACTGCTTGAATTCCTTTTGCAATATTAATAGCAGAATTCTCATTCCAATCTTGATTTGAACATCCTTACGCTAAGTATAAGAAAGAATACCGTCATGCCAGCGAGAGTAAGCGTTTCCTTCCAGACAACAGAAAGCCCTACTCCCTTTATCATCACGGCTTTTACAATTAGGTAATACCATCTTGCCGGTACCAGATTTGAGATTAACTGTAGCGGTATCGGCATATCGTCTATAGGGAAAAAGAATCCGGTGAATAACATCGTAGGCACTAACATGCCGAGCAGGGCGGTAAGTATCGCCGTCTGTTGCGTAGCTGTAATACTTGAGACATATAACCCGAGCGACAGCGCGGTTATGACCAGCAAACTGCTTTCGGCAAATAGCAACAGCAAACTTCCCTTTATCGGCACATCAAGAACGTAAACGCTTAAGAGTATAATGAGCGCCAGATTTACAAGAGATATTACAAAGTAGGGAACTGCCTTAGCGATAAGTATAAGCAAAGGACTTATGGGCGCCATAAGCAGAATTTCCATTGTTCCGGTTTCTTTTTCTTTAACTATGGAAATTGAGGTCATTAATACGCAAATAATCATAAGCACCAGCGACATAATGCCCGGAACAAATTCGGGCGCACCTTTAAGGTCGGGGTTATAAAGCATTCTCACTACAGGAACGATTAGTCCTGATTTTATGTTATTCTGCCGGAGAGTGGATTGATAATCGATAATTACCGCATTAACATAACTTGTAAGTATGGTTGCTAAATTTGGATCGGAGGCATCGGCGATAATCTGAATGCCGGCGGTATGGAGATGATAAAGATCATTGCTGAAATTATTCGGAAATATTACAACAAGTTTTATATCACCTTCTTTAAATGCGTCATAAATTTTAGCGTGGCTATAAATTAGCTTTTCCACTTCAAAGGTTCTGTTTGCACTTAACTTATTGATTATCTCTTGAGACGTTTCGTCATCGGCATAATTGCAAACTGCAATTTTTGCATGTTTTATTTCATTAGTAAGGGCAAATCCGAAAAGTATGATTAAAACTATAGGAAAGGCAATAAGTAAAAGAAGGGTTGCCCTGTCGCGGAATATCTGGTAGAACTCCTTTTTTATATACTCCAGGAGCAATTTCATACGAATTGTGTTATAGATTATGCCTTATCACTTTTGTCGGTAATAAAAATATTAGCGATAACTATACCTACCTATGACGGTTATCAGCTATTCCGGTGATGCATATCAATAAGTCCGTCCGGCATGGTTGGCACCCAAAGTGATAACCATAGATATAAAATAGATTTTGGTGCAGCATATATATTGGTGAGTAGATTTCTTAATTGACCTTTTGGACCTATATGCTGTCTGTTAAGAATTACCTGAATTTTTGGTAATCAATATGATGCGACTAATTCTTCTTAACTAAAATCAATAACCATCATCTTTAAGCATATAGGGTGTGCATTACCATTCAGTTATAGTAAGGGTAGGGTATTTTGAGGTCAATTGTAAAAATTCAATTGGATGTTCTGCCTGCATATTTTGATAATACAATAAAAAAAGTAGTAAATTCGCCAACTCATTTAATATGTCTCCTCAATTCTTTAAAATTTTTCATTATGAAAATCATGAAGAACCTTTATGCCCTCCTAATTTGCGTGGGAGTATATTATGGAGCCGTTGCGCAACGTTTCGCTTATGTTGATTCGCAATACATTCTGAACAAAATACCTGAATACAAAACCGCACAGGATGCGCTGAATCAGCAATCGGTGCAATGGCAAAAGGAAATAGAAGCGAAATATTCCGAAATTGACCAGTTATATAAATCGTACAAGGCGGATGAGGTACTTCTTACACAGGATATGAAAGAAAAACGGCAGGCGGAGATAGAACAAAAGGAACAGGCAGTAAAGGATTTGCAAAAGCAGCGTTTCGGGGTAAACGGCGATCTTTTCAAAAAACGTCAGGAACTCGTAAAACCGATACAGGATAAAATTTACGATGCCGTTCAGGACCTCGCTGAAAAAGATAATTTGGCCGTTATCTTTGACAAATCCAGCGACCTTACGATGCTTTATACTAATCCTAAATACGATAAAAGCGATGAAATACTGAAAGCAATGGGATACGGCGGCAAGGAGAAGGAGGGAAAAGGCAGTAAAAAGCAACATTGATAATAAACAGAAACCAATAATCTAATTCCGGTTATCGTCTCCCATAATCCAAATAAAAACTAAAAACCCTCAACTTTTAACACCAAATGTCTTTATGAAAAAAAAGGTCATCCTTAGCTTACTGATTGGCACATTCTGCCTATCTGCCTCTTCATTCGCTCAAAAGAAAATAGGACATATAAGCCTTGATTCCCTTTTAAAAGCCATGCCACAGTCCGATTCGGCGCGTAAAACAGGGCAGAACTATTATCAGCAACTGGCATCTACCATCCAAAGTATGCAAAATGAATTGCAACAGAAGTATAAAGAATATCAAGATAATCAGGCATCATATACGGAATTGATAAAACAGACCAAACAGCAGGAACTTCAGGACTTGAACCAGCGTATTCAGAATTTCCAGCAGCAGGCACAGTCGTCTCTTCAGAAATTCAATGACTCCATAACCCGTCCGATTATAGATATGGCAAAGAAAGCGATAAAAGAGGTAGCCAAAGAAAAGGGGTACGAATATATACTTGACACCAGTTCCGGCGTAGTCCTCTACTTCGAAGATGGTGACGATGTGTATGCTATGGTTGCCGACAAATTAGGTTTAAAACCCAAAAGCCCGGCACCGGCTAAGTGAAAGCGGGGAAGACGATTGATGAATATGAACAATACTGGGTACCGTCACATTTAAATTGAATACAGAGGTATATCCCATACGTTTCATTATTGATAATAGTTGACTGACAAAATTAAATTGTGAAACAACTCGATTCCAATCAACCCATAGGGCTTTTTGATTCGGGTATAGGCGGACTAACTGTAGCCAAAGCCATTAAGGAAAAGCTACCCGAGGAGAATCTAATATACTTCGGTGATACAGCCCACCTGCCTTACGGCGATAAGTCACCCGATTCCATAAAATATTATGCCATCCGTATAGCCCAGTTTCTACTCGACAACAAATGCAAGATGATAGTAATCGCCTGCAATACGGCGTCTGCTCTGGCGTATGATACGGTGAAGGATTTTATCGGTAAAAGGGCGCTGGTAGTGAATGTAATTGACCCGGTAGTAAAAAAAATATTGGACAGCAACGTGAAACTACGAGGCAAAATTAAAAAAGTGGGAGTAATAGGAACGAAAGGAACGATAAAGAGCGGAATTCATGCCCGTAAAATAGTGGAGGTGAACAAAAGCATTGAGGTTTCAGGGCTTGCTACGCCCTTACTTGTACCCATGATTGAGGAGGGATTCTTCAATAATAAGATAAGCCGCACTGTGATTAACTCCTACCTAACGCGCCCTAAATTGAACCACATAGATGCCCTTATACTCGGCTGCACACACTATCCGCTTATCAAAAATGAGATAGAGGAACTATACAAAGGCAGAGTGCCGCTTATAGATGCGGCAGACGAAGTAGCTGAATTTGTGAGCCAGAAGCTTAAAAAGCATAAATTACTCCGCCTTCGGGGCAGAAAAAAGCCCTTTTACCGTTTTTATGTTTCCGATTATACCGACGGCTTTGAAAAAAATACCAACTCCTTCTTTAATCAGAAAATTAAACTGGAGGAAGCAAGGATTTGGAAATAGCAGCGACGCCATGAAAATAAATATCCGGGAAGCCGTTAGAAAAGATGCCGCGGGAATACTTAAATTAATTAGGGAGTTAGCTATATATGAAAAAGCCCCGGATGAGGTAGAAGTAACCCTTGAAGAACTTGTAAATGACGGCTTTGAGAAAAATCCGGCTTACAAAGCATTCGTTGCCGAAGTGAATGGGCGAATTGGCGGTATGGCGCTCTATTATTTTAAATATTCTACCTGGAAAGGGCGTTCCATTTATTTGGACGATATTATTGTGAGCGAAAAATACAGGCGGCTGGGTATAGGCGGAAAACTATTTGAAGAGGTAGTAAAAACAGCTAAAACAAAGGGATTACGTAAAATTGACTGGCAGGTACTGCATTGGAACAAGCCCGCCATAAATTTTTATAAGAAATACGGATCTGTTTTCAGCAGCGAGTGGCTTAACGTTACCCTGTATGAAAAACAATTGAAGAAATTCAAGCCCTTATCGCCCTCATCCGTAGTTCAAAAAAGGAAAATGAAGTAAGCCGGACAATTAAACCATGAAAGTATTTAAATTCGGCGGAGCGTCAGTAAAGGACGCTGACGGACTAAGGAATGTCGCAGCTATATTAAAAATGTATCCCGGCGAACAACTTGTGGTGGTTGTTTCGGCAATGGGAAAAACCACCAATGCACTCGAAAAAATTATTGAATCGGCAGAGTATAATGAAGCTGCACGCTTGTGCAGTGAACTTGAAAACTACCATACAAATATTGCAAAAGAATGCATTGCAGGCGAAAAAGGCGTTGAAATTGTATTAACCATAAAGGAATTAATTGCAGAGGTGTTGAATCTGGTAAAAAACTACCCTCATGATAATCAAGATGAGCGATATGATCAGATTGCGGCATACGGCGAAAAGCTATCTTTACAAATAGTTTTAAGCTATCTCTCTTCAACCGGAATAGATGTTGTATGGCAGGATGCTCTTAACAATATTTGCACCGACGACAGCTTTAAAAATGCCAATGTAAACTTCGACCAAACCGAGTCGAGAGTCCGCCGGAATTACTCTGCTTCATTTAAACAAGCGCAAGTTGTTATAACGGAAGGATTCATAGCAAGGACTAAAAATGGTAAAACTACCACACTCGGGCGCGAGGGCAGCGATTATACGGCGGCTATAATGGCTTATTCCCTTAATGCAGCATCAGTAACCATCTGGAAGGATGTGCCGGGCGTGCTTAATGCCGACCCCAAGTGGTTTGATAACACTGTTAAAATAGACCATTTAAGCTATCAGGATGCCTTGGAACTGTCATATTACGGGGCTACGGTTATCCACCCGAAAACCATAAAACCGCTGCAAAACAGGAATATCACTCTTTTAGTAAAATCGTTTTTAAATCCGGGCGAACCGGGAACGCAGATTGATAATAAATTCTCCCAGTTATCCACTCCTTGTTTTATTTTCAAGATTAATCAGGCGCTGCTATCCATATCACCAAAAGATTTTTCTTTTATAGTGGAGGCAAACCTTTCGCGTATATTTAAAGAATTGGCCGTCTGCAAAGTGAAAGTGAACGTAATGCAGAACTCCGCCCTGAACTTCTCTATATGTATGGACGACGACCCGGGTAAACTCTCCGCGCTAATTGCCCGTTTAGGCGATGACTTCAGGGTACTCTATAATAAGAACCTCGAACTTATCACCATCCGTTATTACGACCAGCCAACTATAGACAGGGTAACTGTCGGGAAAAAGGTGTTGATGGAACACAAAAGCCGTTACACAGTTCAACTTGTAGTTCAGCCTGAAGAGAACGGGAAGATACCAACCCGGAAATAAGCCGCATTGCCAAATCCTAACCCGATGCCCGGATACAGCACAATTCCTTATGCCAGGATTGCTGTAAAACCGGGATTCAAATTATTTCTTAAACATTTTCAGGCATAATATAAAAATATTTGTATATTGCGCCCTTAAATTTACAGTTTACCAAACAATACCACTATGAGAAGAAAAATTTTTACCCCGTTGCTGTCCGTTCTCGGCGCCGGCATTATTGTCCTCTTTGGATGTCACCACGAGAATTCCCAGGAAAACAACATTATGTCGTCGGCAGATAGTTTAGCCAAAGCAAAAGCCGCCGCCGCAGCCACTACCGTCGACCAGGACTCCGAGGTGTACCTGTTGCCTTCACCGCTGCTTATCGCCACCATTTTCAAAAACGCCGGATTAAGCTATTATCCCGACCTGACGACTAAAATAAAGGACGCCAGTCAATTTAATACCGTGTACGCCCGCGCCGTTAACATGGGTATTTACAGCGCCGATCTATCGTATTGCGTTTTGAATAAGCAAAGTCAGGATGCAACCAACTACCTGAATACCGTACAGTCGCTGGCAGAAAAAATGGGATTCGGAAGCGTATTCGGAGCATCAATGCTGAACCGCTTTAAGTCGAACATTGATAATACCGATTCTCTCGCACAAGTAATTGGCGACTTACAAATGGGTACGGATACATATTTGGAAGCCAACAAGCAAAAATATGTCGGCGTGCTCGCATTTACCGGTGCGTGGGTTGAAAGTATGTATATCGGGGCAAAAGTGTATGATAAAGGCAAAAGCGCCAATGTAAGTTCACGTATTTCCGAGCAGATGAACATATTGGATAATTTACTGAAACTTTTACACAAATACGAAGCATCGGACAACAACATCCCCAATCTCGAAAAGGACCTGCAGAACCTTCAGAATACCTATACTTCTTTTAGTGAAGTGAAGGACTATAATCCTGACAGTGATAAGTCCATTTCTCTTACTCCAGAACATATCAACCAGATAAGCGGTATGATACAAGACCTTAGGTCAAAATTCCTTGCTGCCTGAAGAACTTTTTTTCATTTGAATTAAAATAAAACCTAACATGATAAATAAGAAAATAGCTGCTCTCTTTTTACTGGTATCCTGTGCTATACTGGCTAAAGGACAGCAGACCTATGATTGCAACCAGAACGTGCTTAAGGATACCTGTAAATTCTATTTTAACCTGGCCGAATACGGCGGAGAACCTTATCACTTCGATTGCGCCAATTCCTTGCCTGTTAAATTTATAAGAAAAGAACAGGTGAAAGAAATACAAATACCTATATTTTCGGGCGAAAAATATCTTTTTGTATTCAATACGTACGCTCTTGCGCCAGGCGTTAAAATTGACGTATGGGATAAGCCGATGGAAGATTCAAAACGGGAAAACCTATTTAGTGTAAAGAGCAGCGATGCGGCGAAAATTAATCGTTTCATTCCGAAAAAAAAGTTGCGTGACAGAGTTTATATCGATTATACTATAGATGCCCATCCGAATGCGAACGACAATTCTCCTGAAGATGGAGGTTGCGGGGTAATAGTGGTCGGCTTTAAATAGAAAGAAATTTTACTCCGATTAATAATGATGGCGGAGATATGGCAAGAACAATTAGAAGGAAACCCATATTCATTTACCGCCGGAAAGATTTGTTCCTGCCTATCCGTCTATTTTTCTTACTGATTACTCAATTGTATTGTGCAGGATACGTTACAGCTCAATGTAGCACGCGTAAAATAGTTAAGAACTATAAGCCAAATCTTGCACCATATAAATACGATAGCTACGCATATAACGACATCACCTTTACCGATAAACCCCAGATGATAGAGGTGGAATTTTCAGCATTCGCCGGCACTAAGTACAAACTTGTTCTTGGCACTTCCATGTTCGATGAGAATGTTAAAGTGAATATATACGACCATAGTCATCTGGTACACAGGCGAAAAAAACTTTACGATAACTCAAAAGGAGTCGATAATATGTTCTGGGCACTTGAATTAGACACCCCCGGCACATATTATATCGACTACGATATACCGGCTAAAGGCGATAGTAAATCGGAAACCGGATGTATGGTGATATTAATAGGGTTTATTGATAAATGAGATTTGGACGTATAATTGCGTGTACGTTGCCCAGTTGGTTTGTAAGTTCGAGACCGTAAACTGAACTGTACTATTTATATTACAAGAAGAACTTTACCTTTAAAAGGTCGTCCCTTAAAATGGGGCATTGAGCGTTTTTGTAAAATAGAGGAAGATGTGCAACCAACGCCAGGGACATCATAGGATACTGCAATTTGTAGGTCGGATAGTAAAAAAGACAGACACAAAATCATTTCCTCTTCTTTTTCAAGAGGTTCATCATCCGATATAGGAGCATAGCGGCAGCAGTAAATGGTGCTATCGTCAGGTTGCTATTTGGTTTAAATTTACTTTGTCTTCCCAACTAAACTACTTATCCTGTTTTTGGGGGAAACTATAGTGCAAAAATACGCGTAATAATTCATTTTAGCCGAGCGCAATATTAATTCCCGCAGAAAGCGCCAGAAGTATGAATAAAAGATCGGGGAGCCATCTCGATTTTGACTTTAAAAAGTAATTTGAAAAAATAAAGGAACACGGAATGGCGAGCGATGAAAAAGCCCCTGCGTCTTTGTGAGGAGCTATTATACCGGCAGCAAGCCCAAACGTCGAGAACCACAACATAAGCGACCATATTTTTCGCTTTTTTACAACGTTGTTGGCTATTCCGCGCACAAAGAAAATAATAGTAACAAGCCCCGTAATTCCGAGTACGGCTGTTAAAAGCGTATGTTTCCACGAATAGTGGAGCGGAAAGCGGTACTCCCAAATGGTTCGAAACATCCTGTAAGGAATATATAGATTATCACCCCTGAATAAGATATTATAACATGCCAAGGTAAGCAAAGCAGGTATAGTGAATCCGATTAACGAAACTACCATTTCACGCCATACAACAGAGCGCAACAATAGTAATGATACCCAGAGGAAGATTAAAAAGACGGAAGACGGAAAATAAAACAGAGTTGCCATACCCGTAAAAAACCCCGCATCGAACGATTCAGAGAGCGCTTTTTCTTTAAAAGAGCTTTCCGATAGGCGGGTTATTGCTAAAATAAGGAAGAATGAAGCGACTAACGCGGGATAAAAACCTATCTGAATGGGGCGCAAACTTAATAAAAGGATATAGAAAAGGGCTGGCAGGTTGGAGGTTTGATTCAACAAGGTCTGGCTATTGATGAAACGGTTCCAGATATATGCCTCGGCTGCAAGCAACAGAAATCCCGCCGCCACTGACACCATCTGAACCTTCTGTAGCCAGCCCAAGCATAAATCAAAAAATGGCTCCCCTGTGTCTGGCGCTGCCATTACTCCGTTTGCTACTGCTATACACCTGATACCAATGGCGAATAACACCGGAATTACCAGCGACAGAACACTATTCGACCTTAAAAATCTGATAATCACCGGAAAAACATAAAGTATTTTTGAATGGAGCAAAGAAATGCAGACAACCCGTCAAATCTCATATCAGAGATACTAAATTATTATTAGATTTGTGCCAAATTACTAAAAAATGACATTACTCGACTGGTATAGCTATTCCGCCTCCGGCTTCTTCGGTGCGTTGGGACGTCTTTCAGAGCGTTCATTCCACCTCATTCAACGTATTGGAATTGCTCCGAACGTTTTCTATATTACCCTGATATGCGTATTGTTCATTATCTGGATGGTCGCTATGCGGAATTACGACCGGAAGGCGAAGGACAAAGGGCTTATAGATTGATATAAAATATATCAGATCTACTGGTTTAACCTAAAAACTGCGTTAGAAAATCTATTACTTTCTTATATCGCTTGATTGCGATTCATCTCCTTAACGATAGTGGCGCGCGTTCTACGTCTTCGTAATTTTATTATAAGTGGCACTTGAAGCCCAAAAACCGCTATGCCGCCCACAACGGCGAATGCCAGCGTATAATCAATGTCACTTAGCAAAATGGATAAAGTTGTTACAATTATGGTATAACCGTAAAGAAGTATTGATATTTGCCGGTGACTTAAGTTCATATCAAGCAAGGCATGGTGAATATGATTCCTGTCAGCAGCCAAAGGCGATGTACCCTTCAAGCTCCGGTAAATAACAATACGTAAAGCGTCAATGAGCGGGTACGCCAGGATACTCATTACAAACAGCGGTCTTGAAATTCTTGCTATATTCAGAGGCAGTTGCGCCGGGTCGAATTCTATTAACTTAATACCGAGAACGGCAAGAATCAATCCTATTATGAGGGAACCTGAATCGCCCATAAAAATTTTTGCAGGTGAAAAGTTATAGATAATAAACCCGCCGAGCGAGCCACACAAGGCGAATGCAAGGCATGCAAGAACAGGGCTGTGGGCAAAGGCAAACCACATTCCGAATGCTGCCGAGCCGATTAAGCCAATACCGGCAGCCAGCCCATCAATACCATCAATAAAGTTGATAGAATTAATAATTACCACATAAGTGAAGACGGAGAGAAAAACGCTTGCCCAATAAGGTATATCGTTGTAAATACCGAACAGTCCGTGAAAACTTGTAATGCGTATTCCGCCCATCAGTACTAGAATCATGCCAATAATAACGTGGGCGAGTAACTTATACACCGCTGCCGTACCTATTATATCATCTTTAATGCCGATAAAGAACAGAATAAGCATGGCGGCTATAAGATAATTGCTATCATTTATTATCTGGCTTGCATCTGTCCAGTTCATACGCACTTCCGCCGCATGCTGGTATATAGCACCGTTAATCTGGCTTGAATTCAAACCTCCTGTAATTATCATGTTAGATATTGTGGGCAACAGAAGAGCGAACGAAAACAACGTGCCCGCAAAAATCATAACCCCGCCCAGAGTTGGAATGCTGCGAGTATGCAGCTTCCTCAAATCACCGGGAGTATCGGTCAGGTTCTTCCTAATTGCAACCCTAATGAGTGATGGAGTGCATATAAATACTATCAGAAAAGCCGTAAGGAAGACAAGGATATATTGTCCCATAATCGCACTTTGAAACGCTATCAGTGGCAAATTTAGCAAAAAAGAACCTCTAATTGTTAATTTCTTGTTAATAACTTACAAAAATCTATCCTTATTTTAGTAGCCGGCTTGCCGGATCTTATTGTTAAAATTCCGCGTAATATTTTGATTACCATTAGATAGCCAAATCCCCAAACACTGAATTTATTAAAGAAATATGGGAGCAAGAAAATAACATTTAGGTAGCAAATCAATTCATATTGACTTCTGCTTATTCTGAATTTAGGTAGTACCATACTTCAATATTGCGGAGTCATCCACTATGGGCTATAATAATGAATGACAATATTTTTCTCTATTTTTAGTTCTTAATTGAATCGATTTATTTATTCTTTCGCAATAAATTGAAATGTTTTAAAAGCCATGTACTCAAGGAACCTCCGATTAATTACAGTTATCATAATCACCGTAACGCTTGCCTTCCTTTCCTGTAAGAAGGATACCCTAATTACCAACCCGAGCGCCAAACTATCTTTTTCGCAGAATTCGCTTCTTTTTGATACTGTTTTCACCACCATTGGCTCCACAGTACAGGCATTCGAGGTACTTAACACATACAACCAGCCCATCAAAATCTCGTCGCTGAAACTGGCGGGAGGCGAGGCATCACCGTATAAAATTAATGTGAACGGAACGCCCGGAATATCTTTCGCGAACATACAGATTCCTGCTAAGGACAGTATTTTTGTGTTTGTAACGGTAACCATCAATCCCGGTAAATCAAACACCCCTTTTTTAGTGGAGGACTCGCTGATATTTACCACTAACAATAATGTACAGAGCGTTTATCTGGAGGCATACGGTCAAAATGCGGTTTTCATCAAACCAACTGTTTTTCCGCCTACGGGACCGGCTTATTCAGTAATTCCCTGTTCATCCATCTGGACCAGTTCACTGCCTGTGGTGATTACCGGTTATGCGGTTGTGAACACCGGCTGTACCCTCACCATTGAAGCCGGAACCAAAATTTATATGCATAATAACGCCGTTTTGTTCGTTAGCGGCGGAGCCACACTTGTCATAAACGGTGCGTCAGGCAATCCTGTTGTATTCCAGGGCGACCGGCTCGACGATGCCTACCAGACAATACCCGGACAATGGGGTGAGATACTGTTATCGCCCCTAAGCATTAACGATTCAATAAACTGGGCTTTGATAAAGAATGGCACCATAGGCATAGAAGCCGATAGTAACGGAAACGCATACCTTTCGCCCACCCTCAAAATACATCATACGATTATAAAGAGCATGAGCGAATATGGACTGCTCGGGCAGGATTCCTACATAAAGGGTGATGACCTGCTGATAGAGGACTGCCAGTATTGTTGCGTGAATTTAAGTATCGGAGGCAATTACACATTCAACCAATGCACCTTTGCCGATTATTGGAACTACACACAGCGGCAGACCTCTTTGTTAAATATCAACAATTATTATTTCGACATAAATAACAACCTACATGTAAGACCTATGGACAGCGCCAACTTTTATAACTGCATAATATTCGGCGCTTTAACCAATGAAGTAAACCTTGATACTAAAGGCGGAATATTTGACTACGCATTTAATAACTGCGAACTCAAAACGAACATAAACCCAAACTCTAATTTTAACCCTAAAACCCAGAATCTGCTGAACGCCGACCCTTTATTCAACAGCACCGGTGAACCGCCTGCTGATGACTATCATGTTAATCCGAATACCTCACCCGCGCTTCTCCAGGGCTCGCAGGCATACGGGAATTATCCTATCGATTTGGATGGCAATACAAGATCATATATGTCCACCCTTGGGGCTTACCAGAGATAACGGTATGCTTCATTTGAAATCAATTCTTGTCGATGTAGGACTTAATCCTTTTCGCTACATTATTGCGGATATTCATATAAAACAAACTGTAATCGAAAAGATGATAGCTGCCGCCGATGGAGAAGACATGGGCTTTGGAAGGATTTCTTATCCATAATTCACCGCCACGGCAGGCGGCTCCGATAAGGTACGGCTCTATCCTCTTGTTTTTGTAACGCCAACTGAATACGATGCTTCCCCTATTCAATGAATCGCTGTAATAGAGGGTATCCTGCTTCCAGCTTAACGGATTGATACAAACGCCGCTAAAATGACTTGCCATTTTACCCTTCAAACCGCCCCACCGTACACTGTTCCAGCTTATATAGCATCCCGTTTGCAGAGCCGAATCGCTTGGCGGAATATTTTTAATTGAGTCGCGGCGGATGCGGTAACCTATTAGATATGCTGCAACAAGCTTTTTACGCAGAGAAGTGGTATCGAAAAATTCTTTCAACAGCCGGTATGCCATCAGGGCGCCTTGGCTATGACCTGCAATTATTATGGGACGTCCGTGGTTATAGTGTTCCAGATAATATATAAAGGCGCGTCTTACATCGGAATATGCAAGGTCAAGGGCTTTTTCACCATTGCCCTTTTTATCAAGGAAGGAATAGAGTGTAGCCTGCCTGTACCTTGGAATATAAATTTTGCATGAGCCGTTGAAGACGCTTGCCTGCTGGGCTATAGTTGTTTGGGCAATCCTCCTGTTTAGCTTTTCATCATAAATATTGGCATTCCAGCTGCGTGAACTGAAATAAAGGGTAGGATAAATAAAAAACACATCCGCCTTTGCAGAATCCTGTTCATCTGTCAATCCGGACCCGGGCAGAATGGTATCTGCCGCGCTATGAATCCAGGGCAGCGCCGCCCAACAATTTTGCTTGCTGTAATCGGGTGCGGCGGGAGGAGTATAGCGAGTGTAATCGTGCAACGGTTTAATACACGAGGCAAATAAAGTTAGGCAGAAAAAGGATACTGACACCGATTGTTTCACGGTGCAAAGTTAATAGGTTAACGGTGTACAGTTTTTTTCTACCTTTGGAGTTTGATATATCAATTATGGCACTAAAACCCGAAGTAAAAAAAGAGATTAAAAAGGAAGGTAAGGCGACTGAACTTCACCCTAAGCTCCATTTCGCTTTTACCAAGAAAAACTATACCTTGCTTGCGGCAGGTATTTTGCTGCTCATCATCGGTTATCTTACCCTGTCGGGAGGCGGTTCAAAAGACCCGAACCAGTTCAGTTACGATCTATTTTCCGCCCGGCGTATGGTTGTAGCGCCCATCATACTCATTCTGGGCTACGGCATTGTTGCCTATGGGATACTTCTGAAAGATAAGAATAGCGGCGGCGCTGAGGCAAATTAAAACCTCCTTCTACAAAACCTGAAAATAATTTGGTTTGCGGCTATTGCTCTCCGTGGCAAGAAGTTAAAATCTTTATAAGTTTGTATTTGACAGGGTTTGGGTACAATTAGGGTATGAGTTTCTAAAAAATTATATATTTTGCTCATATTATACCGACCACAATAGAATTCGTTAAAATTCACAAATTCAAAGCATCGGTATTACTGCTCGTAGATGCATTTTGGATTGCGACAATGCTTTATCTAAGGCAGCACGCGGTACAAAAATCACTTTCGGGCATTATATATTACCAAATCTTCACATGCAGGGACGCAATGACCATACCCAGTTTTTCTGAAGCGTTGAGTTTCATAATTATCTGATTACACTTAGCTTCTGGGAGAATGTTTCACCATCAACTGTTATCGAATAAATATAAATTCCGTTGGCAAGTGCGCTTACGTCAACCGGTATCTTGTAACGACCGGAAGTTTGTTTTATGCCATTAAGCAGAGTTTCCAATTTTCTTCCGCTTAAATCAAATAATCCAACGCTTACAATACCGGATGTTGGAATTGAATAGATGATGTTAAAGATAGTACTGGCAGGGTTCGGGTATGATGATTCAAGGGTTACACGGTCAGGTATCGCCTCCACGGCGTTTACACAGGAACCAAAACTCAAGTCGTCAACAATTACATAGGCGCCCGTGTGGGTAGGGCTACCGGTAAGGGTAATGCTTATGCTTGTAGAATCGGTGGTAGCGGTCTCACCCGTCATACAGGCGGAAAATTGTTTGTATACCGCCGTAGATGATGTGGATTGGTAATTTCCTGAACCGTTGGAACTGTTACCGGATTTATTTTGCACAGATACATAAATTCCCTCTCCCGATACCGAATTAAGAATATACCATCCGTTTAATGCTACAAAATTACCGGGTTGCGAAAAATAAGTGTCATAAATTGATGTGCCGGTTTGGACAAACCCACCCATTCCGCCGGAGCTGTTTAACGAACATGCGTGCGCCCCTGCATGGGCATTGTTCGATTCGGTTGTGGTACCAGGTAAAAAACTGTTGCCATCGGTCCATCCGTTCGGATTTCCACTTGTCCAGTTTTCAAAACTTGGATTCGGGATTTGGGCAATTGAAGCAACGGTAATCAAGGTTAGTAAAACAGTCGGAATAATTTTCATGATGTTAAAATTTAAGTTTTCAGAATCAACCCTGTTCCTTTAAGGCGAATAAGGCGAACAAATATACGAAAAGTAAGGGTTGATTGATGACACACTCCCGTAGTCGCTAATTTGTAAGCAGCGCCAGAATATCATTTAATTCTATTTAACCCTTTAATTTAAATGTTATGCCGGGCGAAAGGATTGAACCTTCTCAAGTAGAATTGTAGTTTAAAGCCACATTAATAATACATTAGCAGCAAACCACGCCG
>JAKAOA010000059.1 GCA_021823405.1 Bacteroidota bacterium | reverse complement strand
CCTTATACTCTGTTCATATTCTACCTTGCTTTTATGGCAATTACCGAGGGCGTTTATTCTAATTTTCTTACAGGTGTGGGAGATGCCCTCTCTACCGTTGTTTTGTCTCACTGACAAACACGCCGGGAAATCATACTAGCCGGTGCAGGTAAATATAAAAATGGGCTTTTACATCAAGGAGAAGAGAGATGAAAAAGTTTCTGGCATTATTTATAATCCTTATACTCCCTTCCGCCTTGTATGTATTCCTTACTGCGGGTAAGGAACGTTCATTCGTTCGCCTTCCCTATTTCGGACCGAAGAAAGTTGCGTTAACCATAAAAGATAATAAAGCCAGCGCCGATACCCTATTTTATCAGGTCATCCCATTCAGTTTTATAAATGAATCAGGCGAAAACGTTACTAATACCGGATTAAGGGGTAAAATTTGGACAGCATGTTTTATTAATGACACGGATAAGCATTATGCACCTTCCATATCAACGCTTTTCGACAGAATAGAAGAACGTACCAACCTTGATACCGGACTGCGGCTCTTAACCTTTTTTCTTGATTCTGCAGGCAGACACGAATTGAAGACATACAGCAACAAGGTTCACGCCGGTAGGAGACAGATTTTTTTAACCGGTAAAGGCCAGTCAATAAGGGAATTTGCGATAGATGCTTTTTATAAGCCCCTTGATTCAAGCTATACAAAAGGGTTCAGCAAATTCTTCTTGGTGGATAAGGAGGGTTGTATAAGAGGGGTATATGATGCGCTTTCAATAAAGGAAACCGATCGCCTGGTTGATGAGATTGGTATGTTGGAAGCCGCATATTTTATACAAAATGAAAAAAGGAATAAAAGCAAAACCCCGGATTAATTATGGAAGATAAAATTGCTAAACGACTTATTATAGGAGTAACTCTTGCCGTACCAGCTGTTGTACTCGTACTTTATCTGCTGCCGAAATCAGGGCAGGTACCCGGGTTGGTAAAGCATTGTCCTTTGATTAATGCACTGCTGAACGGTAACTGCACGGTATTACTCATCATCTCTTACCTTGCCATCCGTAATAAAAAGATGGAACTCCATAAAAAACTGAACATAACGGCATTCATCTTCTCCGCCCTGTTTTTAGTCAGTTACGTAACATACCATTTCTTTGGAAAGGAGACGCCTTTCCCGAAAGATAATCCGCTTCGTCCTTTATATCTGGTTATTCTTATCTCGCATATCACGCTGTCTGCAATAGTTTTACCAATGGTATTGCTCTCATTTTACCTGGGACTTACAAAACAATTTGCACGACATCGGAAGATTGCCCGCTGGACGCTTCCATTATGGCTATATGTAACCATTACAGGCGTAGTAGTATATATTATGATCTCGCCCTATTATCCTTTTTAACTCAATTCGGGTTTAAATACTTTTCGTAACTTTGCTCTATGCATAGATTTAAAATTATAATCGGCATGATGATACTTGCAATCCTCCCGCTATGGAGTGTTGCACAGTGCAGCGTTTGCAGCGAAGTGGTCGCAAGCAGCGCCCGGAACGGCAGCGGAGTCGGAACAGGCATAAACCATGCAATACTCTACCTGATGGCTTTCCCTTATCTGATATTTATGGCTTTTATCGTTTACCGTTACCGCGAATATATCGCCTTCCGTTTCCGCCTGCTGGTTCAAAGATGGCGAATGTCTTAGAGACAATAACACACCCCTGTACTGTTGAAGTTCATAGCGGTTTGTTCATAACCCCGTTCCCGGGAATTAAAAATGCCTTTTAAATTGTTCTACCTTTATCATTATTTATATTTAAGACAAACCCTCACTTTTAACCCATAAATTTTATTCATGTCCCGCATATTAACCGGAATACAAAGCACAGGAATCCCTCATCTCGGCAATATTTTAGGCGCAGTTAAGCCGGCAATTGAACTTGCAAATAATCCTTCACACGAATCGTTCCTCTTCATTGCCGACTTGCATTCGCTTACCACCGTGCGCGACGCCAGAATATTGAGAGAAAATACATACAGTGTAGCCGCTGCCTGGCTCGCCTTCGGACTTGATGCGAGTAAAACCGTATTCTACCGACAAAGCGATGTGACCGAAGTATGTGAACTTACCTGGATATTGAGCTGCTTTACCCCATATCCGATGCTCGCCAACGCCCACTCTTTTAAGGATAAATCGAACCGCTTATCCGACGTCAACACAGGACTCTTCGTCTATCCGGTGTTAATGGCAGCCGACATAATACTTTATGATGCTGATTTTGTACCTGTCGGTAAAGACCAGCAGCAACACCTCGAAATAACCCGCGATATAGCCAATTCATTTAACAGAAACTATGGCGACATATTTGTTGTGCCGAAAGCGATCATTAACGAACAGGTTATGGTTGTGCCTGGAACCGACGGCCAAAAGATGAGTAAATCATACAATAATACCATAGACATATTCTTACCTGACAAGGAGCTGCGCAAATCAATTATGAAGATAGTAACCGACGCAACACCTGTTGAACAGCCCAAAGACCCGGATAAGTGCAACATTTTTAAAATATTCCGGCTTGTTGCCGATGAAATCGAGATAGAGCTGATGCGAAAAAATTATATTCTGGGCGGTTACGGTTACGGTCAGGCGAAAGAGGCATTATTCCAGGTTATTCTCGAAAAATTCAAAAAGGAAAGAGAACAATACAACCATTACATGAACAACAAAAATGAACTGGAAATAAAACTTAAAGAAGGGGCGGCGAAAGCCGGAGCTTTAGCAGTAAAAAAGCTGAAATTGGTGAGAGAGAAATTGGGATATATAAATTGAATGAAAATCGCATTATTTCTATTTGGTATAGGAAACATTGAGGGTGGAGACGGAGCAGAACTCTTTTTTGCCGAACTTTTTGATAAATATAATTAATCTGCTTCGCCGACACAAAAAGATTCATACTGCAATTTCCCAAAAAAACATAATCGTTTTGCATCCCGACTCGAAGAACCGAAGCATCCGGAATGGTTTATAGAAGCAGTAAAAAGGTAACTATATACGTGTTGGGACAAAAGGGGAAATTATCTGCACCAATAACTTAAGAAAAATGTTAGTGTACTGATTCCAAATTTTAATAAGGTATCATTGTCATTATGCCAGCATATTAGAAATACACTAAAAAGAATAAGTACAACTGTTATGCCAATTTGCATTTTGGCCTTTAGTCTTTCCTTTAAGAACCCTGTCTTGCTAACCAAAGAGGTTGAAGTAGATGAAACATTCATCGGAGGCAAAGAAGGTAACAGGCATTACAACAAGAAGAAGAAAGTAACAGTAGGTAGCGCAAAGGCGGATAAGATTGTAGTATTAGGTTTGATTGAAAGAAACGGCAAGGTTATTGCAAAAGTAATCACGAATACCAAAGCCGAATCCATTTTACCAGTAATTGATAAGCACGTTGAAAAAGGCGCAACTATGCTAACTGATGAATGGTATGCTTACGGACAAGTGGATAAATTAGGCTACCAACACAAGACTATTCAGCACAATTTGAAAATATATGTAGTTGGCAAAACTCATACCAACACAATAGAAAACTTTTGGAGAGTGTTAAAACGCGGGTTGTATGGTATATACCATTTCACTTCTGAAAAGCACTTAAACAGGTATCTTGATGAATTTACCGCCCGATACAATACGAGGGAATTAGGGAACGAAGAACGCTTTGAAAAATTCTTAGGACAAAGTGATTTAAGGTTAAAATATCAAACTTTGATTCAAAATTAGTACTGTTGATAACCTATGAAATGCCCATCAGTTAAGGGTTTTCAGGCATTTGTTAATAAAGATGTTAAAAACTCAAGCTTGTTATTTTGCTTCCAGGATAGGAATTGCATAATTTTGTATTTGTGAAACAGGTCAATTGTTTCGCTTCGACATAAGAGCTTATCTGTGAGGCTATCTCACTTAACTTAAATGCCCCTGACGATGATTGACCCATCCAAAGGGGTTTTGAGTTTCCAATACAAATAAAAAATGCCCTTGCAAGGGCAGAGGCATTTAAAATATTCCGTTTTGCTGACGGGCTTTACGGATAGTCAGGTGGGCACATCATTAGAGATGCAACTTGACGGCAGGGGCTTCATACATGCCCCTGTTTTCATTTAGTAAGTAATAAGTTTCGGTGGTCGCACACAGTTTTAAGCAATACAAATATACCTTCTTTTTACCACTTAATACCACTTTGTTATTAACAAAATACAAAATAGATACCTTGTTGTGCCCTATAAATACTGAAAAATATGGTATGTTCATAAATGTATTTTTATCAAAACGCAATTTACATTATCTTTGAACTATGAATAAGAAGAAAAAGCGAGCACACCATTACGAAACGAAACTCGCCATTAGCGGTATGCTTGACGATGTGTTAAAGGCATCATTGCTGCCCAGTAAAAAGCAAGCAGCGAAGAAAGGGAAGAAAAAATAAAAATTTCCTCGCTCTTTTTCAGATACCCTATTTTTGCTTTGTCCCAACTTGTATATAGTTACCAGTAAAAATATTAAAAGCCAGCTATTTAAACGAAATGAAGGGCAATTTATGCTGTCCGGCGATGGCTCTCTTAAACCTAAATTAAACATTGGTACAACATTATAAACTCGATGATGTATTATCAATGAAAATAGAATGGGACCTCTCAAAATACTTTAATTATTTAAGGATTTTCGAATCATGCCAGAACTATGAAAACTTCACATCCTTATCGCTCATGGAGGCGATGGCAGCCGGTAATGCCATTAGAGCAAGGTATGTAGGGCAAACATCCTTTGTTTTGAAGACAAATGAAAACGGAATATATATAAAACCTGATACAGTTGAGGGACTTGTAAATAGTATCCTAAAATTGACCGCATTGGAGCCACTGGAATTAGATAAAATGGGGAAAAAAGCGTTGAAATTATGAATAGCACACATAATGTTCCGAATTTCATCCGGCAAATTGACGAATTTTGGGGCGCTTTATAAATCACAATTCCTATAGCTACCTGTTTTAATCTTACTTTCGTCAATTAACAACCAAACATAAATTCCATTATGAAAGGAATAATACTGGCAGGCGGCTCGGGCACTCGCTTATATCCGCTCACTATAGCCACCAGCAAACAATTAATGCCTATTTATGATAAGCCGATGATTTACTACCCTTTATCGGTACTAATGATGACCGGCATACGCGAAATACTGATTATCGCTACGCCGGAAGACATCGGGGGGTTTAAACGACTTCTTGGCGATGGCAAAGCCCTTGGATGCTCCTTTGAATATGCTGTTCAGCAAATCCCTAACGGACTTGCACAGGCATTCGTTATCGGTGAAAAATTTATCGGTAAAAGCAAAGTAGCGCTTGTCTTAGGCGATAATATATTTTACGGAGTAGGCCTAGGACGACTCCTGCAAGCCAATCAAAACCCCGATGGAGGAATAATCTTTGCATACCATGTTTCAGACCCTGAAAGATACGGCGTAGTGGAATTCGACCAGCACCACAAGGTTATCACCATTGAAGAAAAGCCCAAAAAGCCGCGTAGCAATTATGCTGTTCCCGGACTATATTTTTATGATAACGATGTAGTAGCGATAGCTAAAAACCTTAAGCCCAGCGCCCGCGGCGAATACGAGATAACCGACGTTAATAAAGAATACCTGAAAGCAGGTAAACTAAAGGTAAGCTTGCTTGAAAGAGGAACGGCATGGCTGGATACCGGAACATTTACATCCCTTATGCAGGCGGCGCAATTCGTTCAGGTCTTCCAGGAACGGCAGGGAATGTATATCGGTTGTATTGAAGAGGTGGCATACCGGATGGGATTTATTGACAAAATCCAACTAAACAAACTTGCCGCCCCGCTTTTAAAAAGCGGTTATGGGAACTACCTCATTAGCGTCATGAATGAAGTAATCTAAGCTACATATCACTCTGTTAAACTTTGTTGACAAAGTTGAATAACAATAGGATAGTGATTAACTTTGCAAGGAAAATAGCCCTAATTAAGAACATAAACTTGTATTGCCGGTGACGCTTCACACGATAAACCTCGTAAAAAAATATAAAAACCGTACGGTTGTCAATCAAGTATCGGTAAAGGTAGCGCAGGGCGAAATAGTCGGACTACTCGGACCGAACGGCGCAGGTAAAACTACTACCTTTTATCAGATAGTAGGCCTGATTAAACCCAATTCAGGGCAAATATTTCTCGAAGAAACCGACATTACCCGTGAACCGATGTATAAAAGGGCGCAGAGGGGTATTACATATCTGCCGCAGGAAGCATCCGTATTCCGTAAGTTAAATGTAGAAGATAACCTTCGCCTCGTCCTTCAGATGACCAAAAAAACAAAACAGGAACAACATCAAAAACTGGAGTTTCTTCTGGATGAATTCGGACTGCAGCATATTAGAACCGTGCGGGGAGATGTCCTCTCCGGCGGCGAAAGACGAAGAACGGAGATAGCCCGATGTCTTGCCGTAGAACCATCATTTATACTGCTCGATGAGCCCTTCGCCGGAATTGACCCGATTGCAGTGGAAGATATTCAGAAAATTGTGGGCGCTCTGAAAGAAAAAAATATAGGAATATTGATTACCGACCACAACGTTCATGAAACATTGAGTATTACCGACCGCGCTTATCTGATGTACGAAGGAAAAATTCTGAAATCAGGGACGGCGCAACAACTCGCCGATGACCCCGAAGCCCGAAAATTATATCTGGGCGAGAAATTTGAATTGAGGTAACCCATGGACAAAAAGTCAAAAGACCATAATCTTGTCTTCGATAAAGCGTATAGGGAGCTTAATACTGCTCAACGTAAGGCAGTCGATGCCATCGAAGGTCCTATCCTCGTCATTGCAGGTCCGGGAACCGGTAAAACGCAAATTCTTGCAACACGAATCGGTAAAATATTAAAACAGACCGACTCTAAACCGAGTAATATCCTTTGCCTTACTTATACCGATACCGGAAAAGCAGAAATGCGCAACCGGCTCTTTACCCTGATAGGTCCTGACGCCTACAGAGTATCAATACATACATTTCATTCCTTTTGCAATGAGGTTATCCGGGATAATCGCTCCTATTTCGGCAGACAGAATCTCGACCTCCTCTCTGATCTTGAAGAAGCCATGCTCTATCAAAAACTTCTCGATGAATTGCCGCCTGATAATCCATTGAAAAGCTTCAGGGAGGAGAATACCATGACTGCAACTCAAGTGAAAAATCTCTTCGCCCTGATGAAAAAACAGGCATGGGAGCCGGATTACATGATAAAATGTATAAATGATTACATAACCAAACTGCCGGAGAAAGAAGAATTTATTTACAAACGAAAGTTTAGACAGTTTGCTGCAGGCGAGCCAAAGCAGGATAAAATTAAGGACGAAACGGAAAAAATGGAGCGGCTTCGCGCTGCCATAAACCTCTATCCTGTTTATCTTGATACAATGAGTACCATGGCGCGATATACTTATGACGACATGATTCTTTCGGTGCTTAAAGCATTCAGCAAGAATAACGACATTCTGCTCAACTACCAGGAACAATACCATTATTTTCTGGTTGATGAGTTTCAGGATACAAGCCGTTCCCAGAACCTCCTTCTAAATTACTTAACCAATTTCTGGGAGGATAAGCCCAACGTGTTTGCCGTAGGCGATGACGACCAATCTATCTATTCCTTTCAAGACGCCAATGTGGAAAACATGACTGACTTCAGGAATCGATATAAAGAAAACCTCGAAACAGTAGTGCTTACAGAGAATTATCGTTCTACACAGGTTATTCTTGATTATTCTAAGCAATTAATAGAATACAACAAACAACGGTTGCCGAATATAGATAAAATCCTTACCGCATCCAATCCGAAACGGAAGAATATCAGTAACCCGCCTGAAATAGTTGAATATCAGAACCCCGCCAGCGAAGTCATAAATGTAGCCGGCGCCATTGAAGAACTTATAGGAACAGGAGTTCAACCGAAGGAAATTGCTGTAATATATCGCCAACACAAACAGATTGAAAATATTGAAGAATATTTATTAAAGAAAAAAATAGGGGTGAACATCAAGCGCAATGTTGATATTCTCGAATTGCCATTTATAAAAAAAATAATTACCCTGCTGAATTATATAGCAAACGAGAACGATAATCCGCACAGCGGAGAAGATAAATTATTTGAACTCCTTCACTTCGACTTTTTTAAACTGTCGCCGCTGGAAATTGCCAGAATTACACTGGAGGTATCAAAGAAAGCATCAAAAGGGAAGTTCAATTTACGCGAGTATATAAACCAACAGGTTGAGAAATCATCGGAAGCGGACTTATTTAAACCTGCCGAAATAAATGAAATAAAAAGAATAAGCAATTTGTTAGAATACTTGATTGGCAAAGTGCAAAATGAAACGCTACAGGGATTGTTTGAAGAAGTTATAAATGAAGCAGGCATACTGAACTATATTTTGCAATCGTCCGAAAAAAACTGGCTTATGGAGGTGTTGCGCTCTTTCTTTAACTTCATCAAGCAAGAAGTGCGGAAAAAGCCCGAACTGAACCTTCGCGGACTATTAGACCTATTTTCCACCATGAATAAATTCCGGCTCCGGTTACCTCTCCAAAGAATATCGGCAGCGGAAAACGGTGTAAACCTGATGACGGCGCATGGCTGCAAAGGCGCCGAATTTGAATACGTTTTTCTAATTGGTTGTAACAAAAACCAGTGGGGGGCTAAAAGTTCAAGTCGCGGCAATAAATTCAAACTGCCGGATAACCTCATGGGACACGAGGTAAAAACTGATGAAATTGAGGAATCGCGTCGTCTCTTCTATGTAGCCATGACGAGGGCTAAAAGCCATTTACAAATATCTTATCTGTTGAATGATGATGACGGTAAGCCGCTGGAACCCTCTGAATTTATTGGGGAACTTATCGAAAGCGCCGGAGCCGAACCGGTTTATAAAAAAACCGATGAGAAACTACTTCTTGGTTTTATTGAAATTCAATTCCACCGCACCGCACCGCCGCAGATTGAACTGGTCGATAAAGTGTATGTTGAGGGGCTACTCAAAAATTATTCGTTAAGCGTTACCCATCTGAACAATTTTCTTAGCTGCCCTATAAAATTTTATTACCAAAACCTTATCAAGGTGCCGTCAGCCGTTGGCGATAATATGGCATTCGGTAACGTGATTCATGCCACACTCCAAAGGTTATTCGAGAAGATGAAAGCGAATAATGGCATATTCCCATCCAAAGAGGAGATGTTAGGTGATTTTGACTGGAATATGAACCGCTACAAAGCATCTTTTACAACTACGCAGTATAAAAAAAGGAGTGAACATGGAAGAGAAATATTACCTCCTTACTACGATTGGTACATTAATAAATGGAATAAAACCGTAAGAATCGAACAACCTATACGAAATGTTGAAGTGAATGGCGTGCCTATTAACGGAAAACTCGATAAACTTGAATTTACAGGCAAGAATGTTAATGTAGTTGATTATAAAACAGGCAGTTACGAAAAAGCAAAGAAGAAGCTAAAACCGCCCGGTGAAAAGGAACCAATAGGAGGCGACTACTGGCGGCAAGCCGTATTCTATAAAATACTACTTGATAATTATCAGTTATACCAATGGCAGACCGAGAGCGTTGAATTTGACTTTGTGGAGCCGGTGAAGCAGAAATATGTAACGTCGAAAGTCATGGTAACGCCGGAAGACATCAGAATTGTAAAAGAACAGATAACCGACACGTGGAATAAAATACATAATCACGAATTTCATACAGGGTGCGGCAAAAAGGACTGTCAATGGTGTAACTTTGTAAAGGACAATAATCTCTCAATTCCATTGCAACTATTTACAGATAAGGAATAGTGTCTATCTTTGCCCGCCTTTTGAATTCAACGGCTTCGTAGTACAACGGATAGTATGGAAGTTTCCGGAACTTCTGATCTAGGTTCGATTCCTAGCGAAGCCACGCAGATAAGTGCATAGGGTTAAGTTATTTCCTCTGAATATAACCATCTCATTTTGTTCGCCTTGACTGAACGCGATTCAAAAACGATATTACCAATAAAATTATTGATGCTTTATAGAACGTGTATGGCGTCCTATTGGCAGATTATTTTTCCTCTTTTTCCGAAAGCGTTTTCACTATGCCGCTAAGCTTATGCCCGCCGCTTTGTAATGCGCCGATGATGCGTTTTGCAGGGCTTTGCAACAAGCCGATAATATCGCCGATGAGTTCGTTTTTGGTTTTAAGGGCGCTTAATACATCAAGCTGTTCATCGCCGATGTAAACGCTTTCCTCTATATATGCGGCTTTAAGAGTGGGTTTGCTGTTCTCTTTTCTGAACTCCTTAATTACCCTGGCCGGTGTGCTCGGCTGCTCACCGAATATCAGAGCGGTATTCCCTGTAAGAGTATCGTATATCGGTGCGAAGCTGGCATTAGAAGTCCTTTCCAAAGCTTTTTGCAACAGGGAGTTCTTAACTACGGTAACTTCTACTTTTTCTTCAAAACATGCGCGGCGGAACTTGTTTATCTTAATTCCGGTGAGCGTAGATGTATCGGCGAGGTAAAAGTTCCTATTGGTTTGGATAAGTGCCGCCAACTCGTCTATTGTTTTGTTTTTCTCCTGTTTATTCATATACCGTAATTGTTTATCTGTCTGTTTTTCTTAAAATCCTAATGATTTGGTTTCTATTTGAATGCCCGGGCTCATGGTGCTGCTCATAAACATACTCCGTATGTATGCTCCTTTGGCGGCGGCAGGTTTCGCCTTCACAATGGTCTGGATAAATTCGTTGGCATTTTCGGCTATCTTTTGTCCGCCAAACGATATTTTACCTATGGCTACATGCACTATACCGTCTTTATCGGCTTTATATTCTATTTTGCCGGCTTTACTGTCTTTTACCGCTTTGCCGACCTCCATGGTTACCGTACCTATCTTCGGATTGGGCATTAGTCCGCGCGGACCTAATATTTTTCCCAATGCGCCCACTTTACCCATTACGGCAGGGGTTGCTATTACCACCTCTATGTCGGTCCATCCGCCTTTTATTTTGGTAATATATTCATCCAAACCTACGTAATCGGCGCCGGCCGCTTTGGCTTCTTCTTCTTTATCAGGAGTGCAAAGCACGAGTACGCGCACATTTTTACCTGTTCCATGAGGCAGCGAAACGGTGCCGCGTACCATCTGGTTTGCCTGTTTTACATCAATGCCGAGCCGTACGCTCAATTCCACCGATGCATCAAACTTGGTTGCGCTTATCTCTTTCACTATATTGGCGGCTTCGGCAAGGGGGTATTCCTTTGCTATATCGTATTTTGCCAGTGCGGCTTTTCTTTTTTTACTGATTTTAGCCATTATTAGTTTCTAATTATTTATTACTATTTATTTATTACTTCTATCCCCATGCTTCGGGCTGTGCCTTCCACCATTTTCATGGCAGATTCTACCGAAAAACAGTTCAGGTCGGGCATTTTGCTTTCGGCTATCTTTTTTACCTGTTCTTTGGTTATTTTTCCCACCTTTTTCTTATTCGATTCGGCTGAACCGGATTCTATCTTTAGCGATTCTTTAATCTGCGCAGCCACGGGCGGATTTTTTACAATAAACTCGAACGACTTGTCGGAATATACCGTAATGATAACGGGCAATATTTTGCCTGCCTGGGTCTGGGTGCGGGCGTTAAACTGCTTACAGAATTCCATTATGTTCACCCCTTTGGCTCCTAATGCCGGTCCTATTGGTGGTGCAGGGTTCGCCGCCCCTCCTTTTATTTGGAGCTTAACAAGCCCCGATACTTCTTTTGCCATTATTCACTATTTATTAATTATCGAGTGGTCTTTGGTTGTTATTATATTCCGGAGTCGATGTTTTTTACATTTATTGCGGCTCACAGTTTATTCTTGTTCAGCTTTCTTTCTTTACCTGCATATAGGTAAGTTCTAGTGGCGTTTTCCTGCCGAATATTTTAACGCTTACTTTAAGCCGTTTCTTTTCTTCGTTCACTTCCTCTATAGTTCCTACAAAGCTGTTGAATGGTCCGTCTATTATCTTTATAGTTTCGCCCACCAGAAATTTAATATTCATCTCGGCTTCGTTTTCCGACAGCTCGTCTACCTTGCCAAGGATACGGTTAGCTTCGGAGGGGCGCAACGGAATAGGGTCATCGCCTTTTTTGCTGCCCAGAAAACCTATTACGCCGGGTACCGCCCTTATGATGTGGGGTAATTCACCTACCAGCGCGGCTTCTATAAGCACGTATCCGGGAAAGTAGCTTCTCTCTTTGTTCAGCTTTTTGCCTTCCTTTATCTGTATATATTTTTCCATAGGTATAAGCACCTGTGCAAGGTACCGCTGCAGGTTGTTCCTGGTAACCTCGCTTTCTATCTGCTGCTTTACCTTTTTTTCTTTTCCGCTCACTGCCCTTACCACATACCATTTTTTAACCATGGTATCGGCGCCTTTCGGTACAGAGGCGGCGGCTTTTATCTCTTCGGTGGCTGACATGGCGGGCTATTGATTGAAAAAGTTATAAAATACTCCCATTATTTTACTGAAACTGAAATCCATAAGAAATATCATCAGTGAAACTATCAGAGTAGCAATAAGAACGACAATGGCGCTGCTTTGCAGTTCAGCGCGTGTGGGCCAACTTACCTTGTGGTATAGTTCGTCCGTAACTTCATCGAGGTATGTTCTTAATTTATTGCTCATGTTTTAATTTTTAGTATCCTCCGCTATTTAAGTTAAGCTGACAATTCCGCGTAGGATGTCTTCAAATTATTATTTCAGTTCATTCCATATTTATTAACCGCGCACGGGTGGAGAGACTCGAACTCCCAGCCAACGGTTTTGGAGACCGCTACTCTACCAATTGAGCTACACCCGTAGCTACCGGTAAACTGTAAATTGTTCATTGTTAATGAGTTCCATAAAGCTTTTACAATTCACAATTTACATTAACGTCTCTCTATTTAAGAACTTCCGTTACCTGGCCTGCTCCAACTGTTCTGCCGCCTTCGCGTATGGCAAAGCGCAGTCCTTTATCCATTGCAACAGGCACGATAAGTTTTACCTCCATATTCACATTGTCGCCGGGCATTACCATTTCTCTGCCTTGGGGCAGGGTAATTTCGCCGGTTACGTCAGTAGTTCTGAAATAGAATTGAGGACGGTATTGATTATGGAATGGGGTATGTCTTCCGCCTTCCTCTTTCTTAAGTACGTATACTTCGCCTTTAAAATGGGTGTGCGGGGTTATACTTCCCGGTTTAGCTACAACCATTCCTCTCCATATATCATTCTTTTCAACTCCTCTAAGCAGTAATCCTACATTGTCGCCTGCTTCGCCCCGGTCGAGGGTTTTGCGAAACATTTCGACTCCGGTTACCACGCTCTTTTTACTTTCAGCGCGCATTCCCACTATTTCTACCTCTTCGCCGCTGTTAATAACTCCGCGCTCTATTCTGCCTGTGGCTACGGTTCCGCGTCCGGTAATGGTGAACACGTCTTCTACCGACATAAGGAACGGTTTGTCCACTTCGCGTACAGGTACCGGTATATAGGAGTCAACGGCATCCATAAGTTTCATCACGCTTTCTTCGTATTTTGCATCGCCGTTCAGCGCGCCGAGGGCGGAACCGCGTATTACAGGGGTATTAGCGCCGTCGAAGCCGTAGAAAGTGAGTTGTTCACGTATTTCAGATTCTACCAAGTCCAGCAAATCGGGGTCTTCCACCATATCTACTTTGTTCATAAACACTACTATTTTAGGCACGCCTACCTGACGGGCTAAAAGGATGTGTTCGCGGGTTTGAGGCATAGGACCGTCGGTGGCGGCTACTACCAGTATAGCTCCGTCCATCTGGGCGGCGCCTGTTACCATGTTCTTAATGTAGTCGGCGTGACCGGGACAGTCCACGTGAGCGTAGTGTCTTTTATCCGTTTCGTACTCTACGTGAGATGTATTGATGGTAATACCTCTCTCTTTTTCTTCGGGAGCGTTATCTATGGTATCGAAGGAACGGAATTCCGACAGCCCTTTTTTTGCAAGAACCGCAGTGATAGCGGCTGTAAGGGTGGTTTTACCGTGGTCTATGTGACCGATGGTTCCAACGTTTACGTGTGGTTTTGTACGCTCAAATTTACCTTTTGCCATGTTGCTTTAAGTTAAGTGGGTTATAGTCAATTTTTATTTTTTGGGGTTGCAAAGATAAAAAAAATAATAACCCGATAAGGTTTTTTACTATTTTTTTTCGTCTTATCATACGTTAACCTATCATTAATTGCAAGATTTGAGTGATACCTTTTAAGCAGATGCCCGCCAACAGGCAAAATCCAATGAATAACTTATATGTGTATAAGCATAGGTAAAGGGGGGTATTTTATTGGAACATTAACTCATTCAAATACATGGTATTCAATATATAACGTTAATTAAAGGAATAGAAAGCCATAACCACAGAAAGGACACCACCCCTTGCCACATCGACGAATGGCACATCCTTACAGAAATTGCTCATGGTGCTCATACTTTGACCGTCATCTACTATCACACATTTTAACTTTTCCATCATGAAGATTTTATAGAATTCTTGCTGTGGGACTTGGGATACTATCGAACATTTATTCTTCTTTCAATGTGAACTGTTACTTCTGTATTTGCAAACGCTGAATATTCGTTCAACTTTTCGGCAACATAATCATTCCATTTATATTGTTGTGCACTATCGTTTGCAAAATCCGTTGCGCTATCATATCTTTTCTGCATCTTTTTTAAATTCCTAAATATCTCATGATAAATTTTCAAAAAATCATTTTCAGTAGATAGAATAGTATCAGTCAATGCTTTTCTAAGTATTCTTGTATACCATTCAGTTATATCAAAATGTATTTGCTCATGTTTTAATCTATAATAATCTAATTCATGTTTATTCTCTACTTTGGCTGATCTATCTTTATCAAATGCTGCATAAATTTGTAAATATATTGCAGTATCATTTTCAGTTTTTTGTTTAAATTCAATGCCAGAAACAGTAAGAGCTATTGGCTTATTCCCTTTAATTGTTTCCTTAAAATCATTCCATTCGAGCTTAGTATTAATAGACCATTTTATTATATTTTTCCCTGGAATTTTAAGTATTATTGATAACAAAATAAGAATTAAAGTAATTAAATATTTCATATACTATCTTATTTTATATTATTATTTTTATTATTTGTTGGCGCTGTAGGTGGTGGCTGTCCATTAGTTCCTCCGGTATACTGAACCCATACCCGCTAAGGTCAATTCACCTGCATTTGTTTTGTGCCCGCCTGCTACAGTTCGGGCAGGAATTGCCTTAGTGGGTAAATAGTCCTTTAAGTTATACTTAAAAATAGTTTTCATATAGCAAATATAATAAGCACAGCTTACTTTTTACTAACCCACTAAGCCAGCCCGCAAAACAAATTACAGCGGGCTAAGTTTAGCGGGTACTGGGTCTGTTTTTTTACAGACCGTTCACTTTTTTTACTAACTATTTGGTTTTCAATAATCGGATTTCTTTTATTTCCTTTCCATCAGATAATCTGGAACACTAAAGGTGCACATCTGAAACGTGACCTCCTGCTTGCTTTATTTTTTTTGATACCTCATATAATAGCCGTCCTTATCTTTATGTATAGCAGAAAAGGTTTTCTTTATTATTTTGTTATTTTTATATTCAATGAATATACTATCGTGCAACAAATGGTTATAATCGTATAACAATAGATCTGAAGTATCTGCAAAAGTAAATTGAGGTGAAAAAAAATAAAGCCCTGGAGTGTAAAGGACATTAATTCCTTCAGTGTATTCATGTTTTTTAAAGAGTATAGTATTTTTTGGTAATATTCTATCAAGATTGTACAATTTCATATTTAAATAACCTTCATATATAAGGATTCCTTTGGGGTTGTATATTTTATAATGAGACCTTATAGTATCATGGTAATCAATTTGAATTATATCTTCTTTTTTTAAAAATTCATCAGAATCAACTCTTGCCTGTAAAATACCCTCTCTTCTTACCTGCGCGCTAATGGCAGATGGAAAAATCATCACACAAAGGAATAACATTGGCTGTATCAGTCTGGTTCTAATTATCATTGTTGTTTATTTTGTGTATTAGTGTTAGGCGTTACTCTATTTACACTGGGATTTAGCTATTCCGCATAATTATGGATAGCTTCATCCAAAGTTTCGGGTGCCAGATTGCTTGTAAATATTAGGTTGTTATTAAAGCAGGCCCTCTGTTATCGGATTGTTTTACTGGAGTCTCTGTAAGTGATTTTGCCGGTTCAATGTAAGAATTATTCTCCCCCGTACCCGCTAAGGTCAATTCACCTGCATTTGTTTTGTGCCCGCCTGCTACAGTTCGGGCAGGAATTGCCTTAGTGGGTAAATAGTCCTTTAAGTTATACTTAAAAATAGTTTTCATATTGCA
>JAKAOA010000058.1 GCA_021823405.1 Bacteroidota bacterium | reverse complement strand
GTTGTTGTTGGTACAGAGAGGGAGCGCGCACGAAAGGAAATAAATAACTGGGTGGCGCAGAAGACCGATTCAAAAATAAAAGAACTTATCAGCCCAGGTGTTCTTGATAATTTTACGATGATGGTGATAGTTAATGCAATCTATTTTAACGGAAAGTGGTCGAGCAAATTCGATAAAAAATTAACGTGCGAAGACAGGTTCCGCATTACTTCTGCGAAAGAAATGAAAGCCCTTTTCATGCATAAGTTCGGCAAATACAACTGTTATGAGGACGGCAGGATAAAAGCCGTTGAAATTCCTTATGCCGGTAAAACAACCTCAATGATCATTATATTACCCGACTCACCGGACAGCATGAAAAACATTGAATCATCAGTAAATGCCGGTTATTTCAATAAAATAGTCAACTTACTGCAAGAGAAGGAGGTTCAATTATCACTCCCGAAGTTTAAAGCCGATTCAAGGTTTGAATTAGGAAAACCACTGGCAGCAATGGGTATGCCCGACGCCTTTAACGAAAAAGCCGATTTTTCGGGCATGAGTGCGAAATCAGAGAAGGGATTATTTATTAGCAGGGTAATTCACGAGGCGTGTATCGACGTTACAGAGGAGGGCACCGAAGCAGCCGCGGCAACTGCAGTTATCGGTAAGATTGCCTTGGCGCCTCCGCCGCAGAACATTTTCATTTTCAATGTAAACCATCCTTTTATTTTTATTATAAAGGATAACGTCACACAGGGTGTACTCTTTATGGGTGAGGTATATAACCCTGTCGCCGGGTAGCATACAAAAACAATTTTAACGATATATTTTATCAAATTGTTAAATTTCGTTAAATCGCATTTTTGCAATATCTTGTCATTTATTGGCATTTTTAACATAAAATTACGCATTTTTAACAATTATTATTTATTAAAATGCAAATTATCGCTTTACTATTTAATTGTTAATAACCTGTTTCTAACATTTATTCATTATTCTATTGCACGTTATCTCAAAAATTCTACTTTTGCGAAAAATTTAAAGGTTTAACAAATGTATTGGACATTAGAACTTGCATCGTATCTGGAAGACGCCCCTTGGCCTGCCACGAAAAGCGAACTCATAGATTACGCCATCCGTTCCGGAGCCCCCATAGAAGTAGTAGAAAACCTTCAGGAAATCGAAGACGAAGAAGAGGTTTTCGAAAACATCGAAGAGATATGGCCCGATTATCCTACTAAAGAGGATTTTCTCTTCAATGAGGATGAGTACTAATCTCTGCTACTGATTTAAGGAAAAGCTATAACACGGAACATATATGTTCCTGTTGTTAGTCGATTTTACCTTACCTATATTTGCTGCTTATTTTAGGGTATCTTAGTATTAATTCTCAACCACCGGTTTCCAATTTCTAATACCGATATATTAGTTTACTTCGAGCGGCAAGAGAAGGTGAAGGAGTTAAATAAAATCCTTCGCGAAGAACGTCAATTCGCGGTCGCTTTGAAAAATCTCTGCGGGTCGGCGCCGGCATTTATTGCGGCAACAGTGCTTAAGGACACCGGGGGGTGTCATCTATTTGTGCTTAACGATACCGAAGAAGCAATCTATTTTCTAAACGACCTCCAAAACCTGCTTCCGGGCAAAGCCGTGCTATATTACCCGTCGGCAGCCGAGAAGTTCACTAAAGAAGGCGCAAATCCTGCGCTGCTTGAAAGAACAGAAGTATTGGGCGCTGTAGATGGGGGAAAGGGAGGCATTATTATCGCCGGTGCGAAAGCTTTATGCGAGCTGGTGCCAGACCGCAGAACGATTGCGGACAATACCATGATATTGACGACAGGCGACAGTTTAACAATGGATTTTGTAATCGAAATGCTCGCCCATTACGAATTTGAAAGAACGGATTTTGTAACCGAACCCGGGCAATATTCGCGAAGGGGCGGGATTCTTGATATCTTCTCCTTTTCCAATGACAATCCTTACCGGGTTGAATTTTCAGGCGACACTGTGGAATCTATCCGCTCATTTGATGCGACTTCGCAGCTTTCCATTTCCGAAATCGGCAACATATCGGTTACTCCATCGCTGAAGAGCGGCGCTCTGGAAGGTTCGGAGCAGAGTTTTCTAAGTTACCTCTGCGCCGTTGCCGAAACCACCCTCTGGATTAAAGATGCCGCTCTTACCGTTAAAACTTTGGATGATGAGTGCGCCCGCCTTACCGGAGAAGAAGATAATACGGGAAGTAGAAAATACTACAACGGGGCGGCATTTGAAGCCGAGAGTGACCGGATGAGAAGGATTGTATGGGGCGCGAAGACCCAAAGCATTGCCCGATCCATCGAATTCAATACCATTCCGCAGAAGTCCTTCGGAAAAAATTTCCCTGTCTTTTTTAATGAGGTAAACGGAAATATCAACGCCGGCTACCGCAATTATATATTCACCGACACGCAACAGCAGGTAACGCGGCTGCACGATATTTTTGCCGAAGTAAAAATAAATTCGGAACATAATTTCGAGCTGGAAGAAGCGCTTTTGCCGGTATTTCTCTCCATTCATGAAGGATTCACAGACCGCGATGCCAAACTTTCCATATATACCGACCATGAGATTTTCGGACGATACCACCGTTACAAGCTGCAGGACAAGTTTTACAAAAGCAAGGAAGCCCTTACGATTAAGGAATTAAGAGACCTGAAGCCCGGTGACTATGTTACCCATGTCGACCATGGTATCGGGCGGTTTGCCGGACTCGAAAAAATGGAAGTGAACGGAAATATGCAGGAGGCGATGCGGATTATGTACAAAGACAACGACCTTCTCTATGTAAGCATTCACTCCCTTCACCGCGTTATGCGATACACAGGTAAGGAGAGTCATGTTCCCAAACTCGACAAGCTGGGCTCGGCATCGTGGAAAATACTGAAGCAAAAAACAAAGCGCAAGCTTAAGGAAATGGCATTCGACCTGGTAAAGCTTTATGCACAGCGTAAGGCGATGCCCGGTTTTGCTTTTTCACCAGATACATTCATGCAAACGGAGTTAGAGGCGTCTTTTGTTTATGAAGATACGCCGGACCAGATTAAAGCTACCGCGGATGTAAAAAAAGACATGGAGTCGCCGCACCCGATGGACCGATTGATATGCGGTGATGTAGGTTTTGGCAAGACCGAAATAGCCATCCGCGCCGCTTTCAAGGCGGTAGCCGATAATAAGCAGGTAGCAGTGCTTGCGCCAACCACCATCCTCGCCTTACAGCACTACCACACTTTCAGCGAAAGGTTGAAAGGATTTCCATGTTCGGTGGACTACCTGAACCGCTTTCGCACCGCAGCGCAGAAAAAGGATATACTGAAAAAACTCGCGGCACGTCAACTTGATATTATTATCGGCACGCATCAGCTTGCCAACAAAGATGTAATATTCAAAGACCTCGGGCTGCTTATTGTGGACGAAGAACAGAAATTCGGCGTTGCGGTAAAAGAAAAACTAAAGAGCATGCGCTCCAATGTAGATATACTTACCCTTACCGCAACCCCTATACCCCGCACTTTACAATTCTCACTCATAGGTGTAAGAGACCTTTCGGTAATCAATACACCGCCGCCAAACCGTTACCCGGTGCAGACGGAATTGTGCTCCTTTGATGACTCCATATTTAAAAAAGCAATAAATTTTGAGTTGGGACGCGGAGGACAGGTCTTCGTTATTCACAACCGAATCCAAACCATCGGCCATATTGCCGAAATGGTGAACAATCTTTGCCCAAAGGCAAGAGTTGCAGTAGCGCACGGACAATTGAACGGAAATGATCTGGAAAGTATAATGATGAGGTTCGTACAGGGAGAACTTGATGTGCTTGTATCCACAGCCATTGTTGAATCGGGATTGGATATTCCGAATCTTAACACCATTATCATAAATGACGCCCACATGTTCGGCTTGAGCGATCTGCATCAATTAAGGGGCAGGGTTGGGCGTTCCACCAAGAAGGCATTCTGCTATATGGTATCGCCGCCATACAGCGAACTGACCGACGAAGCCCGCAAACGGCTGGAGACAATAGAGCGTTTTTCCGACCTTGGCAGCGGATTCAGCATCGCTATGCGCGACCTTGATATACGCGGTGCGGGCGACCTGCTTGGTGCTGAACAAAGCGGCTTTATTACCGAAATGGGCGTTGAAATGTATTATAAGGTGCTGAATGAAGCGATAGAGGAACTGAAAGAGGAAAACCAGGGGATAGAATATGACAGCCCAATAATTAAAACCGCCGGTGCAACGGCTGATAACCTGCGTTATGTAAACGACTGTCAGGTGGAAACAGACGCCGAAGCGCTTATCCCCGATGACTATGTTGCCGGCGGTGAAGAACGTCTGCGACTTTATCGCGAACTGGACGATGCCTCGAATGAAACGGAAGTGCTAAAGTTCGAAAACGAGATGCGCGACCGGTTTGGAAAAATACCTGACATAGTTCAAAAACTAACCGATATTGTGCGGCTGCGCCTCTTGGCAGTTGAACTGGGAATAGAACGTATTGTGTACAAAAATAAAACGCTGATTTGCTTCTTCACATCTAAGCAGGATTCGCCTTTTTACTCTTCGCCGGTTTTTGCGTCGGTTGTGGATTACGCTAAATTGCATCCCACCCGCTGCCGGATGAAACAAACCGGACAATCGCCGGAGCAGCCGGAAGGGCGGCTTACCCTTACTATAACAGATGTAAAAGACGTTCAGAATGCCCTTAATATTATCAGGGAAATGCAAACCCGAAGCAGGGAGGGATAGCGATACATGAAGAGTTGAAAGTAATGAATGTACTTAATCGGTATAAAACGCTTTATTTTTAAAGACGACAGGTAAATACAACGTAAAAAATAAAGATAACCTTAACGCTGCCTAAACTTTAATCTAAACAGAATTAGTATATTTACACCTTAATTTTACCCTGTTATACTATGAAAAGAGTTTCGCTTAAAGATATTGCAGATTCATTAAAGGTTTCAAAGACGCTTGTGTCCCTCGTTCTGAACGGGAAGGGCGACCAGTGGGGTATAAACGGAGATACGCAGAAGAAGGTAATCAATAAAGCGCGTGAGCTCAATTATCACCCCAACCAAATGGCGAGGGGTTTGCGTACAGGCAAGAGCAACATTATCGGGCTGGTGGTAGCGGACATTTCGAATCACTTTTATGCCAAAATATCACGAACGGTAGAACGAGAAGTCACCAAGCTCGGTTACCAATTACTGGTTTGCAGTTCCGACGAGATAGAGAATAAAGAGCATAACTTAATTGACTTGTTGAAGGACAGGCAAAGGGCTGAAGGCATAATAGTGGCGACAACTCAAAAGAAGGCAAGTCAGTTCAAACAACTCATTAAAGAACAGTTCCCAATTGTATTTATCGACCGGAACCCTGCAATTAAAGGCGCCTCGTATGTTGGAGTTGATAACAGACAGGGGGCGTTCGAAATGGTTGAGCATCTGATTGAACAAAAAATAGACAAAATCGGGTTGATAAATATCTCGCCCACACATATAAGTTCGTTGTCGGAAAGGGTGGAAGGGTATAAAAAAGCATTGAAGAAACATGGCATCAGCTATAGTAATTCCATACATGCCGTATCCTATTTTGATGTTGAGAAGACAACTGATGAAGCTGTTCGCCAGCTTATTGCCCCATCTTGCGGTATGAAGGCGCTTTTTGCGGTAAATAATTATGTAGCGGTGAACTGTCTGCAAGCGATACATAAAATGAATATACGGATACCCGAAGACGTATCGCTGGTATGCTTCGATGACATGGACGCTTTTAAGTTTTCACAACCTCCCCTCACTACCGTTGCACAACCATTGGAACAGATAGGAGAGGAAGCCGTTAAACTGCTCATGGCGCAGATTATCGACAAGGATTTTTCCCCTCGCACGAAGATACTGCCCGCAAATATAGTCGTGAGGAAGTCAAGCGGCGCGATAAAGCATGAAAGAGGAAAATAGCAGGCATGAAAAACATCGCTCCTGTTATTATTTTAAGCCGTACCGACAATATTGGCGATGTGGTTCTTACGCTCCCTCTTGCAAGCGTTATCCGTAAAAAAATCCCCGGAGCAAAAATTTATTTACTTGCGGCAGGTTATATCCGTCCTCTTGCCGATTCCTGCGAACATCTACATGGCTTTATTGACTGGAACAACCTGCGATCTCTTGATAAGGATGAACAAACAACATTTATCAGGAGTATTAAGGCGGATGCGATATTGCACATCTATCCCAATGCCGAAATTGCCCGCCTCGCCAGGAGAGCGCAGATACCTTTGCGCATCGGCACGAGCCATCGTCTTCTTCATTGGCTCTATTGTAACAGGTTGGTTTCTTTTACCCGCAAAAATAGCAACCTGCACGAAGCGCAGCTTAATTTTAAACTCGCGGCGCCGCTCGGAATAGATGCCATTCCGTCGCTCGATGAACTGAAAACGGAATACGGTTTGTCGCGGATACCTCCGCTTCATGATAAAAACCTGATTGATGCGGGCAGGTTTAACCTTATCTTGCACCCTAAATCACGAGGCAGCGCAAGAGAATGGGATTGGAAACAATGGAACATACTGGCGGATATTCTACCCGCTGACGAATTCAAATTGTTTGTAACCGGAACAGAGGCGGAAGGCAAGGACATCCGTAAAAATCTTCTCGCAGTCCATCCGCAAATAACCGACTTAACAGGCAAACTGGATTTTTCACAATTAATCGCTTTCATTTCGCACGCAGACGGACTTATAGCCGCAAGTACAGGACCATTGCATATTGCGGCTGCCTTGGGTAAAAAAGCCATCGGATTATTTCCGCCCATCAAACCTATGCACCCCGGCAGGTGGGCGCCGCTTGGACCCGATGCATCGTATCTTGTTCTCGATAAAATTTGTTCGGATTGCAGGGGGGAAACCTATTGTACTTGCATTAATTCCATAACTCCGCAACAGGTAAAAAAACTTCTGCCGAAGAAATAGAGAATGCCGCTTCACTTCGCCGGTCATAGCAAAAAACCGCATCGATTTTCGCCGTAATACTGCTGTTACCTTCTCGGATGGAATCTCAAAATGGCGTCACGCAGGTATTCCCTGTCGAGGTGAGTGTATATTTCGGTTGTTGTAATGCTTTCGTGCCCAAGCATTTCCTGAACGGCGCGCAGGTCGGCGCCGCCCTCCACCAGATGGGTTGCAAAGGAGTGCCTGAAGGTATGCGGACTGATGCTTTTGACAAGTCCCGTTTTCTTTGCAAGGTCTTTAATGATATAAAAAACCATCACGCGGGTAAGCCGGTTACCACGTTTGTTCAGGAAAAGTATGTCGGCGGAGTCCTTGCTGATGTTGGCATGGTTTCGTATATCGCGCAGATAAACAGTGATATATTTTCTTGCCGATTCACCGAGCGGAACAAACCTCTGCTTGTTTCCCTTGCCGATAACATTCACATAACCGTCTTCAAAAGAAACGTCCGAAATTTTAAGGTTTACAAGTTCGGAAACTCTTAAGCCGCAGCAATAGAGCGTTTCAAGAATGGCTTTGTTGCGCTGTCCCTGCGGTGAGCTTAAATCTATCGCGCCGATAAGTGAATTAATTTCTTCGACCGATAATACATGAGGCAGCCGTTGCGGAAGGCGCGGCATCTCAAGCAGTTCAGCCGGATTTTCACTGATCTCGTCTTCAAGCAGCAGATACTTGTAGAACATTCTTATTCCTGATATAATCCTGCTTTGACTGCGTGCGCCCAGCATCCAATCCTTTACCGACCCGAGAAACTCCTGCAGATGTTTTAACCTAACCTCCTCCGGAGCCACCTTGTAACCCTTGTCATCGAGGAATTTTTGAAGCAGAGCTACATCATGAATATATGCGTGGCAGGTATTCTCCGAAAGCGATTTTTCGAGCCGTATATATTGTTTAAATCCGTTTACGGCAGATTTCCAGTCCATATTTTACAACCTTATTCCTATCAGGCAAACATCATCCGTCTGTTCCAAATCACCCTTCCATTCTTCAAATGCTATTTCAAAATTCATACTACTTGTATTTCGGCAGCATATTTTTCTCTCATTTTAACTGTTCTAAATGCTAAAATAAACAACGAACCTTAACTTACGCCAGACGTAACAAAATTATGATATATATCAGAACTGCATCATCCATTTTTCATTACTTTTGTAAAACCTCAAATACATAAGATGAAATTCCTAGTTTGCATAAGCCATGTACCCGATACCACCACGCGTATAACCTTCACAGCCGATGGTAAAGCCCTGAACACGGCGGGGATACAGTTTATTATAAATCCTTACGACGAAATGGCGCTTACCCGCGCTCTGGAAATAAAGGAGGCGCAGGGAGGAACGGTTACTGTAATTAACGTAGGAACGGCGACTACCGAACCAACACTTCGCAAAGCCCTCGCTATTGGAGCCGATGATGCAGTTAGGATTAATGCCGACCCTGTTGATGCCCTTTTCGTAGCCGCCGAGATAGCGCACTATGCGCAAAACGAAAAATTTGATGCAATACTTACAGGGCGTGAATCAATTGATTACAATAGCGGACAGGTGATGGGGATGATAGCTGAATTACTGGGTATTCCATCGGTTGCGGTAGCCACCAAACTCGACATAAACGACGGCAAGGCGAACCTTGAAAGAGAAATTGACGGCGGTAAAGAACTGGTTACCGTATCAATTCCTTTTGCGGCAAGTGCGCAAAAAGATTTTGCCGAGCCCCGTATTCCCAATATGCGCGGTATTATGAGCGCGCGCACCAAACCCCTGAAGGTAATAGAACCCGCATCCGCTTTCAAACCTGTTCTATCCGTGTCCTATCAGAATCCGCCCGCAAAAACCGCCTGCAAGATGATTGACCCTGCACACCCCGAAGAACTGGTGAACCTGCTTCACAATGAGGCGAAAGTCATTTAAATGAGTCATCTGTCACTGTCTGTAACACAAAGAACCGACAACTTATAATCGATAACAATAAATGTGACGACCTTCAGAGCATAACCTCTAACTCGTAACTGAAAACTAACCCGTAATACCATTGTTCCATGACTGTACTTGTATTTGCTGAAAACTGGGAAGGAAAATTTAAAAAGCCCGCCTTAGAAGCCCTAACCTATGGCGCCGAGCTTGCGCAGAAAACAGGAGGAGCCATGTGCGCAGTTGTAGCAGGGAATAATGTACCTGCGGAGGAAATAAAGAAATTAGCGAACTACGGCTGTTCCAAAGCGCTTTATATAAACCATCCTTCACTTGCAACGTTCAGCGCCATGCTCTTTACCGGAGTCATCGGCGAAGCTGCAAAAAAAGAAAACGCCTCCTGTATAGTTTTCTCAAATACCTATTCAGGGAAATCAATAGCGCCGCGACTTGCGGCAAAACTAAAAGCGGGATTGGTTGCAGGAGCGGTGGCGCTACCCTCCTCCATAGAACCCTTTGTTGTGAAGAAAAAATGCTTTTCGGGCAAAGGGTTCACAGATGTACAGGTGACCTCCGGTATTAAAATCATCTCGCTTTCGCCCAATGCGCACCATATTTTTGCAGAGGGCGCAACTAATGCAGCCGATTTTAAGATAGAAGAATTCAGCCCTGCAATGCCTGCTTCCGATACCACCGTCAGCGAGGTGAAGAAGACAACCGGAAAGGTAGTGCTCACCGAAGCAGAGATTGTTGTTTCGGGAGGGCGTGGACTGAAAGGACCTGAAAACTGGGGAATAATTGAAACCCTTGCCGATACGCTGGGTGCCGCTACCGCCTGTTCCAAACCGGTAGCCGATATGGGCTGGAGACCACACCACGAACATGTGGGACAAACCGGTATTACCATATCGCCAAACCTCTATATAGCTATCGGTATTTCGGGAGCGATACAGCACCTTGCCGGTGTAAGTTCTTCGAAGGTAATAGTTGCTATTAATACGGACAAGGAGGCGCCCTTTTTCCAGGTAGCCGATTACGGGATAGTTGGCGATGCCTTTGAAGTAGTGCCAAAACTTACAGAATCCATAAAAAAATTTAAATCGGCTCATTAGACCGAAATTTACGTAATTTCGTATAATTATGAAAAACAGAAATATCACGGTTACCGTTTATTAACCGTCAGTGAGTGAAGGCAGCGTAATGAAAAAAGTAAAGTTAGAGATAATAGGACTATCTTACAGTCAGACGCAATCCGGCGCTTATGCCCTGATATTGAACGAAAACAAAGGGAAGCGCCGGTTGCCCATCATCATAGGCGGCTTCGAGGCGCAAGCGATAGCCATTGAAATGGAGAACATGAAGCCGAGCCGCCCACTTACGCACGACCTGTTCAAAAATTTCGCCGATACCTTTGAGATAACCCTCAAGGAAGTGATCATTTATAACCTAGTGGAAGGAATATTTTATGCAAAACTGATATGCGCCCGCGACCAGAATGAAGTGGAGATTGACGCACGTACCTCGGATGCCATCGCCCTTGCTGTGCGTTTTCACTGCCCCATTTACACATACGAATTCATCCTTAATTCGGCAGGCATAATAATGGAGGAGGAAGCAACCAAAGAAAAAGAAGCGACAGGAGTACCGGCAAAAAAGGAAGCCAAACCTGCTGCAAAAACAGCCGATGAGGATTTTTCGGGTAAAACACCTGAAGAACTGAAAGAACTTCTGCAAAAAGCACTTGACAGGGAGGATTACGAAAATGCCTCCAAAATAAGGGACGAGATGAACCGCAGAAAGAAGTCGTAATTCTATTTTTTGTATAACAATATTATTTTGTCTTTGCCCCGTACTCATTTCTGGCGGAACATTAAGATGCAACGTTTACCTTACTTTGCACTGCAGATGATTGCTGCGATTGCCTTGAGCGCCATGATGCGCGTAACTGCGGCGGCGCAGAATAAAAGAGATTCCACCGCCGGACAGTTCAGCTTAGGCATGCGCACTACCGTAAGCAGTTTCACCGATGCAGGCAGCGCCGGTCTCGGTGCAGGAGGTCAGTTTTGGATAAGAGTTAGTAAACACTTGAATACGATATGGTATGCCGACTACATAAATACGAACATACAAAACATGGGCTACCGTAAAGATGGTCATATTGGCTGGTCGGTGGTGTTTTATATGGATAAAAAACCGCTTATGACGCATAAATTAACTCCTTATATAGTGGCCGGACAGTGTTTCGATTATACTCTTCTATATTCCGACTACCTCAATGCGAGCGCCCAAAGGTGGAGTGCTGCCGCTCCGCAAGCGGGTGCAGGCATTACATTTAAAATCAACCGCGACTTCGATATTTCTTTACTCGTGCAATATATGCTGCATCTTGGCACCCACATAGAATCGAAAATTATTACCGATGATTACGGAAACCGGTACCTTGATATCAGCCATGAGCCGGGTGCCTCACTTGACGGTCACTTGCTCTGCACTTTCAGTGTAAATTATATGATCGGAAAATTATGATGAAGAGGATAATTACAGCTTTTATTGCTTTTGTTTCGGTGTCCGTTTCCTTCGCACAGCCCGATAGTGGTTTTGTTCTACACAAAGGTATAATGGCAATGATAGGCACCGTTGGAATAGGAGAAATGACATCGCTCAAAATTTCGAATGCGTACATAACGGGTAACCTTGAATATTTTCCACGTAGCGATATTTCAATCAGGGGCGACGGATTTCTTCTTGTCAATTCGCTTAGCCAAAATAGCATATTGAAACAGAACAGCTCGCTTTATTTCGGGGCATTCTATCATTTTAAGACCCATTCGGGATTCGACCCCCATATAGGTTTTCAGCCGGGCGCCGGCATTACTAAAATGGTTGCCCCTGATATTTACGGTAATCCGGGTATTTATTACGACGCGGCTATGGTTTGTCCTCTTGCCTCATTAGTTGTTGGATTTAATTATTTCGGCGAAAAATGGTTTCATATACAATGCGATGTGCGGTATGCAATCGGACAATATCTGGCGCCGGGCAGCGCTACTGGAGTTTTAGCGGATGAATACAATATCAGCGAGATTAGTTTTAACTTTGGTTTGGGCTTTAACTTTGATATGTTAAAGGGGAAAAACTAAAGCGGTGATTTAAAGCGGATACGAAAATAGCTCATGAAAGCGCTGGATAATCAGTATGAAATGGTTATACCGGCCACTATTGAACCCGATAGCTATCGGGTTGTTAAAATTCACAAATTCAAAGCATCGGTATAAGTTTTAATCAAGCCCCGTTATACGCCCATTTAAGGTACACCGAACCCCATGTGAAGCCGCCACCGAATGAAGAGAGTATAAGATTATCTCCCTTTTTCAATTGTTTTTCATAGTCCCAGAGGCAGAGAGGAATAGTACCGCAGGTAGTATTGCCATAGCGTTGTATGTTCATCATCACTTTGCTTGCCGGCAGCCCCATTCGTTCCTGTACCGCCTGTATTATTCGCAGATTTGCCTGATGAGGAACAAGCCATGCCACATCGTCGGCTTTAAGGTTGTTTCTTTTCATCATCTCCACCGATACATCAGCCATTTGTTTTACAGCTACTTTGAATACCGCTTGTCCTTCCTGATATACGTAATGTTCTTTAAGGTCAACAGTTTCCTGCGAAGGCGGCTTAACCGAACCGCCTGCCCTCTGAAAAAGGTGCTTGCATCCGGACCCGTCAGCCCGGCACAAAAAGTCCTGCACGCCGAAGCCCTCTCTGTTTGGTTCGAGGAGTACAGCCCCGCATCCGTCTCCAAAGATTACGCATGTCGACCTGTCGTGGTAATCAATTATGGTGGACATTTTATCGGCTCCGACTACAACTACTTTTTTGTATGCTCCCGTTTGTATAAACTGGCTCCCGGTTATCAGGGCGTATATGAAGCCCGAACATGCGGCATTCATATCGTAGCTCCAGGCGTTTACCGCTCCTATTTTATCGCTTATGATGTTGGCGCTGGCGGGGAATATATAATCGGGCGTCACTGAAGCGAGAATAAGCAGGTCGATTTCTTCCGGCTTGGTTCCGCTCTTTTTTAAAAGCCGGTTTACAGCTTCCACAGCCATAACCGACACGCCTTTTCCCTTGCCTTTTAGGATACGTCTTTCCTTAATGCCTGTGCGCGTTGTTATCCATTCATCGTTGGTATCTACCAATCGCGAAAGTTCATCGTTCGAAAGCACATAATCGGGAAGAAAACCGTCCAAAGCACTTATTGCGGCATGAATACTCATAAGAATTAACTCTTAGGTTAGGATTATTTTAACGGTTAATATATAACTTATCCGCTCGTTGATTGCAGGGGTAGGTTAGTTGGAGGTTTCTAATTTGCCGGAAAATGCCTTCTGAATTTTTGCAGTTACCCCGGCATCTACCATGTGACGCGCCTGCAGGATGATGTTACAGATGGAGAGCGCCGACGAAATTCCGTGGCCGGCGATTACTGTTCCGTTAATCCCGAGCATAGGCACTCCGCCATAATATTCGTAATTAAACCGTTCGAAATATTCATCCGAACCCTTTCGTCTTTTTATGATTTCATAAATCGCTTCCGCTTCCTTAAGCACAACGTTGCCTACAAATCCCTCGCATACTATCACATCGGCTTTGTCGGAGAATATGTCCCGCCCTTCTATATTTCCTACAAAATTAATGTTATTCATTCGTTTCATTAACTGGTAGGTTGACTGTGCAATCAGGTTTCCCTTCTCTTCTTCCTCACCGATATTCAGTAATCCGACTTTCGGAGCAGGTATGTTGTACATTGCTCTTGTATAAATTTCACCCAGTAAGGCAAATTGGCAGAGTACTTCAGGGCGGCAGTCGGCATTGCTTCCTACATCAAGCAGGGTGCCGTTAGAGCCGTCTTCCTTAGGCACAACGCCGGCAAGGCATGGCCGCATTACTCCTTCTATAGCTTTTACACTGTATAAAGCGCCTACCATCATGGCTCCGGTATTTCCGCTTCCGGCAAAACAATCTATTTGCTTCCGTTTCAGCATTTCAAAGCCGACAGCTATGCTGGAATCCGTTTTCTTTGGGAAGACCTTCATCGGGTGGTCGCCCATTTCTATCACCTGGGTTGTGTGCACAAGGTCGAACTTATTGGGCGAGGAGTTGTTTTTAGCGAGCAATGGAGCAATTTTCCCCGTGTCTCCGATAAGTACGATGCGTATGTCTTCCGGCAGTTGACGCTGGGCTAAAACGGCGCCAGCCACTGTTGTTTCAGGGGCATAATCGCCTCCCATTATGTCCAGTCCTATTTTCACGATTTAGGTTTACAATCTGATTCAAAACTTGTCGGAATGAAGCAGCCACCCCTCAATTTGCAGAGCGGGCCTCCGGATTCAATTAAACTTATTCCCGTAATTCTTATTTCCATACGGAATGCGCTCTTGTCAGGCAACAGATTTCTCAATCTCTGCTTTGCCTTTATAATACCCGCATTCGGGGCACACGCGATGGCTTAGCACAGGCGCGCCGCAATTGGTGCATTTGGTCAGGGTTGACGGCGTGGCTTTATAATTGGTTCTCCTTTTTCTGCCGCGGCTTTTAGAGTGTCTTCGCTTGGGGTGTGGCATTTTTTAATTGTATTTGGGTTAGTAATTGTTTGTCGGAATATATTAAATCCTGTAGCCCCTTGAACTGTCCATTATATATTGTTCATCGTGGCTTTTTTCTTTATGCATGCTGTTCAACTTTTCGAGTACTGCTGCATTACACATGCTTTTGCCTTTGTCATCCACAGGGTGAATACGCTGCATAGGTAGCCACAATGCTACATATTGATAAATGTATGGCGCGGCATCCAGCTCATAATCGGCAGCGGTAAGCGATACCATATCATCTTCTTCCTGCGATGCGCTGCTGCCGGTTTTTACTATCAGCTGGCGTGTAATGTTTAATGGCATATCGAAGTCGTCTCCGCAACGGTCGCAGGTTACGGTTACCTTTCCTTCTATAGCAAAATGGAACACCATTATGGCGGAATTCTTGTTAAAACTTACAGTTGCATCTAATTCCGCCTTATGGATGTCGTCATAATGATTATCGGTAAAAATAGAAGACGACAAGTTAAAATGGAATTCATGTTCGCCATTTTTCAGGGAATACAAAGGTATAGGGCATTGTGCAATTTTCCGATTCACTTTGAATGATATGTTAAACCGCCACAAATTTACGATTATTTCGTTATGTCAGGGGGTAAAATTTTGCTTTCCCGTTAATAGCTTTTGTTTTTATTAAAGAGGTAATCCGTGGGGTTTTATTTAGCGCTGTTATTCTTTAGGGCAACTATTAGTGATCACGATTGTTATGGTAATCCTGCCGCGGGTTATAGTACCGGTGTCCTTCATCCCTGTGCTGTCCTTGATTTTCGTGAATATATTCACCGGGAGCAGGATTACCGCCATGCCGTTGGTTTTGGTCCGGATGGTATATTCCTATCTGATTTGGTCGGTTAATGTGGCGGTGGTCGGAATATTCGTTTACCATTGCCGGATGTATCATTCCTCCCCGATGGTACCTGTTCACTTCGTCTAAACCGGGACCTCCGAAGTACCTGTATCTGTGGTCGTGGTCGTAACCCACCCGGTTAATGAAAGCGGAGTTACCGATATAAAGGTCATTGTTCATTCTGGGCATCAAATAATTGCAAACGTTCGGGTCGCCTAAATACTGGTTTGGCACAAAGTTCCAGAAGTTTGCGTCTATTGATAACCCGCCGAAGCCCACATTCACATCTACACCTGAAGGCAAAGGCGCCCAGCCATAGTATTGAGGGGAATTTCTCCATGCAACCCATGCCGGTCCCCAGTTCAGATCGGGAACCCAGAACCACCCGTAATTTTGGTCGTAATTCCATCGCCCGTAATGAAAACAAGCCCATCCCCACGGATAATTGCTCTCCCATGTCCAGCCGTAATCAGTATATTCCCATTGACCTTCAGTGGCATAAGGTACAAAGCCGGGTCCGGCGTTGGGTATAAATACGTATCCATAAACCGGATTATCAACCCATTGTCCGTAGGGAGCTAATTCATCGTAAAAAGTTTGAAGGGATACTACGGGTTGTACTTGTGCTAAAGATATTACCGGTGAAAAGGAAAATAAGGTTAAGATAAGAACAACGGTACGGAATTTTATTAGGATTTTCATAATATATTGATTTATTTTTGCGGATAATAGCAAAGTATTAGGCAGGAGCTAACAGTTCTACAAGTTATTTTACGCTCTTAATTTGCACATTATAGATAAGCGGGGTATAGGGTTTAATTAAGTGGCTTATCGTCTGGTCACCGTACGCAACCGATGAGGGCAATAACGCTTTCACGCTTCCTCCTTCTTCAAGGTTAGCAATAATATCATCGAAACCCTTTATAAAATGGTTATGCCCGAAGACGAGGGTAAATGTATTTTTCCCTCCACCGAGGTCAGATGTTTCCGCTAATGTTCCGTCGAGCAGGAAGCAAGAGTACTCTACCTCTACCGAATCGCCTTCCTTAATAGCTTTACCCTTACCTTTTACTCTCTTTAATATATATATGCCGTCGCTTTCGGGTTTTAGAT
>JAKAOA010000179.1 GCA_021823405.1 Bacteroidota bacterium | reverse complement strand
TATCATTAATTATGGAAACCCATTTCATCTATGAATTGGTGATTAAATCAATTTTTTAATTTCTCTCTGAATAATTGCTCAATAGTCATATCGTTTGGTGTGCTAGAGGTTACAGTATAATATACATATCCACCCATTATCCTTATCTTATTCGGAAAAGGAAATTCTAATTTTTGCTTATTCTCTTCTATACCGGAGTTTAAGTCGATATTCTCTATATAAACCTGATCATTATAGACATATTTATAATAGCAATTCATACCTTCATCATCCACCATTATTTCCGGATAATGAATTTCCATTCCATGAATCTGAAAAGACAATGAGAATTGTCTTCTTTTTTCATTTTCAAGGTTAAAAACCAGAATTGAATCATTATCAAAATTAAAAATATATATACTATCTCTAACGATTTTAAGAGGGCAATAAATGTTTCTTACTAATAATTCAAGGAGTGTTTCTTCCCGTAAGGAAAGGGCTGCTGCATCAACTTGACTGGCATTACGGCTCATAAAATCCAGGCAGTTTTCCGGTTGATTTATTCCATGGAGTTCTAATAATACCGGGTCATTATGCCTTGCCATAGAAATATCGGAATAGTCATAAAGTAATTTATTATCAGGCACTAAACTTTTAAAATAAACATAATTTATACTTGAATTATCAAAGTTTTGCAGAAACCAATAATAATATGGATAATGATAAGCGCATAAATTTTTGGTTGCCTTATCAAATTGCTCGCGAGACATTCCAATTTCATCAATTGTATTGCGAATCGGGTTATACTCATAAAAGTATATGGAATCCGTGTTTTCATCAAAGAGCGAATTGGTAGGCGTTTGACTAAGATAAAGTGCTGTGTTGTCTTCTTTATTCAATGCTTCTGCCCTATGATTCAACGAAATACGGCTCAAATAATTCATTGTCGAATCATATAGTTCCATAACGTCATCTTTGCGGTAATGGTAGAGTAGCCAGATTTTATTATTATGAATTTCAAAATCCATCAAGCTGCCGGATTCCTTTAATAAATCCGGTTGCGCTGCAGGTGCTGAAATTATTGTTATCCGCTTAAGTAATTCGCTGTCTGTTTCCAAAGTAAAATCCTCTTCAACGGTATCCTTATGCTGTATGGAAGGTATGCGCTTCAGGACCGTTTTATACCCCAAAAGTACAACCTTAATAGTTGTAGGTAAAACTGCTTTCAGATAATAATTACCCAATACATCAGCAGTTGTGCCCTCATTTGTCTCTATATTCTGTATGGCTGCATGAGCTATCGGCATATTTCCGATGTCATGTACTTTCCCTTTTATCAAAATCTTCTTTTCTTGGGCAATTAGATTCTGAACCCAGAGAAAAAAGAATAGCAGTACTAAGTGCTTTATAGAATTTGTAAATTTTGTGTCGTAACCCATATCGTTAACAATTCACAACAAATTGGAAACTACTAACCTTGTAATTTTTATATAACGTATGACTTACTGATGTGGAGGTCCTTGGCAATCAGTGTAAGTATCCCCAAAACTCCTACAGTTCAAAAATAGACAAAAATGTTTAACTTTAACCAAAACTGTAGCCATGAAAAAAACACGCTTTACGGAAGCCCAGATAACCGGTGCTCTGAAGGAGTACGAAGCTGGGAAACGGGCAGAAGCCGAAAGCTGATCAGATAATACGATACGGCTTTTGTTTCCCCAACTGCCCACTCCGCAGCCGGCAAATAAACCATAAGGCGTGCAGCGGCTTTGCATTTGGTTCAAATACTTATGCAACGAAAATATGAGTTTTCTTACTTTTTTTTCTTCTTTTAACTCGCCTTTCAGCCACATCTTCATCTCATAATAAAGTACGGGTGTGGCAATATAAATTGCCTCCTGAAATTTTTTTGTAGAGGCAATTTCTCTTATTTTCTTTTCGGAAATAATATTACGGGGAAAAGGACAGACGGGAGTGCGGAAAATAAATTGATTATGATAAGATAAATTCATTTTTCCCATTAAAGCAAAAATTATTCCTTTTCAGTGAGCATTTACAGTTTTTGCCTATAAAGAAACAAAGCCCCTGATTGATTTCTTGCTATACGAGTACAGCTATAATAAGCGTATCCCCCCATTATTCTTATCTTTTCAGGGAAAAGTTGAGTAAGTTTTTCAGAACTTATTACCTTCCCTGTATTCAAATTAAGCATCTGTAGGTAAACTGTACCTGCTAACTCAAATTTGAAATAACAAGCAGTTCCCTCATCATTAACAATTACATCTCTTTTTTGGTATTTTACTCCATGTATATTAATAGTTAAAGGTATTGATTTTATCTTCATGTTATCTGGTTTATAAGAGTATATTGTATCGTTATCGAAATTAAAAATGTAAACAGTATCTTTTATTATGCGTAGGGGACAAATTATGTGACGCCATTTCTGTTGTGCAAATAGTTCCGGGAATGGGTCGAATTCAGCTTGCGCATTTGCTGCTATCGCTTGACATTTTTCCATTATATCATTGGTCGACTGCCCAAAATAGCCCGGCATTTGACTGGCGCCGGAAGAATCAGAAGAAGAACCATTACTACCGGTCATTTGATAAAGTGCATCCCTATTGTTTAACGCTATGGACTCATCTTTATAACGATATAGAATAGTTTTGGAATTATTCAATTTATTATAGTAATAATAGGTAATAAAAGCTCCGTAATTTGCTAGTGATGAGTAATAAGAAAAAGGATGAGAGCGTGATAATGAATATAATTGGAAGAAAAATTTATATGGTGCAATGACAGCTCCATAGTTGTTAACGTTCGTGTAATAATAATAGGGATAGGAATAGGCAACCAGTCCATTCAAATTTTGCAAGAATTTACCGGCGTTCATCGAGATATTGTTGATTGATTTATTGCCGGAAAAATAATCTAAAAGCCAAACGGAATCTTTATCTGTAATATACAAAAAATTATGAGGTGTTTTCATAAGTTGTGTCGCACGGTATTTTAATGGCGCGCTCGCCACAAAATTCATAGTGGAATCATATACTTCAAGGCGGTCCTCCTTAGAGTATGAATAGAGAAGCCATAGTTTTCCATTATGCGTTTCAAAATCATCCAAAACGGATGATTCCTTTATAAGGTTAGATTGTGAGGTCGCTGTAATTTGTATTGATTGCAATTGTGCGCTGTCCACTTGCAGTACGAAATCTACTTCCATCGTGTCATTTTTACCTGTGTTATTTACTTTTCTAATTACGGATTTATACCCTATACGCGAAACCTTTATAATTAAAGGGAGTGTGGTGCTAAATGCATAACGTCCAAGATTGTTAGTTACGGCACCTTCTTTGGTTTCAATGTTTTGAATTGCAGCAAAAGGGATAGGATTTTTATCTATATCGGTTACTCTTCCGGTAACAATATAACGCTTTGTTTGAGCCAATATGGGCAGGTTCAAAAGAGTTAAAAAAATTATAGCATATAATCTGAACATGGAAGAAAAAAATTCAACTTAAAAGTAGCCATCTATCCCGCATAGGTTCTATATCTGTTATATAGGCGATTGAAGTTAAACGCTATAGAT
>JAKAOA010000057.1 GCA_021823405.1 Bacteroidota bacterium | reverse complement strand
AATTATAGTCAACCATCACTGTAAGACGGAAGGTTTCCTGGGGAACTGCCAGCATCTCTATATGCTTTTCGTTGTCTTCGTATGTAAGATTATCCTTTAGTTCAAAATAGACCCTTTCGGCTTCCTGCGCTATTATGCCCGCTTTTTCGATAGCTTCTACAAAAGGACCTGCACTCCCATCCATAATAGGTATTTCAGGACCGGATACCTCAATAAGAGCATTATCAACGCCCGAGCCCACGAGGGCAGCAAGTATATGCTCTGTGGTGGCTATTTTCGCCCCGTTCTGTTCAAGGGTTGTGCCTCGCTCTGTATTTTTCACATTATCTACATCTGCATCAATAACAGGTTGCCCGGGCAGGTCGATACGCTTAAATTTAAACCAGTGGTTCTCCGGCGCCGGTTTGAAGGTAATTGTTGTAAGAATTCCGGTATGCAGCCCTCGTCCTGAAAGTGAAATCGGGTTTTTTATAGTATGTTGTTTTTCCGTCATGCATTAAGTTTTTAGGAAATATGCCCGCAAAAAAACATCTCTTCTTTTACGGGACATTTGCAATAATACAACTTTTTACTGATATTTCTTATTAACGGTAACAGCTGCAATTTTCGATTCTAATTCTTCAATTTTTTTATACAATTCCGGTAGAGTTTTGAACCTGATGTATGATTTTTTATAATTAAAATGACTGAATGCCGGTGATCCCTGTACTACTTCATCATCTTTCAGATTATTTGAAATCCCTGATTGAGCTGCTATTTTTACCCTATCTCCTATTTTTAGATGCCCTATTATTCCTACCTGCCCGCCAATCATACAATCGCGACCTATTTTAGTTGAACCGGCAATACCGGTTTGAGATACTATTACTGTATTTTCACCTATTTCAACATTATGTCCTATTTGTATCAGGTTGTCCAATTTAACACCTCGTCTTAATATGGTTGAACCCATTGTCGCTCTGTCTATTGTACAATTTGAACCTATTTCAACATTGTTCTCTATTATTACATTGCCTACCTGGGGCATTTTACGATAATTATTTTCCGTATTGGGAACAAATCCGAATCCATCACCGCCAATAACTACGCCGGAATGAATTGTACAAGAGTTGCCTATGATGCTTTCCTGGTAAATCTTTACGCCGGAATAAATAATACAATCGTCTCCAATTCTGGAATTATCGCCAACATAAACCGTAGGAAATATTTTTACGTTATTACCGATGATTACGTTATCGCCGATATAAGCATAGGAACCTATGTACGATTCTTTGCCAATTTTAGCTGTCTTTGAAATTTTAGCTCCATCCTCAATACCTGACTTCGAGAATTGCAGTTTTTGATAAGTTTCAAGTAATTTCGTAAATGCTTCCCTGGCATCCTTAACTCTGATTAAAGTCGAGGTATTCGCCTGATAAGTTATTCCATCACTAATAATAACTACGGATGCCCGGGTTATTGGAAGCCATGATGAATACTTAGGATTAGCAAGAAATGTCAGTGAACCGGGCTTTGCCTCCTCAATCTTTGCTAAGGTATTCACTTTTTCAGACGGATTTCCTTCTATTTTCCCATCTATCAGTGCAGCTATTTGTTGTGCGGTAAATTCCATTGGCTCAAATATAGCTAATAATTAGAAAAACGATTAAATTGCTATAATAGTATGGATATAATGCGGATATTATGGACTTAAATTCTTTCTGCAAAAATTAACAAGTCCTCCGACAATGCTATATTCTTTACGCTTTTTTCGAATAATTCCTTTAAAGTTCTCCTTTGTTCCTCCATACTGATTGTTAAAAAAATATTCAATTTCCTCTTAAAAATAGTAATCCCGTCTTCGCCAAGCAGTTTAAACCAGCTTGAGGAGAAGATATATAATAAATCTCCTTTGGCAAATTGGCAGGTATGGATAATGCTTCTATCCGATATTGAACTGTGGTGGTGGTTCGGAGGAAGTTCAATTAGTGATTTCTTACCCTTTACCCATACAAATAACTCAATATTTTCCATCCCAAGTTTAAACTCGGAATGATTCAGAACTGCGAGCGAAATGCCAGCCGGATCTAATACTTTTCCGCTATCCTGTCTATTTAACTCAAGAAGTTCACGCACCTTAACTATAATTACACTTGGCTCACGACTTTTTACCAACGAAGTACATTTCTTAAGTAGATTCAACTCTGATAATTTATCCACATCATCAGAAGCTCCGAAGGCAATCAAAGTTAGATTTTCTGAACTTTCTCTCCGGCAAAACAAACCGCTTCCGGATGCATGTGGCATATAGAATATTAAGTAATCGTCCTGCTTAATATTTTCCTGTTTGTCGATAGAAACGTTATGCATCCGTATCCGGAGAATGGCGATTGCGCCGGAAATTAGCAGCAAAACAATAATCAAGGTTATTGATAAAGTTCTCCTCTGTACAGCCAGATCCTCAAGCATGGCTTCTTTACTATTTTCGATTCTTTGTATAAGAATCCGCGTTTTATTTTTTGCTTTAAATTGGAGTTGACCTGTCTCGTTGCTTACGGTTTTGGTCGCAAGTTTTTCTTTAGCATTAAGGTATTGCAGGTAAGTAGCACATGCTTTTTGCTCTTCGCCGGTTTGACCGAACAGGTTACTCAAATCCAGAGAGCTATTTTCAATTGTTTGGAGCAACTGTATGGTATCGGCAAGATATAGCGCCTGGAGTATGAAGTTTTCCGCCTCTTTATAGTTTTTCTGTTTTGTGTAAATCTCTCCTATGAGATTTTTATCGACTGCCGTTGCTTCCTTGTCCTTTAAAGCTGTTGAAACATTTAATGCATTAAACCCATACTCGAACGCTTTAGGAATATCCCCTTGCGATGAGCATACCATGCTCATGTTATAATAAATTATACCTTGCCCGCTTTTATCTCCAGATGAACAGGCGCATTCTAACGCCTTTTCATAATATTGAAGGGCTTTAGAATAATCGCTTTTCTTCCAGTACAGAAGTCCTATATTACTGGACGCAACCTCCTCTGTTCCGCAGGATTTTATTGTCTGCGCTAACATCAACGTTTGTATATCATAATTCAAGGCGTTGGAATAATCGCCTTTTTCATAATAGCATGAGGCGATATTACTCTCAATATTTGCCTGAATCTTTATATTTCCTCCATCCTTCGCCGAATTCAAAGCTTGGGCAAAATATAACATTGCCTTACTGTAATCCTCCTCCGATTTGTAAAGTACGCCTATATTATTATACCCCTTAGCCATTTCATCTTTATTCCCGAATTTCTCATTCAGTTTAACGGCATCAAGATAGTATTCGAGCGCTTTTAGCTCGTTTCCTCTGCTAGAATAGAAGTCCGCTATTGAATTAAAAATATATGCCTGTATATGTAAATTACTTATTCCCTTAACAATCTTCATGGCACTCAAATAGTAGTTTCTTGCATTCGTAAAATTCCCTTCCGATTCATAAACTAGTCCTATGTTATCAAAGGCAAGGGCTGTTTGAGCTTTCAGAGTTGCATCATTTTCAGTTATCTTCAATGACTTCAGGAAAAAATTAAGAGACGTCTGAAGGTCATGTTTATCGAAGTAGATGGTTCCAAGCGTGATTAAGGCGGATGCCTGTCCTTTAAAATCTTTTAATTTTTCTCTGATTACTTCGGCTTCTTTACCTACTAATATTGCTGAATCACCGTTTCCGGATTTCTCATAAAGAATACATAGCGCTTCCAGTTGGTTGGCTTTTGCCCTATCATCTTTATCGGTCACTATAACCGATTTAAGTGAGTCAATGGAATGTTGCTGGCAGTAACCGTGCGCTATTCCGTAAAAAAGCGCAAGGTAAAGTAACATTCCGGTATAATCTCTTCTATTAAAGTACCGCATAACTTGCACTGATACAATTAAACCGGTCAGGAGAGAATAGTCATCCCAATTAAACGATGTTGTACCATTAAAAAAATATTAAGGTTATTCATTATACGAATCTTATTCCTATCATCAATACATCATCAACCTGCTCTAAATTACCTTTCCATAATTCGAATGTTTTTTCAATTTCATATTTCTGGTCTTCAATCGGGAAAGCGCTTACCGATTTCAATTTCTCCATCAGTTGTTTGTGTTTATATTTTTTACCTCCGGGACCACCGAACTGGTCTGCAAAACCATCTGTAAAAAGGTAAAGCATATCACCTCTCACGGCGGTTATCATATTTAAGGTGAACGGACTCATATTTTCCCACTGCCCTACCGGCATTTTATCGGCGTTCAGTTCCGACAGTTCATTTCCATGTATTAACACCGGCTTGTTATTTGAAGCGGCATAAGTACAGGTATATGAGTTTTTATCTTTATCCGGTTTAATTGCAAGTAATATGCCATCCATACCATCTCTTCCGCCATCTCTGGATATGCTGTTAATAAGATGAGACCTGACATAATCAAACGCTTCGGAAGGAGTTGCAAGCTGTTTTTCTACTATTGCTTCGTTCAAAAATGAAATATTCAGCAAGCTCATGAAGGCACCCGGAACCCCATGCCCGGTTGAATCGCAAACTGCTAAATAAAACATCCCCTTACCTTGTTCACCTTCTGTACTTTCTTTACAGGCAGCCCAATAGAAATCGCCGCTTACAATATCTTTTGGCTTATAAATAATAAAATGTTCGGGTAAATATCGGTTCAACAATTCATTATCGGCAAGCAGTGTTTTTTGTATTCTTCGGGCATATTGTATTGAATCAGTAACTTCTTTATTCTTTTCAGCCAGTTCAGCCGTTCGTTCCTGAACCTTTTGTTCCAGAATCTGATTCTGTTCCCGCACCAATCTATCGTTTTCCTGTAATTGTAATAAGGTTTCGTTTCGGGCTTTTTCCCGCTCCACTTGAAGGAATTTTAACTTATCGCCTTGGGCGAATGAGAGAAAAACGCTTTCAACCGCCCCGCCGGTAACTAAAGCTTTTATGGTAAATGAGGTAATAGGCAGAACAGGACCCGATAGAATAATAAAGATAAGTGAACCCATGTATGCTCCAAATCCTATGATATAGAATTTGGCGCTTGGACTTTTCCTGCGCAGGGCAACTATTCCCGCCATCAAACTTACCATTCCTAAAATGAGACCCAGGATTCGAATAAAATCGAAAGCAATATACTTATCGAATAAACCAATGAGAATATCTGAAATTGCAACGAGAATAAACACATATAGCAATTTAATAAAACGTTCCGGAAGAAATCCCTTGAATAGCTCGATGGTAAATAATGCAAGGAATATTCCAAAGCTGGCCGGAAAGATGAAAGGGTCGAACAGAACAAGAACTTTAATAAAACCGGGCAAATACATAAAATTTCCATTGAACACCATAGTAAATATGCCATTACCCAAGATATATAGTACATAATAAATGTATATCGTCTCTTTTTGAATGAAAAAGAGATAAAGATTATATAGGAGCATCATCAGCATAACTCCATAACAGAGCCCATTATACAAATTAAGATTCTGAAAAAATGCGAGGAAAGAACTTGCCTCCCCGACCGAAATATTCAACTGCATGGGATAGTAGTCCTGTAGCCGGAAAAGGAGTTGGGTAGTATCACCGGGCAGAATATCCAATCTAATGAAAATCTCGTTTACAGGGACCTGTTTATCCAAAATAGGAATAGTATTCCCCTGGCTCGTAGTTATCCAAGGTCCGTTGCCGCGCTTTTGATAAAAATCTATCCTGTTAAAACATGAGGGGATAATGCCCAAATACCAGTCGCCTTCTTGCGCACAAGTAAGTTTTATTTTACCCCAAACAGCATTCTTCGTAATATCAAAATTTGGAATTTCATCCTGTACATGAATCCAACCGATATTATTCAGGGCATCATTAAGGGTAATTTTACGCGTAGCATCATTTAAGTATAGAAATTTGTTCCCTATTTTCACCGGTTCCTTATCCCGAAATACCGTAAAAACTTCCTGTGCTGATAATTGACTGAAGGAAGTGACTAATCCTATAAATAGGATTAATCTTACTTTACCACCGGGCAGATGTTTAATAGTATTTAACAAAAAACAACTCATAAATAAGCGACTATAAATAAACGTAAATATACAATTTACGGAAATATATCATAGTTAACCCCCACCAGCCGATTATAGTGGTGTGCATTTAGGTTAACTGTTATTTGTTTCAGAACAACTATATTTCCTTTACAGATATCCGCACATTAGCAGTTCTGCCTCTGTCATCCGTACACGAAACCTTTACCTCACCAACAACAGGTGTAAAAAAGGTAGGTGATTCGGGCTTTGTTCTGCATAAGAATTTATCGTTTATATACCAGTACACATAACTGACATCGTTGCCAGCATCGCACTTGAGCATAATACTGTGGCTTTCATGTTTCATAAGTATATACTGGACTCCGTTCACAGGAGATTGAATAACGATGTTCTTGTCCTTATAAACGCGGGGACATACCGGATTATGTTCCGGTATCTTTTGATAGGGAATATGGTACAGTTCGAAGTAATTAATCATTTCCGGGGGATAATTAGGATAGTATTTTTCACAATAGCCCGATTTTGGCAGACAGCTTCTGCAATAGGAGATTGTTCCCTTTGGATCTGTGTAAACCATCTGAATATGGTCGCATTTCTCCGGCGAAGACACCCCCGGTATAAAATAGTCAATAATTTGATTTGTACACCATGTGTTTGGTATTTTACCGGTTTCAGTGCAAACCCATCTTGTTCCGAGACCTTTCGGAAACTTAAGCCAGTTAAAATCATTATAAACGCTTAAAGCGCTGAATATATCTGTCATTAAAGGCACTGCGCAAGCTGAACCATTCAACTCCGGGCTTTGTTGGTCATTAAAATTACCAACCCAAACGCCAACCGTATAACGGTCGTCATAACCAACACACCATCCATCATGGTGACCGTATGAGGTGCCTGTTTTCCATGCAATTTTAGGGAAGTGCATAGCATCGTCTATATTTGCAGGAACATCATATCTTATCATTTCAGTGAGGATATGAGATATCATAAATGAAGCATCCTCTGAAAATATTCTTAACGGCGCAGTGCTTGGCTGATTTTTAGTCCATCGTAACGGAGTGTATTCGCCCCTCTTGGCAAGAACAGTATATAAACCGGTGAGTTCGTATAATTTAATACCGCAACCGCCAAGAACAAGTGAAAGTCCCAGTTTCTTTTCCTGCGTTTCTAAGGATTTACAGCCGCCGGTTTCAAGCGTTTCAATATATGAGTTCAGGTCCATTTTATCCAGCAGCCGGACTGCCGGTACGTTAAGGGAGTTAAGCAACGCATCTTCTACAGTCACTTTTCCTCTGTACGTTCGGTCATAGTCCTGTGGTTTATAACCGTCAAAATTGAAAGGTACGTCATATAGTACGGTTTTTGGTGTAATAAGCCCCTTATCCATTGCAAGCGCATATAAAAATGGTTTAAGAGTACTGCCGGGAGAGCGCAGTGCATTGGCGCCGTCAACCTGTCCCTCATTCTGTTTATCATCGAAATCGGCGGAACCAACATAGGCGACCACAGCATTATCGCTATTTCTTATTACAACCGCCGCTGCATTTGTAATATTCCATAAGCGCAACTTTTCTATATAATCTTTGATAATCCGCTCTGTTTTTCTTTGAGAATTGAAGTCAATATATGTTTCTAAATAGGGTGCGTCCTTATTCTTACAGAATAATCTGTAACAGAAATGGGGCGCTATCCTTGGCAGTTCTTTACGCGCGGCGTCAATCGGTTCGGTTAATGCCTGCGATATTACACTGACGTTGAATAGTTTCGCTTTTTGAAACCGTTTCAACCATTTATTCCGTTCGATTAAAATTTTACCGGTAGCAACTCCGGGGCGGAATTTATTCGGATTGTTTGGAATGCTGATTAACATGGCAATTTCCGCAATGCTTAAGTTCACCGGTTGTTTATTCAGGTAAATTAAGCTTGCAGCTTTAATTCCTTCTATGTTGCCACCATAGGGCAGAAGGTTAAAGTAGATTTCAAGTATCTCTTCTTTAGAAAAGCGTCTTTCAAGCTGTATCGCCCGGAACATTTCCTTGAATTTGTTTATGAAAGTTCTCTTTTCAGGTCTTAACATCCTTGCAACCTGCATGGTAATGGTAGATGCTCCGGAAACAACTTTACCTGCTCTTAAATCCTGAAAGAAGGCGCGCATTATGGAAACGGGATTTATCCCCGGGTGATAAAAGAAATATTTGTCTTCCTTGAATAAAAATGCCTTTTTGAGACCTTCCGGAATGTCTTCCTTCTGAATTTTCATTCTCCACATATCATCCTTGCTAAGATAGGCGCTTAATACAGAACCATCGGATGCCAGCACCACGGTTGAATAGGTCAACCGGTCAAGCGGCAAGGGAAACAATCTGTCCATAAGACGGAACAGCGCGTATACACTAATTACTGCGATGAATAAGATAATTACGACGCTTTTTAAACGAGTTTTTCGCAAGTGTTCTATAATTTTTGATGTATTGTATAACATTTTTGCTTTAATCAGACCTTTTATTTAACTATACAAAAGCATCGAAACTACGCCTGCTTTAATTATAACATGGTATGTTGTAAAAATGTATATATTCACCAAATCTAATCATTAGTTATAAAGTGCGATGTTGAAATTACCATCTTTAAATATCATACTAAAACGACTTCTGCGAACAGTAAGACGTTTTCCGGCTGCAATACTTGTCGCTTTAATTGCAACTTGTGTCCTTAGTTATTTTACCCATAATGAATGGCAGGAACATAATATTCAACACTATCAAGCTTTGTGCCGTATTTTAATGTGTTCCACGTTGGCATTGCCTCTCTTTATCGCTGTTACAATCCTTTCAGAATCGCGACGTCATAAAGTTATAAAGAAGACGCTCTGGCAGATGGCGGCATTAGCACTTATTGTCTGGTACTATTTTACAATAGGCGATTTAGATAAACTCAATATAGTAGTTTTCGCCCGTTATTTTCTGTACGCTCTATCCTTTCACCTGTTCGTATCATTTTCACCATTTCTGGTAAAAGGACAAATTAATGGTTTCTGGCAGTATAATAAGATTCTTTTTCTCCGGTTTTTACTCGCTGCATTATATACCGTTGTCCTGTATGGGGGCATCTCACTTGCTTTATGGAGTATAGATGAGTTATTGCATTTTACAATTAATTATAAGAAATACCTATATGTATGGTACCTGTTCTCCTGCATTTTCAACACCGTATTTTTCCTTGGTGGAGTCCCCGAAAATCTTAAGGAACTCAATGAAGTGACTGACTATCTTAAGGGACTTAAAACGTTTACGCAGTATGTATTATTACCGCTTGTTACGATTTACCTGCTCATATTGTATCTATATATACTGGAAATAATTATTAAGTGGGCGCTCCCTAAGGGTTTGGTCTCTTATCTTGTGATAGGGTATTCTGTCGCAGGTATATTTTCCTTGTTACTTATATATCCCATACGAAATAATTATGAAAATAGATGGATTAAAACATTTTCGCGGTGGTTTTATTTTGCCCTCTATCCTTTGATTATATTGTTAGGTATCGCCATTTTTCACCGTATTTCCGATTATGGTATTACCGAAAACAGGTATTTTATTATTGTCCTTGCTTTGTGGCTGTTTGGAATATCAACATACTTTATTTCTGACAATCGCGAGAACATTAAGGTAATACCGATATCTCTTTGCTTTCTCGCTATCTTCACCTCCTTTGGTCCATGGGGGGCGTTCCATATTTCCGAACATAGCCAGATGAACCGCCTCAAGGAAATTCTTGTCAAAGATGGTATACTCGTCAAGGGTAAAATAAATGGAAAAACGCAACATCGCATTTCCTCCAACGAGGACTCTCAAATTTGGTCAGTCGTTGATTACCTTGAGAATTCGGCATCTCTTGATGTGCTCCAACCATGGTTCGACGATGTTATGATAGATACTATAAAATCCTCCGCATCTTCTCTTCTTTTTAAAAAGATGAACATTATTTTGTCAAATAAAAAGGAATGGAATGATTGTTATTATTCTTCCAAAAACAGCATGGAAAACGGAATAGTCGTAAAGGGATTTGATATGTACTCAACCTTCTTCTATAACAGCGCTTTCCGCTATGATACCACAGCAGATAAAGATACCATTTCACTCGGATATTTTACATTCGGGCATAAGGACAGTTTTGATATTTTTCCCCTGCATGGCACCGATATGTTCGTTCTTAAGAAAGGTAAAATGGAACTTGTCCATATTGATTTCAGGGGCTTCTTAAAGCATATTGACTCTCTTTATAATACCGATTCCAATAAAATTACCAATGAAGTCGGCTATGATAAGGACCTTTCAATCCCCAATGACAAATTTGTCTTGGACTTGGCGACAGATTCTCTTCAGTTCCGGTTTTTATTTCAAAATATCTCTACCGAAGAAAAGAGCGGTAAGATTAACTTTACAACCATTGAAGCGGGAGTACTCATTAAAAATAAGTGATTTACACCTATTTACTAATTATCTTCATTTCAGTTCTCCGGTTCTTCGCCATTCCTTCTGCGGTGCTGTTATCTGCTATTGGTTGCGTTTGTCCGTAACCTTTATAGGTAAGCCGGTCGGGGCTAATATTTTTCGATATAAGATAATCGTAAACCGCCTTAGCCCTGTTTTTAGACAATACCAAATTATGCTGGGGCGTTCCTGCATTATCAGTATGCCCTGAAAGCTGAATCTTTATTGCAGGATTGGCGTTCAGAAAGGCGATCAATTTTTCGAGTTCAACCTTCGATTCCGGCTTCAATACATATTGGTCGGTTTCAAAAAACACATTTTTCAGAACTATACTTGCACCCGTATCTATTGGCTGAAGAGGGACATCCATCAGAAACGGATGGGCTGCGGTTGCTCTTACATCTTTTAATGAATAATTTTCCGAAAAAAACAGATACCCCTTGCGCGATACGTTCAGCGCATAATCCTTGTTCAGAGGGAGGCAGATAAGAAAGGTGCCGTCTATTGGCGCCGAAGCCGATTGTACGGCAACCTGTCCTGTGGATAGGTCGGTGAGGTTGAACAGAGCGATTAGGGGTTTACCTGTTTTGGCATCATATACTTTACCCTTTGCGTAAGTTACCGGTTTCGGGCGAGCAGAATCATATAATTCAAAAGAATAGAAATCGAGCCCACCATATCCGCCTGGGCGATTGGATGAAAAATAAGCAGTATGTCCGTTTGGATCAATAAGTATGCTGTTTTCATCTTTGCAAGTATTAATCGGGTATCCAAGGTTAACAGGTATTCCCCATCTTCCGTTTGGCAGCCGCCGTGAATAAAAAATATCCAGCCCACCCATGCCCGGATGCCCGTCGGAGCTAAAATACAGCGTCTGATTATCGTCTGCTATAAATACCGATTCTTCTCTGCCCGGTGTGTTAATAGTATCGCTTAATCGTTCAGGTTCGCTCCACTGCCCCGAATCATTCAGTTGAGTAACGTAAATATCCTGGTTCTGTATGCCATGAGCGGTTTCTCTCCCACGGATAAAATATAAAGTTTTACCATCGGGCGCCAAACTGGGCTGTGTCTCCCAATCTGCCGTATTAACAGGAGGTCCCAGATTCCTTCCCGGAGTCCATGAGTCGCCTATCCTGAAGGAATAGTAAAGGTCGCAGCTACCATAACCTCCCTGCCTATCACAGCCGGTGTATATAAGTAAATGTCCGTCGGCCGAAATAGTCGGTGCTCCTTCGTTTTCGGCGGTGTTGAGCGGCGCTCCTATATTTCTTGCTACGGTCCAGTTGCCGTCAACCTTGTAGCTTATGTAAAAATCCTCCTGATGACCGTAAATGTTATTTTTATCGGGAATATCGCGTGTAAATATGAATTCATCCCCATCGGCTGTTATTGCAGGGAAGTATTCATCATAAGGGCTGTTAATATTAATACCCATGTTCACCGGATTGAATGGAACCGGATGTTGCAGCGCGTTCATTGCAAATTTACAATCTTCAATACCGACGTTACTCTTAAACTCCATACGCACATCGCTTGACGGATGCTGCATATATGCGTTGTAATCGTTCAGGGCATCGGCGTAATCGGCGACAGACAGTTCAAGCCCTGCCAAAGTAAAATAGAGTCGGTTATCGAAATGCGGGTTGATAGAGAGTACTTTCTTTATTTCATTTATGGCGCCTTCTGTGTTACCTTCATCCTGATAGACGTAAGCAAGGAGTCCATGCGCCTCGGTAAATGAACTGTCTTCCTTTATGGCATCCTTTAACTCACTTTCGGCATTTGTATTCTGGCGTAAATCGTAAAAATTCTGGGCTTCGCGGTAATGCTTTATCGCCTTCTTGCTTTTTGTTGAGAGTGGGGTTTCCTGCCCATTTACATTAATTGCGGGAAAGAGCAACAATATAAAAAGCGCTGCAGAATAAGTGCATAACAGGAGTGCGAACCGCTTAAATTTAAGTCGCCGCCCTGGAGCCTTTCCGTCCAGATAATTATTTAGATGAATGAATATTGGCATTTCCCAATCGGTTGAATAATCGGACTAATATACATATAAACGTTTAACCGCGTTCGGATATCATTTACATTAACAACAACGCGGAAAACTACCGGTGGAGATGTTACCCTTCGTTCCACTTTTACAAAAAGATAGCTGCGAGGCATTAATAAACATTTCAGTAGGGGCTATGTATGGGTATACACTTTTCGAGGTGTTTTTTAATTAATAACTTGATTATCTAATAGTTGATGGTATACACTGGGTATACAAATGTATACCATTGGTATACCATCTGAAAGTGGCACAAGGTTGTGAATTTGGACACATAGTGTGAACACTTTTTATACTGATAATCATATTATTTCTTGTTAGGTGTTCTCACAGTTCACACTGTTTCACATACCTTTTTAAAATTTTGGCACACCACGCCAGCAGCCGGGTACGCTTTGGTATGGGTTAGGGGTAAAAAGTGTCCAATTTTTTAATTTCATAATAACCACCTTTTATCTTGTGTGAATATACCAATACTTTGGATTTGCGAAAAGCGTAAATTCATTTGGCAGGCATATCTCGCTATGTGTGTTTTTGTCATTAAGTATAGAATATCGAAGTTAGAGGGTTATCTCATAGTTCATCGCTTATAGCTAATATCTCATAGCTAGTATCTTATCGTTCATAGCTTATCGCTCATTCCTTATAGCTCATAGCTCTTATCTCATAGTTATAAAATGCGAATATATACATTTATTCTTACATAATACATATATTGTAAAATAGTTATCAACAATCTACCTCACCCTGCCCTCTCCTTATGCAAGGAGAGGGTGAATGGCGAAAAAGCTTTTTGTCTTGCTTTCAGTCCTTAAGGTAGGGGCAAGCATACATTCACATACTTTATTTTGTCACCTGATCCCTAACCATAGATTAACGATTGAGCGGGGCAGTTACAAACTGCCGAACGGGGGTTACTTTTTAAATCAAAAAAAATGGATATCATAATAATCAATATGTTACGGCACTAAAATTTAATTTTATACTTTTGCCCGACAGTGATGATCAAAATATCTTAATTATTTGTTATGAAGAATGTACTCCTCTACTCCACGATTTTTGTCATTAGTTTTCAACTTTCATCGATTACAGCGCAGGTAAGAACCCGGAGTTATATAACCGATAAGGAACTGGAACCCCGGGACCACAATGTAGAGTTTACACATCTCCGACTTAACGTTCAATTTGAACCAATAAAAAAAATTGTTAAGGGAGACGTTATCCTTGCCTTTACGCCGCTCCGAAAGAAAACAGATTCAATATGGCTGGATGGAATACAAATGACAATAGTTAAACTCACGCTTAACGGCAGAGAAGTAAAATACAGAAGTGACAGCGCGGGTATAACCGTCTATCCGGTAAATATGGAATGGCAATCAAACGACTCCATTGAAATACAATACAGTTGCACCCCCGCAAAAGGACTTTACTTTATAGGTTGGGACGATACCACTGACGTATGTCGCAAACAAATCTGGAGCCAGGGCGAAGGAACAGATAACCGTTATTGGATACCCATGTACGACGATTGGAACGATAAAATGATTACCGAAACTACCATTACTTTTGATAAGGACTACCAGGTACTTAGCAATGGTACTCTGATGAGTGAAAAAGTTAACCCCGACGGTTCTAAAACATGGCATTATAAAATGCAGCACCCGCAAGCGCCATACCTAATAATGGTTGGAATAGGGAAATATGATATTGACGAAAGAAAGACAAAATCCGGGTTGCCGGTACATCTCTGGTATTATCCCGGATGGAAGGATAGAGTAAACGCCACCTACCGCTATAGTACCGAAATGATAGATTTCTATGAGAAAGAAATCGGAGTAAAGTTCGGATGGGAAAGCTATTCGCAAATACCTGTACAGGATTTTCTATATGGGGCAATGGAAAATACTACCGCTACCGTTTATGGTGATTTTCTGATGGTGGACGACCGGAGTTATCTGGACAGAAATTATATCGGTGTTGATGCCCATGAACTCGCCCACCAATGGTTCGGCGACCTTGTTACCTGCCGCACCTCTGCCAGTATGTGGCTTCACGAAAGTTTTGCAACTTATTACAGTTCACTCTTCGACCTTGAGATTTTCGGACAAGATTACTTTGACTGGGAGCGCAGGGGCTTCGAAAACGCAGCAATTGAAGAGAATAAAAAGAACGTCAACCCAATCGGTAGCAGCAGTGCAGGTACAACCCGTATTTATCCCCAGGGGGCATTTGTATTAAATATGCTCAAATACGTAGCAGGCGGAAGAGACATGTATAATAAGGCGATTAAACATTACCTCGAAACCCATAAATATGGGAATGTGGAATCAAACGACCTGTTAAAGGCATTTGAAGAAACGACCGGAATGGGGCTAAATTGGTTCTGGAACGAGTGGATATACAGAAGCGGAGAACCTGATTTTAAAGTTTCCTATGCTATCTCCGGCGACACAAATACTAAAAGCGGGTCAATTGAATTTTCGGTTTCACAGGTGCAGGAACTTACCGATTTAACCGGTCTGCCGGTATCGCCTGACGGTTCGCGCCCTACCGGTCTTTTTAAAATGCCGGTAAACTTTGAAGTGCATTATCGGGACGGCTCCGAGGATAAAAAGCAGGTATGGATTGAAAGTGAACACGAAAAAGTATTTTTCCCTAATAAACTGCATAAGGAAGTCGATTTTCTATTATTTGACCCCGGAAACCAGGTGCTGAAAACGGTCACATTTAACAAACCATTCGAAATGTTGAAAGCGCAAGCGATGGCAGCATCGAACGTTCTGGACAGATACGACGCAGTAGCAGCGATGCGTACCATAGCGCCTGAAATTAAAAGAGAAGTACTGATTAAAATTTACCATAAGGAAATCTTTCATGCCGTAAAAGATGAAATAGTAGCCCAGTTGATAAATGATGCCTCGCCTGATAGCCGGGTATTGATACGCAGCGCCATACATGATAAAGATGTGCAGGTAAGAAAGGCAACCCTTGCAAACATCCGAACTATTCCACCCGACTTACTATCTGATTATGAAACGCTTCTGAATGACTCCTCTTACAATATCATTGTGACTACTTTGGATTTACTCTACGCCACTCATCCGCAGGAGATGCCAAAATACCTGCAAACAACCGAAGGAATTACCGGAACCGTTGGCAGGAATGTTGAAGTAAAATGGCTGGAGCTGTCAGCAGCCGTTTCAACAGGGGATAATAGAACGAAATCCATCGCGAAACTTATTGATTTTACCAGTAATTCTTTTGAATTTTTAACCAGAATAAATGCGATGAATTCATTGAGAAAGCTGAACTATTTTGACATGAAGCTAATGGCTAATCTATTAAACGCCGCCGAAAATGAGAATGGGCGTTTAGCGGGTCCTGCCACAGAGACCATAGAATTTTTTTACGCTGAAGATAAATATAAGGATGAGGTAGCGGGGTATATCACTTCCCGCCAAAATGATAAGGGATTACCTGTCAGATTGAAAACTTTGGCGCATTAAAAGGTAAAACGTATCGTAATATCCCTTTATAACATGCCGTTATACCCAAAAAATGAGAAGTTTACTTCACCATATTTTCTCTGTTCAATATAATAGTTTGAGGAACTGAACGATGTTCTGCGGGAATGTTCGATAACCAATAAGCCGTCTTTAATTAGTAATCGATTATCGAAAATGAGTTTAATAATTGTGTCATAGTTCTTGAAATCGTAGGGAGGATCGCAAAAAATTAATGTCCATGATTCATGTGTGTTTTGCAGGAATGAGAGCGCGTTACCTCGAATTACTTGAACATTATTCAGCCCCAGCCGCATCAGATTCTGTCGTATAAAGTTAGAATTTTTCTTGCTGATTTCCACAGCTGTAACCCTCAAACACCCTCTGGAAGCCATCTCAAATGTAAGGTTTCCTGTACCGCCAAATAAATCAAGCGCCTTGCACGATACCCAATCAATGCGGTGGTTGAGCATATTCAGCAGACCTTGTTTAGCCCTATTAGTTGTAGGCCGAAGATTCAGTTTCTTATCAGGAAGCGTTCTGCCCTTTAACCACCCGCCGGTAATTCGCATATAGCAAACTGGATTTTTATTGGATTAGGACTAAATGCAAAAATATTGTGCAAAGAGAGTATAATACCTTTTCGGTGTGAGTTGAACCAGTGCATCAGCAAATTTCCAATTTCCCGGAATCATATCCTCGCTAATTACTCGAACATATTTAGAG
>JAKAOA010000056.1 GCA_021823405.1 Bacteroidota bacterium | reverse complement strand
CGATCTGGAACAGAGCGAAATTACTTCAATCTCATATCTGAATAAAATAATCAGGCGTGAACCAAATCTGATTTTCAATTTCAGTTTACTGGGCTATCAAACCCATTTTATCAATCCGGCAGAGGCGGAACTGCTGAACAAAATGTATTTCGACCTTTACCGGCTCGGTCAATTGAATGGGAACCTTGAGGAAGCCGAACCTTTCGTCCGCGATGCAGACATTTTAAGTTTCGACATCTCATCCGTAAGGCGTTCCGATGCACCGGGAACTTTTAACTCTACGCCTAACGGACTATACGGCGAAGAAGCGTGCCAGATTTTCCGTTATGCCGGTATGAGCGATAAATTGTCGTCAGTCGGTATTTATGAAATAAATGCCCTCACCGACCATCGAAATCAAACCACAGCACTTGCCGCCCAACTTATCTGGTACTTTATCGAAGGATATTCTAACCGGAAGGATGATTTTCCGAGTATTTCGGACAAAGATTATTTAAAATATACGGTTTCGATAAAAAGCCCCGACCATGACCTAATATTCTATAAAAGCAAAAAAACAGGAAGATGGTGGATGGAAGTACCATATATGGTTAGCTCAAAGTCCCGTTACCAAAGGCATAGCATGGTTCCATGCTCCTATTCCGACTACCAGACCGCCTGTGCAGGCGAATTGCCCGACAGATGGTGGCAGGCATACCAGAAATTGAACTGAAAATAAGGGAATAAGCCACCTATTTTTAAAAAAAAGTTAAAAAAAATTTGTTTATCTGGGAAATAGTAAATACTTTTACATCCCTTTTCGATAAGCAAAGGCGTAATTTTTATATAATTTAGTCACCATAATGATTCGAAAAAAATGAGGAAAATCATTACTTTATCAGCGCTGATTTTTACCTATGCGCTAACATACGCCCAACAAGATCCCGGGTTCAGTCAGAACTTCCTTAATAAGCTGGATTATAATGCCGGCTATGCCGGTATGAACAAGGAGTTTTGCGGTACAGTAATCGGTCGCGACCAGTGGCTCGATTTCCCCGGTTTACCCCAAACTTTTTTGTTCAGCGGCGATGCATATTTACCTTCCATCGGAGGCGGCTTAGGTCTTACCGTAATGGACGACCATTTGGGCTTCGAACGCACCTTTGAAGTTAAACTATCTTATTCATATCATATTGTCATCGGACCCGGCATACTCGGAATAGGACCCGAAGTAGGGTTTTACCAAAAATCGCTTATCACAAATGGCTGGCTAGCCCCAGACGGCTCATCATCAGCCGGTCTTGGCGGGTCAACCATTACCGACCCCTATATCCCGACAAACGGAATATCAAATGGCACTTACGACCTCGGTTTCGGAGCTTATTATGAAACGCCTCAAGGTTTATATGTGGGAATATCATCATCGCACCTTCCCGCCCAAACTATTAAGGCAGCCGATATGACATACGAATATGATGTTGCCCGACAATATTACCTGATGGCCGGCTATACTTATAATGCAAGTGCCAATTGGGACATACTACCCGATTTGTTTGTAGAATCAGATGCCTCTACCACCCAATTTCAGGTAGATGCAAGAGCGGAGTATAATAAGATGATATGGTTTGGAGTGGGTTATAGAATGCAGGATGCCGTAATAGGACTACTGGGCTTTAATTATGAAGTATCGCAAAAAGCCAACCTGAAAATCGGATATTCTTATGACCTCACCACCTCCGAAATTCACAGCTACAGCTCCGGCAGTCATGAAATAGTTCTTCAATTCTGCTTTAAAATAGTTCATCCTCCGAAGGTTACGACCCATCAAAATACCAGATTCTTATAATTTTTAGGTAACAAGTGAAACTATTTTAAGTATTCTTCGTTAAACCATGTTTAAATCATCACAAATCTTTCTTTTTTAATAAGTAATTTGATTAATAAAATAACAGGAGGTTATTTATGAGAAGACTTTTGCTACTTGCCTGCTTCATAGCTGTAATCACAGGTTGTAATAAACTTGACGGACAACTTACAGGCGTTCCCGGAAGAGAACAGTTCTTTCAGGCAGACCCTTATGGGATGCAATACATCGGTATGGGAAGCTATATGATGGGACCGGACGATTTGGACGTTCCATACGCCTCTACCACCAAATCGAAAATGGTTTCAGTCGCACCCTTCTATATAGACGAAACTGAAATATCGAACAACCAGTACCGTCAGTTCGTTTTCTGGGTGCGCGATTCCATATTTCATATCACCCTATATAATGCAGGAGACGAAGAACAAGCCATTGCACAGGACCAGTTCGGTAATGATATAGACCCTCCCGTAATCAACTGGGATGCCAAGATACGACTTGACGTACAGGACGTTCAGGAGAACCTTGCAGACCTTTACCTGCCTGAATCAGAAAGATTTTACAGAAGAAAGGAACTGGATACCCGTAAAATGAACTTCGTTTATTATACCATAAACCTGCGCCTTGCAGCCGAAAAAAGAATGACTATGCACGGTGGAAAAGATGACGGCGAAGTTGGATACAACCGTTTCCTGCCCGACAAGGACCCTGCAGACAAACAAGGAAGACAATTTATTAACGGCAAAGGACATTACGACGTAGCCGACGAAGTATATGATGAACAAACCCAGAAATATAATGCCAGAATAAGAAAAAATATGGACAGAAGCGTATTTATTGATAAGGATATAATTAATGTATATCCCGATACGCTCGCCTGGGTTCATGATTTTACATATTCCTTTAACGAACCTATGACCAATATGTACTTCTGGCACCCCGCATACGACGACTACCCTGTAGTAGGCGTTACATGGAAACAGGCCAGGGCATTCTGCGTATGGCGAACCCAACTTATGGACAGCTATCTGGAACACATCGGAGAACCCATGGTTAACGATTTCCGGATGCCAACCGAAGCAGAATGGGAATATGCCGCCCGCGGCGGTCTGGCAGAAAGCCCATACCCTTGGGGAGGTCCTTATATAAGGAATTCTCTGGGCTGCTTCTTAGGCAACTTTAAACCCATGAGAGGAAGCTATATGGACGACGGAGGACTAACCACCGTCGGCGTACACTCCTATAACCCTAACGGATACGGCTTATACTGCATGGCAGGTAACGTGGCGGAATGGACAAGCAACGCCTTCGACGAATCCGCCTACGATTTTGAACACGACCTGAACCCCGATTATACCTATAATGCTTCAGATAACGAACCGGAAACTCTGAAACGAAAAGTTATCAGAGGCGGCTCATGGAAAGACGTGGGTTACTATCTCGAAACAAGCACCCGCACTTATGAATATCAAGATACTGCAAAATGCTACATCGGCTTCCGCTGCGTAATCAGCTATCTGGGACGCTCAAAAGGCGATCACGGCGACCAAGGCGGCAGTAACAATGCAGGTCAATAAACAATTAAAAGCAAAACCACAATTCACAAATTAAAATCATCAAATCAATAACCCTCTAAATCTAATCAATTATGGGACTCGTTCAATGGCTATCAGGAACAAAAAAAGGAAGAAACTTCATGAACAAGGTTGTATGCTGGGGAGCATCTGTCGTGATCATAGGAGCATTATTCAAAATACAACACTATCCCCTCGCCACTTTAGCGTTAATTTCAGGATTAAGCACAGAATCCATCATATTCTTCTTCTATGGTCTTCTGCCCGAACACGAAGAAGTGGACTGGTCGCTGGTTTATCCTGAATTAGCAGGAATTCACGAAGAAGAAGGCGGCGGACACCATGAAAAAGAGGAAAAGAAAGGAACCGTTACCGAACAACTCGACAGTTTGCTTGAAGAGGCGAAGATTGGTCCCGAACTGATTGAAAGTTTAGGTCAGGGATTGAGAAACTTAAGCGATAATACCTCTAAAATGAGCGATATAGCAGGCGCCAGCGTTGCCACAAACGAGTATATCACCAATATTAAATCGGCATCCAAAAACATGGGCGAGCTGTCAACGAACTCATCAAAAGCTTCCGAATCTCTCGAAGGAGTCGCAAGCGCCGATGTGGGCGGGGCGACAAAAGATTATGTGAATAATGTAAAAGAAGCGTCAAAACAGATGGAAGGATTCACACAACATGCCTCCAAAGCAACGGATTCTTTGGAAGGCATTGCCGAATCAGATATCGGCTCCATATCTAAAGAATACGCAGATAAAGTAAAAACCGCCTCCGACAGCGTAGGTGAACTGAACGCCAGCTACGCTAAAGTATCAGAGGTCTTTAATGAGTTAGGCACTACCAATTCATCCGAATATGTAAAACAGATAGATAAGATGGCTGAAAATGTTGCCGAACTCAACAAGATATATGAAACCGAATTAAGAGTGGGTGGCGAACAGGTTAAAGCAAGCGGCCTTTTGCAGGAAAATATGACGCGTTTGGTGGAAAACCTTAGCGAATCGATAGAGGACACCCATCGTTACCGCGAAGAGATGGCTGCTCTTGTTAAAAACATCGAATCGCTCAACACGGTTTATGGCAATATGCTTACCGCCATGAACGTAAGAAAGTAACCGGAAAAGGTTTGCTCATTAAATAAGTTATTAGTTTTAAATTTTTTAAAATAGTATTTTGATATGGCACTACCGAAAGAACCTCGGCAGAAGATGATTAATATAATGTACCTTGTGCTTACCGCATTATTGGCGTTAAACGTATCTGTCCAAATTCTGAACGCCTTTATTGCAGTGAACAACGGGCTGGTGGAAACCAACCACAATTTCGACAAAAAGAATGCCAATACCATGTCGCTCTTTGAAAAAGCAATGGCGGATGATCCGATGAAAACCAAGCCATACTATGATAAGGCGAAGAGGGTGCAACAATGGTCAAAGGAGCTGTGTAATTACATAGACACTCTTAAATCAGTGCTTATTGCCCAGACAGACGGTAAATCAAGAAAAACTGCGGATACAATGAAACTGTCGGAAATAAACGCCAAAGATAACTTTGACATACCAACCCACATATTGATTAATGATGCGGCAAGCGAAGACGGTTCAAAGGGCAAAGCCCATGAATTAAAGATGAAAATAGCCGCTTTCAGAAAAGAAGTAATGGGATTGTTCGACCCTGCGAAAGATTCCATTCTTGCTAATATAGGACTTAAAACGCCTAACGTTTATTCCAGCGAAGAGGAACGAAAAGTAACATGGGAAGTCGCCAACTTTTATGAACGACCGCTGGTAGCCGAAATCTGTCTCCTCTCGAAAGAACAAAACGACGTTAAAAATGTGGAGGCGACCATGGAGGCATACCTTTTAAGTTCGGTAAATGCATCAAACTTTAAGTTCGACAGAATTGTTAAAGAAGTTGTGCCATATTCTAACTATGTTATTCTCGGAGACAGCTTCAAAGCCAGCATCTTCATGGCGGCATACAGCAGCACCCAGAACCCGAGAATAATTGTGGGCGATGTGGATACAGTTACAGGCGCCCCGATAAAAGGCGGTCATGTGGATTCGGTGCGCGTAGCCAACGGCATGGGATACTATGCGGTAAAAACCGACCACGAAGGTTCAATCAGGTATGCGGGAAATATCACTATACAATTGCCCGATGGAACATATAAGCCATATCCCTTCCATTCGAGCTACCTGGTTGCCAAGCCGGCAGTAGTTATTGAACCTACCATGATGAACGTATTTTATATAGCTGTAGATAACCCGGTGGAAATCTCCGTTCCCGGCGTTCCCGATGATAACTTGCGCCCGTCTTTCCAAGGTCCCGGCAGCATATCCGGCTCAAAAGGCAAATATACCGTTAGAGTAAGTAGCGGCGACGGCTCCAAGTGTCATATCAGCGTATCGGCAAAACTATCGGACGGAAGCACAAAAAATTTCCCTCCGCAAGAGTTCCGTATTAAAAGATTACCTGACCCCATCTGTTATGTGGCTGGTAAAAAAGGCGATATAAATATTACAAAAGCCGTACTGCTAAATAATCCTAAAGTGGAAGCAGTTATGGAGAATTGTGATTTTAATGTACATTACGATGTTACTTCCTTCCAGATTGTGGTAACTGCCGGTGGTTATAGTAAAATTGAACAGTCAAATTCGGGCCGCTTAACCCCCAGTATGATGAGTTTGATTAAACAATCACCAAGCGGGAACCACGTTATATTCCAGAAAGTGAACGTAAAAGGACCCGATTCAAGATCGATACCGGGCGCTAACGTAACCTTAAATTAAAAACAATCGCTATGATAAGACGAATCGGAATTAGTTGCGCCCTTTTTCTTGTCTTGTTAACAGGAAATGTTTTTGCGCAAACAGTATTGAGGGACGGGGTGTATGATAAACAAAGTACCCCTAATCGCAGAGTTATCCCATACATACCCCTTCGCGAAGCGGATGTACTATGGGCAAAAGTAATTTGGAGGGTAATTGACCTGCGCGAAAAAATTAACCTCCCGCTATATTACCCGCTTAACCCGACAGAAAACAGGAAAAGTTTATGGGACGTTATTAGAAAAGAAGTGTGGCCTGACACCTCTAAGGGACAGAACAACCTTCAGCCGGGCAAGGCAATGGCTTTCTATGCTGATATTAATAACTTCGATAACGGTTTTGTGTATTCCTATACAAAGGATTCTCTGGTATTTTCACTAAAGGATTTAGTCAGCAAAGGACTTACATACAGCTATGATAACCTGAAAAATGCTGCCGGTGTTGATATCCCTCAACCTTATACATCAGAAGACATTGTGCAATACATTGTTAAAGAAGAATGGTTTTTCGACAAACAGAGGTCAGTTATGGATGTTCGTATCCTGGGTATTTGCCCTGTCGCCCGATTCCACGATGCTACCGATGGTACTCCAAAACCCGATCAGGCGCCAATACCCTTATTCTGGATCTATTATCCGCAAATGCGGGAATGCTTCTCTCATGCTGAAGTTTTTAACCCATATAACGATGAAGAACGCAGAACCCTTGAGGATATAATATGGAAAAGACAATTCTCCAGTAATATCATCCAGGAAAGCAATGTATATAACAGGAAAATAGCCGACTATGAAACGGTGACAATAGATGCTCTTTTGGAGGCGGATAAAATAAAGGATAAAATGTTCAACTTTGAACATGATATGTGGGAATACTAGTAACGGATAACAACCCTGAAAAAGGGTGTTGAGATATTAATATTGCGCCCCCGCTTAGGGGGCGTTCTCTTTTTGTAAATTTGCAACTTTAACCCCTTATGGATACACAGGTCGGACAGATGGAGGAAATAAGTGTAACCAAAGAAAAAATTACAGCGCCTAAACTGAAGTTTTTCCTTGAAACGTACGGCTGCCAGATGAATATTGCCGACAGTGAACTTGTTACCGCCATATTGCTCAACCAAGGGTATGAACCCGCGCCCGCACCTGCAGACGCCGACCTGATTTTAACCAATACCTGCGCCATAAGGGAAAATGCCGAAGAAAGGGTGCGCAGCCGGCTACGGGAATTCAGGAAGATAAAGTTACATAAACCGGACATAGTAGTAGGAGTTCTCGGCTGTATGGCGGAACGCCTGAAAGAAAAACTCCTAGTAGAAGAAGATTGCGTTGATATTGTAGTAGGACCGGACGCCTACCGAACGCTTCCATTTTGTATTAACGAAGTAAATGAAGGCAGAAAAGGTGTAAACGTTCAACTGTCAAGAGAGGAAACCTATTCCGACATAAATCCGGTACGGCTGGGCGGAAACGGCGTAACCGCCTATATATCCATCATGCGGGGATGCGATAATATGTGCTCCTTCTGCGTTGTGCCTTTTACCAGAGGGCGCGAGCGGAGCCGCGAACCGGAATCTATCATCCGCGAAGCCCGTCAACTATCCGATAAGGGGTACAGGGAGGTAACATTATTGGGACAGAATGTAAACTCCTATCGCTATGGCGATACCGGTTTTGCAAATCTGCTCGGCATGGTGGCAAGCATAAACCCATTGTTAAGAGTGCGGTTTTCCACCTCGAACCCCCAGGATATGACTGATGATGTGCTTTATACCATAAAAAAGTTCGATAACATCTGCAAATATGTCCACCTGCCCGTTCAATCGGGTAACGACAGAATTCTGCAACTGATGAACCGCAGCTACAACCGGCAATATTATATGGAGCGAATAAAAGCCATAAGGAAGATTTTACCCGGCTGCGGAATATCAACCGACATCATAACAGGTTTTTGCAGCGAAACGGAAATTGAACATAAGGACACCATCTCGTTAATGCACGAAGCGGAATTCGATTTTGCCTATATGTTCAAATATTCGGAGCGCCCCGGTACCCTTGCTGCCAGAAAATTCAAGGATGATGTACCTGAAGAAGATAAGAGCAGACGGTTGAGCGAAATTATCCAAACACAGCAGGATATTTCTTACAGCAGCAATCTTAAAGACCTTAACCGCGTCTATGAAGTTCTGGTTGAAGGCAACTCCCGAAAATCGTCCCGTTATCTATCCGGAAGAAGCAGTATGAATAAAGTTATAGTATTCCCGGCAGGTGAACATAAGCCGGGCGATTATGTTAAGGTATTGGTAACCAAATGCACCCCTGCAACGCTATTAGGCGAACCGGTGAACTGATGGTAGAAGAAATTAAAACGTATGAAGGATTAACAGGAAAGGAATATGACAGTACAAGAATTAAAAAACAGATTCGGTATAATAGGCAATTCGCCAAATCTCGACCGTGCCATTGATATAGCCCGCCAGGTAGCCGCAACCGACCTGTCGGTGCTGATAACAGGTGAAAGCGGAGTCGGCAAGGAAGTTTTCCCGCAAATCATTCATCAGTTAAGCCCGAGAAAACATAACCAATACATTGCCGTCAACTGTGGCGCCATACCGGAAGGCACAATAGATTCCGAACTGTTCGGACACGAGAAGGGTTCATTCACAGGAGCTCACGAAACCCGTAAAGGTTATTTTGAGGTTGCCGACGGCGGTACCATTTTTCTGGATGAAGTGGGGGAATTGCCCCTGCATACGCAGGTACGGCTGCTCCGTGTTCTTGAAACCGGAGAATTTATACGAGTGGGCTCATCCAAAGTAATGAAAACCGATGTGCGTATTGTTGCCGCCACCAATGTAAATATGATGCAACTGATTGAAAAGGGCAGATTCCGCGAAGACCTTTATTACCGATTGAACACCGTGCCGCTAACTATAGCCCCATTACGGGAAAGAAAACAGGACATACCCTTGCTCTTTCGCAAATTCGCCGCCGATTTCGCCGACAGGTATAAAATGCCATCCATAAGAATAACCCATGATGCCGAAGAATTACTCGAAAATTATTATTGGAAAGGCAACGTGCGCCAATTGAAAAACGTGACTGAACAAATATCGGTAATTGAAAAATCAAGGGAGATAGACGCAAAAACCATATCCCAATACCTGCCGGATTTAGGCGCTTCAGTTACTCTGCCTGCACTTTTCAAACCCGAAGGAACTTCGCCTCAATCAAACGAATTTTCAGAAAGGGAACTGCTCTATAAGGTACTCTTTGATATGAAAAAGGATATGACCGACCTTAAGCAGGTTGTTCTCGGCTTACTCGAGAACGAAAAACGGTCTTTACTGGGGAGCCAAGGAACATCCACCATTATACACAGATTAAGCGACGATGTGAAAAAACTTCGCGAAGAACATAATGCCCCGGCAGAAGCAGCGCAAACTATCCCGATTGACGATGACAGAAAGCTAAAGATAACTGCAACGGCAGGTGAAAAAGAGAAGGAATATATTAAATCGGTTCTGGAAAAACATAAAGGCAACCGCAGGGCGGCCTCTGAAGAACTAGGTATATCTGAACGAACCATGTACCGGAAACTTAAGGAGTATAAGATTGATACTGCCGGATGAATGAGAATAATCACAGTCAGGAGTAAAGAACAAATGAGGAAGTTATACAGCTATACCCCTAAATTGATTTTGGCAATTATGTTGTTATTCGGTTTAACATCGTGCCATATCAATTATACTCTTTCCGGGGCATCCATTCCTCCCGATGCCAAAACATTCTCGGTGCAATATATAACCCTGTCCGACCAAGGCACGCTCGCCGGACCAACATACAGTCAAACATTTACCGACGCCTTAAGAAACTATATAGCATCGAACTGTAAACTGGCTCTGGTTTCCAAAGGCGACCTTGATTTTCAGGGTTCGGTAACGGGATACACCGTTGCACCCGTTGCCGCCTCCGCCGCCGCACCAAATGCATCTTCTTTAACGCGGCTTACCGTTACCGTTGATATAACATATACTGATAGAAATGATTCTAAAAAGGGTTTCAACGCCACCTTTAGCCGTTACGCCGATTTTCCAAGTTCTTCCCAACTTACCAGCGTCCAGAACGACCTGCTGACCCAAATAGACAACCAACTTGTTCAGGATATTTTCGATAAGGCATTCAATAACTGGTAAACAGGTATGCGCCTCATAAGTCAACTGCCGCCAGAAAAATGAATACGGAGTTTTTCATAGCTAAACGGATTATAGGCATAAAGCAGAATGCACGGAAGGTATCCCGTCCTACTATCCGCATCGCCATTGCCGGGGTGGCGATTGGACTTGCCGTTATGCTGCTCACGGTGGCTATCGTGCGGGGTTTTCAATATTCTATCCGCTATAAGGTGGAGGGCTTCAATGCCGATATACAGATTAGTAATTACGATAACAACGACTCCTACGAGTCAGTACCCGTCTCGCGCAACGGCGATTCTCTCGCTAAACTGAAAAAAATACCCGGGGTAAGGCATATACAGGTTTACGCCACTAAAATCGGAATCATTAAAACCAAAACCTATAATGAAGGAGTGTTGCTGAAAGGTGTGTCGGGCGATTACGACTGGGGGTTCATAAGAAGAAACTTGGTGAAAGGAAAAGTTTTCACGCCTGCTGACTCCATGCCTTCAAATGCTATCGTTATCTCAAAAACTATAGCTAACGACCTTGGCGCCGATACAGGAAGCAAGCTTTTTATATATTTTATCACCAAAACCAAATCGCCCGACTCTTATGGGCATTACGGCTATGAGCAACGGGTAAAATCCTTTTTTGTCCGAGGTATCTATTCTACCGGTCTCGATGATTTCGACAGACAGTACGCCTTCGTCGATATAGCCCAGATTCAAAAGCTCAACTTCTGGGCGCCGGAACAGGTCGGCGGCTTTGAAATATATTGCAATAACTTCAACGAAGTTGATAAGGTGGAGGACAAGGTAAACAAATTAATCGGCGGTAATTTGATTGCCGAAAGTATAAAAAGATCCGATTCCGCTATCTTCTCGTGGCTCGATCTTCAAAACACCAACGCCGCTATCATCATTATACTCATGTCTATAGTATCGGCTATCGCAATGGTCTCCGCACTTATTGTCCTTATTCTGGAGAACACGAATATGATAGGATTGCTGAAGGCGCTCGGAGCGGCGAACAGCGTCATCAGGAAAATTTTTCTTATCAACGGGGCGTATCTTATCCTCTGGGGTATGCTATGGGGCAACCTTGCGGGCTTGTCGCTTTGTTATCTGCAAAGCCGCTTCGGAATTGTTAAACTTCCACAAGAGACCTACTACGTCTCGCAGGTTCCAATCTATCTGAACTGGAAGTATATACTGGCAATAAATATCGGCTGCTTTTTTACGTGTCTTCTTATGTTAATCTTTCCTTCATTTATCATTTCCAGAATTTCGCCGGCACGAACATTAAAATATGATTGAACGCCATTTCCGTCCTTCTCTTTTATGACGATAAAAAGTCCGCTACAGTTTTCTCCGCTTCCAGCAGCGCTTCGGGAAGCGCTTGGTTAAGAATAATTTTATCGAAATCGGGTGCGAACGACAGTTCATATTTTGCTTTCGCCACCCGCTGATTAAGAAAATCAGCCGATTCTGTGCTGCGTAAGCGTAACCGCTGCTCCAGCGCCGCAATAGAAGGCGGCTGAATAAAAATGGCTATCGCATCCTGGGCAAAATGCTTTTTAAGGTTCAACGCGCCTTTTACGTCAATATCGAAAATTACATGCCTGCCCGCTTTCCGTAATCTTTCCACTTCGCTTTTCAACGTGCCGTAATAGCTGCCCGGATAAACTTCCTCCCATTCCAGAAACTCGCCGCTCTTAATTTTATCGTGAAACTCATCTGTTGTGAGAAAATAATAATCTTCCCCATCGGTTTCTCCCTTACGCATGGTTCGGCTGCATGCCGAGATAGAAAAGGCAAGGCGCGGGAATGCACCAAGCAGGTGGCGTACTATGGTCGTTTTACCGGAGCCGGAGGGTCCGGCGATAATCACAAGTTTGCCGGGTTCTTCCATTACAATACATTGAGCAGCTGTTCCTTAATCTTTTCCAGTTCGTCCTTCATTTCAACCACCAGTTTCTGAATACCGGCATCGTTGGCTTTAGAACCGATGGTATTTATTTCGCGACCAATCTCCTGCGCAATAAATCCAAGCTTTCTGCCGCAATTCGATTCGTTAATCGTCTCCATAAAATAATGGCAATGCGTACGCAATCGCGTTCTTTCCTCGTTGATGTCCAGTTTTTCCATATAATATATCAGCTCCTGTTCAAAACGGTTTTTATCAAGGTTGCCCGCATTCTTTATCTCCTCCAGCTTTTCCAGTAATTTATTACGAATGCGTTCTGTTCTGGCAGGATCAAGCTGCGTAAGCTCGCTTTCTTTTTTCACAATAACCGACAAATGGGAATCTACATCCTTCTTCAGGGCTTTACCCTCTTCCGTTCTGTATTTTGTAACCAGTCCGGTCGTTCTTTTCACAAGCGAAACAACCGTCTTCAACTCCTCTTTCGATGCGGTTACATCCGGATTAAATATACCGGGTAAATTCATAATCAAAGGTAAATAACTTATTTTCTTCTCTCCTATTGCTTTCCCGATTTCTTTAATCTGCCTGTAATATTGTTTTGCCAATTCCTTATTCACTGGCGGCTTTCCTGTTCTGTCACCTGCGTTAACCACAATCGACAAATCTACCTTGCCCCGCAGCAGGAGCTCGTTTACAATGTTGCGTATATCGCCCTCCAGCGCTCGGTAAGCAGAGGGTAATCGTAAGTTCAGGTCGAGTTGCCTGCTGTTCAGTGAGCGTATCTCCACCTCAATTTTCCTGTCGCCTGTCACAACAGACGCCTTTCCGTAACCGGTCATTGACTGAAACATATTCTCTTTTTTTGTTCAAAGATAGCAACAAAAAGAGCCGCTCACCTGCCAGTTCATGGTTCGGTTTAAAACACCGTTAAATTGTGTTAAGCCATTACCATTTTCGGCAAAATATTACTATATTTGCTTTATGAAGTTTACTGCCACTTTAATATTATTCTATTTCTCCTGTTTATTGGTGCAACCTTCATTGCCCCTTTTAATGCCTGCGGCGCAAAAAGGCGAAAAATGCAAAATGGCTTGCTGCCATAAATCGCATAAAACCGAACATAAATCAAGTGCCAATAATTGTTGCGCCGGTCTGATGTGCAATCCTATGGGGCAATACTCCTGTTGCACGGGCTATGTAGTGCAGTATAACGCCAATAATACTTTTTACATAGAAAAAATAAGCGAACCGTTGCCGGCTCACGGAACAGATGTTATAACCGGATTTTGCTCCATCTGCTGGCATCCGCCCGAATGCCCCGTGTGCTAAAACGGAAACGAAATTCACGGTATTTTAATTATTAATTTTTACGATATGAAACGTATGATTTTAACGGCGTGCGCAGGCATGCTCATAGCGGCTGCCGCCGTTGCCGGAAACGGCGATAAAGGCAACAGTTGCTGCACCAAAGGAAGCAAGTGCGAAAAGACATGCTCCAAAAAGTGCGCCTGCGGGCAGAAGAATTGCTCGCCGGAAACCTGCACCCTGAAAGGATGCAGCTGCGGTAAATAATTTTGCCGCAATTTTTCAAAGGGAGGCATTCCTGCCTCCCTTTTTTTATTGTTCCGCTCCGGCTATATCCGCTTCTGGATTCTTTCTTCTCCGGCTTCTGTCGCCGGCTAAATAAATACCGACTACCACCAGCGCGGCAGAAACGAACTTCATGGCATCGGGCTTATCCTGCTTCAGCGCAATGGCAATTATAGTAGCTATTACCGGCTGCATATAAATATATACGCTTGCCACCGACGGGGTAAGTTCGGCAAGGGCGTAGGTATTGAGAAAATAGGCAAGATAGGTGCTGGCTACAAGTATGTAACCGATACATGCCCAGGCAACAAATCCTATTCCGGCGGCATCGAATACGTGTAACTGCGGGTAGCCGAACGGTAACACATAGACAAACCCGAAGGCGAAAACCCATTTCATTATAGTGACCGTGCGGTATTTCAGCATGAGTGGTTTTACCAGCACCAAAAAGAATGCCCAGGATATACAATTGATAAATATAAGCATATTGCCAAATGAAATTACAGGACCGCTGAACGAAAAATCACCTTTAAAAACCAAGAGCATGGATGCCCCGCTTATTCCTACTATTATTCCGATTGTGCGGATAACGGATACCTTTTCTTTCAGGAATATCATTTCAAGTATCAACACTATTATGGGGTTAAATATCATGATAATTGAGGCGTCAATCGGCTTACTTAACTCAAGTCCTCTTATAAAGAGAAGCTGATTGATAGCCACTCCGAAAACACCCAGCAGAAGGAGCATTATGAAATCCTTGCGCGCTACCTTCTCCTTGGGCAGAAACACACTCGTAACCCAGAAGAGAATCGCAGCGCTACCCGCCCTCAACACTACAAGAGCAAAGGACTGTATGGATGAAGGAACAACTTCCTTTACTATGCTGAAATTCGCTCCGTAAATAAGGTTGACCAGCAGGAGCGCGATGTGCGATTTTAATACTTTACTCATACACGCACCCGATTAGTCCCGAATTAATATCGCCGTTTTGGGCAAACCTTTTTCCACCCGACACTCTCTTCCGCACTCCGTCATAACGATTTTTCATTGAATATAATAAACCCTATGTGAAACATTACGCTCAAATTATTCACCGGATTGCTGTTTTCAAAATAATTAACGCTCAAACTGATAGGACCGACAGGCGAGTTGTAAACGATAGAGGCAACTCCTACATAATACTTTTCAGCTAACGGCACTCCATATACTACGCCGTTATTAGTCGTTTTTTGAATTGCCTGATAGGGCAGGAATATATACCCTTCGAACCTTAGGTCGATATTCTGCTTAAAGCTGACGATAAGTTTAGGACCTCCTGCCGCGTAATTAAAGGCGCGGTAATCCGGCAGGAATAGTACCTGGCTTTCCGGCGTGGGCTGAAATGCGGGAGCCATAAGGGCGGTAGCATTATAATTGGTGAAATAAGTTTCGAGCGGCGTTCGGCTTACAGGCAGAATGGAATATGTATAGACGCCCTCTGCAAATATGCCAAGGCGTATAAGTCCGCGTTGCTTATAATAATTATCTATTGAACATTTAAGCTGCTCCATCTGATGGAATGTGCTGCTCGGAATCCTGTCCACCTCCTGCGTTCCGGGTATATAGTCGTCCCACCCCTGTATGTTTTCAGCTTGAAAATATATCCGCGTTCCTGCACTTGCATATTCCTTACGGTTGAGCGTATTAAGTTCATATCGCAGGTAGAATGCGGCGGCTTCAAACCTGCTCTGGTCAGCGGTGTCGGTGGGCTTAAAGGTAACATTCGGATAGTAGCTGTTCACATAGTTGCTGTTGCTTGCACCCAGAACAATTTTTGCTTCCATACCTACCGGAAATCCTATATCCAGTTTTCCGTATTCGTCTTCCTGCACCAGATAAGGAGGCAGAACATCTTGAAAAAATTCAGTACTGCTGGTAAAATAATTCCACCTGTTATACACCAGCGCCGGCTCTATATAAAAGGGTACGGGCGAAGCAAAAGTCACCTTGCCAGACAATAGTCCTGAAGTGTATAGTTCGCCAAAATAGGTGTTGCCGGTAAGGTCTATCTCCTGTGCACCCAAGTGGTGATATTGTACTCCCACAAAGCCGGTACTTATCGGTCGGTTGGAGATTACTCCCCCGAAACTCGCCGAAAAGGGTTTTTCGTTTCCTATGACAGCATTCAGGGTATAATGCCCGAGCGAATCAAGATGCGATGCCACAGGATATATGCTTTTAATATCGTCGTCGGTGGCTATTTTGTAATAATTTTTTTCCATATCGTTCAGCGTTACCAATGATTTCCTGCCGCCGAGTATGCTCCTGACGTATCTGTCTTGCGCCGAATTAAGTCCCTCTGTGGTAACTCCGCTGAAAGCGAGCGGATGCTCTCCGGCAATGAACTGACGTCTTCTCCCGGATAACGACGCCGAATCAGTCCTTCGCTCTACCAGTTTCAAAATTTCAGGCATCTGTCTTATCGCCGCCCGGTAACCACTGTCTATAAGCGCCTTCGGATGGTTGGCTGTAAGTATGCCCGCTTCCACGTCAGGCACAATTATTGTTCCTTTGCCCTCCAGTTTGAATTGAGTCGGCGTCATAAGCATATTCCGTATCTGCGAGAGTATGTTATCTTCTGCGGGTGATTCCAGTTTGCTTGCCACATTGCTGCCCAGAACAACATCCGGGTGGAATTCTTCCTGCATTACATCGGCGGGGAAATTATTATAGAGCCCTCCGTCGAAAAGCATCTTGCCGTCCACTATCATAGGTTTCAAATAAAACGGGTAAGAAATAGACGCTCTTACCGCCTCTCCAAGGTTGCCGTTTTTAAAAATGTATGGCTTTTTATTCACAATATCGGCGGCTACGCAGCGGAAAGGTACAAAGAGACGGTCGAAGTTATTATCGGCTTCAAATGAAGCGGCTGTAAAATATTGCATCAGCGCAAAATCGATGGGTACAGGCGATATAAGGTGAGTCGGTATACTCGAAATTAAACTGGAATCAAACGCAAAACGGAACGTTATCCATGACGCCTCGTTGATTTTCTGCCTGAAATAATAGATGAATTTACTTTTAATAGTCCCCGTCGCTATCCTCTGAAAATCGGGAGAAAGGGCGAGTTGCTCCATTTGTTCAGGCGTATAGCCCGCCGCATATAAAGCTCCTATAAACGCGCCCATGGAGGTGCCGGTAATATAATCAATGGGTATATGGTTTTCTTCCAGCGCCTTTATAACACCGATGTGGGCTAATCCGCTGGCGCCGCCGCCGCTCAAGATCGGAA
>JAKAOA010000055.1 GCA_021823405.1 Bacteroidota bacterium | reverse complement strand
TTTTAATTAATAGATATAAAATCCCTTTATTCTGTCCAGTTTTTCCACCATTCTGCCACAAGGTTACCTGCAAAAAAGGTGTCAAGGTTTTTCTTTTGCAAACGAAACATAGACGCAATCTGGGAATTGATGGTTTCGGCAAAATTTTTGTTGAAGTTAAGCATAAGATTAAGATGACTGTTATATGTCGATACCAGTTTCTCCATATTTTCCATGGAGAGTTCTGTTGACTTGTTAAAGTTCTCTCTTACCAGTTCGATAAGTTTATTAACTCCTTCCTTGCTGTTCAGGTCTTCACTATTCAATATATCTATGAACTTTGATGTAAAGTCAATAGACATATCTATCCGCTTGGTGTTGGAATCAATAATGGAGTCGATAACTTCTTCCGACAACTTTGCGCCCTTGCCAAGCGATTTTTTTATGGAGTCGATAACTACCGGGTCCAATTCTTTATCATAAAGCAACTCGTTCAACGATTCAAATGTTTTTCTGTTTGCATCGATGGCTGAATCAAACTGTTTGCTGTTCGACTCAATTACCGATTTTATATTCTCCTTCGAGTTCTTTGAAACGCTGTCAATCCTTTTTTTAAGGGTTTCCGCCTGCTTACTCATTTGTGTTTTCATGGTGCAAAATATTAAAATTCATTTATCCGTTCTTTCTTGCTTTTCCGCGTTCCGCCTGGCGGTTCGGCTGACTGCCGGTTTTGGTTGTGTTACGTGCCTCGTTGTACACTTCATCAAACCAGTTTGTCCAGAATTTTATATTTTTATTAGTAACGATATCCAATTCCGCAAAGATTTCGTCAAGCATTTTTTTACCGGTCTGGGTTGTAAAGTTGGTTTCCTTTGTATAGCTCTCGAAGATAGATTTTATTATCTTTTTAGATGCTTCAAAGTTCTTCTCCAGATCGTTCTGAAGTTTAGCAGAAATTTCCTTGTTTAAACTAAAGGTCTGACGGATATTTTCCGCATTCAGCAGATTTTTGTTCAGTTCAACAAGCTGTTCGGTTTGTTTGGCGTAGGTTTCCTGCATCAGATCTGTTATTTCCTTAATAAATCCCTTATCGGCATCGTTACTGATGTGGTCTATGATGCTGGTAAACATTTTCTTGGTTACAGCCGAAGATTCTTCCAGATTTTTCAGAAAAATATCAACGGATGAGTGAAATGGGTTATCGCTGAATTTTGAATCTTTGGAACTGTTCATTAATTCATTAGCGTTATCCATAAATTCGGAATAGGAATTGAGAAGGAAATGCACCTGCTTTTCATATAGGTCCGACATGGATTTGGCGGCATCCTTGAACCATTTGGTAGTAGTGTGAATGGAGTTTTCCAGACCTTCCTTAATAAATTCTGCCGGTTGTTTCGAAAAGGCGTTGCCGCCGCTGTACTGCTTAGCGAAGGTATCAAAGATCGCCTTGCCTGCGTTCAGGGTTGCCTCAAATTGTTGAGCGCTCTTTTCGGCAAAATGTTTTGCCATTTCGGTTGTTTTTTCGACTGCTGAATGGATATTCTCATTCAAAGTGTCGGTTGTTGATTGTTTCATAGCTTTGGGGGTTAATTTTACGCTGCAATATTAGCGCACTATTTTTTGTTTATTGTTACTGTTTAATTATTTTTAAGTTAAAAAAGCTTAAAATCAATTCATCAATTCTCATTCATCTAACTTACTGAAAAATTAAAAGGGGAGCAAATTTCTGCATTTTTTTTGTCAATCGGTCATTTTTTTACCGTTTGGTCGCAAAAATTGATTGTTTTATCTATAATATACTTAAATTCAATACATAATAAAGATATGATTCTTATCATCCTTTTGATTATCCGATTCATATCGGCTAAAAATATGACGGCTTAGGAAAGTGTAAACCTTATTGCCAGCCCGCCGTCCATGGTGGAGGTAGGGTAGGATGATGAGATGTAAGGGTTGTTAATTATCTTATCGAAGTAAATACGCGCCGAAACCCGTTTGCTGATAGTGTATTCAATTTGGGGTTTTATTGATAATATTGATTGACCTCCAGTTATTTGGCTGGTTTCGGTAAGTGTACTGCGTATAAGGGTTTCGTTCACCATAAAAGATAGATCTGCTTTAAGGGTTAGGTCGTTTTTAATGGCTTTCCCGCCTACTTTGAACGGCAAAATGAAGTTTTTTATTTTGTAGCCTAGCCCTAGAACATATTGGTCGCTGTTTACCTCATCTATTGTAAGGTCGCTCATGTTGAGCGCCGCCTGCTTTACAGTAGAAATGGATAAGTCGCTCATTACTCCTGTTTTAAAGGTTCCTGAAATTTTAAGCAATGGGTTAAACTGGCTGGTAAGCGCTACCGTAGGTATTTCGTTCAGTGGCAGAAAATCGCCATTAATATCTCTTACATTCGGAAAAGGCGAGGTCATATCATAAAGTAGATTATAGCTGTAACCCCCTACGCTATATGATGATGTATAGGCATTGCTTATGGTAACATTCTGAAAATGGTCTCTTACCCATTTTATTTTGGAAAGACCTGTATAAGTGAGGCTGTAGTTAGGCAAAGGCACCTGTGGAAAGGGGTTAGTGGAAACCGTATTAGGGTTCTGTCCCGAATAAGCGGCAAGGAATGCCGGTATTACCACATTTTGCGACATTCCGCTATATCCGTCAAAGTATCCGGTTGCCGGAATATAACCTCCGCTGTTCGGATTCTGCGCCGCAACCCTTTGCGAGATTATGCTTCGGAAGCTAAGGTAGTTATTGAAAAGAGGAGAATTTAAGCCGCCGCCGAAAATACCTACAAACGCTGTACGCACGCAGAAGTAGGACATGCTGAAGTTTCCCGCTTCAGTAGGGGTGTAATATCGTAACATATTAGCCGAATCATGAACGTACTCACTGAAACTTGCAGTCGATGTACGGTTTGCAGTCAGATCCATCTTCATATCGGGTATGGGTTCAAGGGTGGCATGGAGCGATAGCGACTGCGTGTTGGTTGTACTGTAGGGCGTATAGAAGGCGGTTGTGTTCACAATCCAGTTATGTTCCCCGGCGCTGTTCAATAGCTGGTTACTGTTCTGGAACCCGAATACGAAAGGCACTCCGGGCGCCCAGTTATTCCTGTCATCCATGCCGAAAATCCGCGTAGAGTCATTGAATCCCGGAAGAATGGTACCGGTAGTATTGGTATAGCTGAAAGATACATTTTTTACCATTGTAAGCAGGGTAACAAAGGTCTTGCCGGCGTAATAGGCATAAGATTTTGACTTGGCTATACTGTCATTCTGACGCGCAGCGCGGATACTGTCCTGTATATCAATTTTTCGTAAACTATCGCGCGCCTTTGGCGATAAATTTTTACCCATACCAGGCATTCTGTTCCGCATCATACTCGACATGGGGCGAGCAGGCGGCCTGGCTCTGTTCTCGCTTAACATGTCCTTAAATAGCGGTATTTTGTTATAGAACATCAGCATATTAAGCTGACCGTTTATGCTTTTGGTGCTCGAATTCTGTATGGTTGCACCAAGGCTATCGGCGGCAAAAGGCGCATGTATCCATTCATAAGAACCCTCGTAGTGCGCCGACATATTTATAAAATCAAGCGCCGGTACTTTGTTGAACGGCACTTCATAGGTAACTTTAACCGTCTGTTTGAAATCGGTATTTACCTGATGATTGAAAAATCCTCTTACCACGCTGTCTCGTTGCGAATTAGTAGTTATAGGCGTCCCTTCCGGTTCCATCACTCGGGCATCGTCGGTTGCTCCATATTCAAATTTCAAGGATTTGGTAATCGGAAACGGCAATGCCCATGTCCGAACCAGATTGAAAGTCCTGCTTACGGGAGTAGGCATTGGCAGCTCTTCACCGTTCGGCAGCGCGAAACGAAGCTGAAATGCGTTATAATCTCTATCTACATTCTCATTAAATGCAAATAAGTCAGGCAACGGATAAAAGTTGAAATCGCCTATTAAAGCAAGGTATTTTCGCTTCTTGAAAAATGGCGACTTTATGAGCGGTTGTATGCTTTTAGGGCGGAATGAATAGTTATATGTAAGCGCTGCATGAGTGGTCTTATCAATGTTGAAAGCAGTATTCACATCGGAGTGGTTTTGCTCGCTATAAGCGAATGTGCCGGAAAAGTTCTCTACATCCCATATATGGTTCTTCTTAGAATTTTTGCCCCTGTTTTTATGTACGTTGGTAAAATTTAAACTGTTCCGCTTGGTAACCGTTAGGGTTTGGGCTTTTAGCGCTTCCTGCTGGGTCTTACTCATGCTTGCCAGTTCGGTGGACATTAATATATCAGGATTTAGCGGGTCGTATTCCGGAATGCCTACCTGGTCGGTATAACCCACATACATCGGTATGCTCAAATTCCATTCTTTTGGAAAGAACTTGTCCATTTGCAGGTTGGATGCAAGGTCGAACTCCAAATCGGTTTCACGGCTAAGGTCGCCTACAGTTGTTTCAAGTTGTCCGAAGCCGGGAGTTTTAATATTGCCCGACAGGGAGAGCGTTCCCAAATCGGCAAGTTTGGCGGTAACCCTTGAAATGGCTGCCACACCTCCCTTTTCGCTGAAACCCGTCAGTCGCAGTTCATCGAACCATACTTGGGCGCACTTAGGTTTGCCGTCATTTGTTCCGGCGTTCGCTTCCGTACGTTTTGGATTTCTTACGCCGAGCATTATCTCCTGAACGTTGCTAATGGTAGGATTTCCAACTATGGTTACTATGTTATTACCGTCATTTACCGAATATGGAATGTTCACTGTAAGATTGGGATTAGCGAGTAATGCTGCATTACGGGCTAGTTTTGCATTTTCCAAAGTAGTAAGCGCTATAGACATGGTATTTGCCTCTGGCCATACAGATAACTGGTCATTCGGATTATTGGTATTATAACTTCCCGGAGGCGTTACCTGGCATGGTACTGCATATTCGTAATAGTTCTGCGTGAAATCGCTGCCCAAACGGATAAATCCCTGTACGGCGCCATTGTCCAACGGTTGAGTTGGGTCTCCGGCTTGGCAGTGTACGAACATGTTAAGGGTAGTATATGCGCGAAGGTCTAACTGTACTGCTTTATAAACCCCCCTCGCATCGCCGCTTTGCAGGTTGCATACATTAAGCGCAAGCGACCCCTCATTTTCCTGTACAAGGTTGGCTGACTGCAAGTTTAGCTGTCGCTGTATCCCGGGTGGTATCACATAGTTTACAGGGGCGGTAGAGCCGTTTTCTTCAAGGTTTACGCCATACATGTCGAATTCCGTTTGCATGTCGTTAGGTAAATAGTCACCGGGTTCCAGAAGCGATCCTGTATATTGGCGCCATTCGTCTTGCACGAATTCAAGCTGTGCAAATCTTAAACGTATGGGCTTATCGGCGCCCTTGAAATACATTCGGATAAACCTGATGGAATGGAAATCGGAGATGGGACCTATTCTGCGAATAAAGTTAGTTATCGGTATCTTAAACTGATACCACCATACCTGTTTTGTTTGCCCATTCGGCGTCTGCACTGTGCCTTGAAAAGCGTCAGTAATATAGTTGTTACCCACATTAGCCGGATTAACCTGCTGTTTGGTCATCTGCACCTGATATTCGTAGTATGCCTCATCCTGGTCAAGGGTATTGTTCTGGTTTATGTCCTCTGTATTAGGTAAGGTGGACTCTGTGGTTGGGTAGTTGCCTCCTATCGGATTTAGGTTGCCATATTGGGTTTGTGTAGCCGAATTACCTTCGAGCCCGCAGTACATTGAATACCTTTGTTGGATTCCGTAGCCGAGTTTATCATAATCGTCTCCCCGATAGTAATGGTAATCGTCGCTTGAAGGGTCGTTAAATGCATTTTGATAGGCAGGGGAGTTGGCTCCATACTTCGCCTTAATGGCATTAAGATATTTGCTGAAAAAGGTCTGTTCCGAGCTATCCACCAGCCCGTCGAGCCCTGCATCCTGAAATGGGCGGCTTGCATCGGAATTCGCGAAAGCGTTCACCAGGTTCGGGTTCACCGGTTCTCTTCCCCATACCGATGTGGTATAGGGGTTATTCAGATTAGCCGGATTTACATAATCGGCGGCATCGGTGGGTAGTCCATTCTCAAATGATTTTATCCCGTCCTTCATAACGTCTTCCGATACGTCGCCCAAATCGAAGTATAGCGTGCCTTGCGTATTGGGGTCCGTATTGTCAGAGTTGTAGGGATCCATCATCCAAAATTCTATGTAGCCGATGTTGGCTGATTCAAAATCGGTTTGCTGAATAGCCCGCATTATTCCTCCCCATCTTGTAGTGGGGTCAAGCAGATTTCCGTTCACATCTATTCCTTTACTCCAAGGCGATGGTCCGACATCGTAATTATAGGGTCCCTTTTGAGTCGGGTAGTATTCAAGATTAAGAACAGGCAGGTTAATCGGCGTTCCGGTAGGCGACTGTTCCTGCGGAAAAACTTCGGTTTGCAATACCATACGGTAGAAGTTATTACTCATACTGTCGGTATTTATATCAGCCGGGGTCAGCCCGCTTTCCTCTTGCTGGAATAAAGGATCAACCACGAACCAGCTCACTTTAGCCCTGTTATAACCGACCGGTAATGTGTCATTCAACTGCCCTTCAGGAAAGACGGATGGCTGTCCTTGCGGCGTGCTTGCAATGGACCATGTGTAGGGTTGTGAAATGTCTATAAAACTTTCGCTGCCGTCGAAATCATCTATGTAGGCGGTACCTGTAGAACCGATGTATTTAGGGTGACCGGGTATCATTGCCGCGATTTCTGTGCTTGCCGTAATTTCGGAGGGCGCTTTGGTATGAATAAATGGCAATGCATCTATGGCTCGTGTAAGCCATGGCGCCTGCGCCTTAAAGTCCTCGTTAAGTCCGAGCATCGTGTTGGATACTGGTTCTTGTCCGAACATTACGATTTGGGTAAGAGGATGTTCCGTATAGTTTATAACGGTGGCTCCAAGGGTAAAATCTTTGTTTACCATATAGTCGAAATGGGCGCCTGCATACGTTTTACTTTCGATGCTGAAAAGAGCGTTATTTTCCAATGATATTTGTATCGGAGTGCCGGAACTCAACAATCCCTGATTCAAGATTTTTACTCTGCCAAGGGTGTAGTCAACTGTATAATCTACATTTTCGGTTAGCGTAATGCCTCCGGCGGTAACTATTACGGAACCAGGCGGTATATTCATTGCGCCCAACGATATATCGGAACTGGAAGAGGACTGGAAACTGCCGCGCAGCCAATATCGGTCGTAATTTGGCTGTTCCTGCGCCACAACCAGAATGGAGTCGTATAGCGCCTGAAATATGTAACTGCCCGCCGCCCCTGCGCCGGTTGCCGGGTATCCTGCCGCCGCAAGTTTCTTTTCGAGATCTTGTCCGAAAGGTTCCACCGAAGGGAATATTACAAGTCCGTTAGCGGCATCAATCGTTACACCGGGCAGAAAGTCAAACAGTCCGTCCGGAACGCGGTCACCGTTCTGGTCTAACTGGTCGAGTCCGCATACCTGAAGTAGCTGGGTATTATTGTATTTACCGGTGGGAAGATAGGGTATGTCAACACCCGTAGCCGGATTGTTATACCATATATTCAACATGAAATTTTGCGCGTTTATCTGGAACGAGCCGAGCGAATAGATATTTTTCATCATCAATTGCCACAACGGTACTTCGGGGCTTACGTTTGTGCTTTTTAGCATTTTAACCATTAGTTCGTTCGCTGTCGGCACGCCGTCGGTGGAGAACTGCCCTACCTGAAATACCTGTCCATTATAGGTATATTGATATGCCACGGCGAGCACCTGGTCATAGTTCAGGGGCTGACGGAGTGATATGTAACCGAGTTTGGAGTTCAGGGTATATTCCGAAGGCGACAGCATACGAGCGAGGTCAACTTTTTCAAAATCGGTTACCTGTTGGAATCCCTCACCTGCCAGCACCCCTAAAGCAGTAGTTAATCCTGCAACATTGGGGTTTCTCGCATATTGAACCGATGGATCGAGGGAGTTTACCGTATCATTAGGCGGGTCGTATGGCGGGGTTGCAACTTTAGGATACCCTCTGTTCGACCATATTACTCTCCGGCTTGGCAGTGTCCAGTTTGCCGGACTTTCACCGAGGTCGGAAAATGCCAATATGTTGCGCGTATTTTGTGTCTGTGTGGTGGTGTTGGTTACCCATACTTCTATTCTGGTAATATTTACGCTTGAGTTTATAACCGGCAGATTAGCAAGGGATTGGTCGTAAAGGTCATAGAAGAATTTAGAAAGAAAATAGTGTTGGTTCGCCATGTATTGGTCCATCTTAATGTTAAAGTTGGTGGTCTGCGAACCGTTCTGAACGGTAATTGTTTTTTTCTCCCCTTTTTCCTGCGAATAGACCATAGTTGCGGTCAGTCGACCGAATTGCAGTTTGGCTTCCACGCCAAATAGGCTCTGACTGCCTGTAATAAGGGTTCCGGGAAGCGGGAAGGTGATATTCCCTGCTTGTATGCTCTTGATAATGTCATCTTCGTGCCCGGTATATCCCAGCTTCATCTGGTTTTGGAAGTCAAATGTCGCTTTTGTATTATAGTTGGTAGAAAGTTTCAGTTTATCTCCTATTTCACCTGTAACATTCAATTGAATGTTCTCATCAAAATTAAAGGTGGTCAAACTTCTTTGCAACACCGGTAATGCGGGGTTCTCAATCTTGGAGTTGTTAAAACCGAAAATCAGTTCGGCGGACCCCTGGGGTCTTATGCTCACGGTATTGCTTCCAAATATCATCTGAAATGCCTTACCGCCAATGTGTATTGGCGGTATTAACCCGTTCTGCTGTTGCTTGGTGAGCGATGTCGCCTCGCTTTTCTGGTGAAAATAGTTTCTTTCCGACTGGTTGAACAGGTAATCTTCATATTGGTCAGAATCCATGTCCATAGGCGGCCGGTAATCCAGGCTTCCCATCTTCTGATAGATGTCGTATTTGCCTGTCTCGGGGTTGTATTCCACATCCGTTTTAATGTTGGAGGGTTGAGAGAGTAATAATCCGCCATTCGGGTTATAAAAGGGAACGCCGTACGATTGGTCATCCCATGGGTAGGGCAGCCCGGGCGGCGGTGTATCCGACTTAATCACAATCCGGTAATTTTCGGTCAGGGAATTGGGCAAAGCAGTGGCTTTCCCCATGGCAAATAAGGGGCAAAGCAACGGCATAACCAGCGCCGCAGCCAGTACAGCATATTTCCTGCAAGAAACCAATTCTCCTTTAAAACAAGAGAGTATTAATGCTGCATCAGTGCGTTGGTTTGGATTTGTTGATGTTAGAGTTGATGGTTAGTAAATGGAAAACCTGCGGATGGATTTGATAAAGAAGTATATCTTTTCAGTAATGCCTGCTTCCGTTGAACGGTATTTTATTTCTTCATAACCACGTTAATTTGCCGTTAATTACTAGGGTGTCCAAAAATAGCTGATATTGTATATAAAGTGGATGATTTACTAAAAGTTTTTCAAAACCCGTTTTACCAAATCTTCCACATTTGCATTAGTTTCCATATCTTTCATAGCTTTTTCAATGGCTTTTTCCGCAATATTACGGGCATAGCCCAAGGTTTCTAATGCATTTAACGCTTCCTGTTTCATTTTATTGTGCGTTGTTCCGGAACTAAAGGCAGAACCCAATGTATCTTTGCCTATTTTATTGCCCAGATCAACAATAATTCGCTGCGCCGATTTTTCGCCTATGCCTTTTATTGAGGTCAGTTTGCGCACATCTCCCGTAATTATCGCCTGTTTTATTTCTTCAGGCGTAAGGGCAGAAAGTATTACGCGCGCCGTGGCGGCGCCTACCCCCGAAACGCTTATCAGGTCGCGGAACATGATGCGTTCCAGCTGGTCGGCAAAACCATACAGGACATGGGCATCCTCGCGTATGGCGAGGTGGACGTATAACTTACATTTACCCGAGGTGGGAATCTTATCGTATGTATAAATGGAAATATTCAGTGTATAGCCGATGCCATTACAATCCAATACCACGTAAGCAGGGTTTTTCTCTACTAGGTTTCCTTCGAAATAATCGTACATAATGAATTTTGAAAGGGCTAAAAGTAAAGAATTATCTCTTTCTGCACCAACAAGCGGACTAATGCTCTTGATGAATACCAGAGAATAACTGCATTATTTTATTAGCAGCTAACAAGATGCCCCGACATTTGCTTAATGCTAACAACGTGCAAAGACGCGTTTAAAACCGGAAAATTGACTCTTGATTGACGCCATCATTAAAACTAACTATTTTTGCCTTTTCCCTGTTCCGAAACGAGGGAAGCAATGTTGAACATAATCGGGTTGGCAGAGATAAATTATAGCTGCAGATGAAAAATTTGGTCACAATACAAGAAGAAAGCGTGCCGGCGCTCGGCTTGGGAACATACGGGCTGCAGGGATACGAAGGTGAAGAAGCTATTTTATTTGCAATCGAGATGGGTTACAGGCATATAGACACTGCCCAGTTTTATCGCAATGAAGAGGCGGTTGGCAAGGCGATAAAGAGGTCAGGAATAGCCAGAAATGAGTTTTTTATAACTACAAAGGTATGGCAATCGGAATTTATTAAATCGCGTTTTATACCTTCCGTCGTGAACAGTTTACGGCAACTTAAAGTGGACTATGCAGACCTGCTATTACTCCACTGGCCCTCCGATGACCATACAAATGATCTGGCTCTCGACCTTCTGCAGGAATGCCATAATAAAAATTATACGCGATTTACGGGTGTTAGCAATTTTGACATGAAACAGCTTAAAAGAGCACAACAGAAGATTAAGGTCTTTTGTAACCAGATAGAATATAATCCATTTACCGACAGGCGGGAAATATTAAAGTATATGCAGGATAGCGATATATTGCTAACCGCTTACACACCGCTTGCAAGAGGCAGGGTATGCAGCAACCCCGTAATTATTTCAATAGCTAAAAAATATAATGTAACGCCCACACAGGTTGCATTGCAATGGCTGCTTCGGCAGAAGAACGTTGCCGCCATACCAAAATCCGGCGGCACGAAGCATCTTAAAGAGAATCTTGGTGCGCTGGATTTTGAATTAAGCGAAAAGGATGCGGTATTAATCGAGAACATCAGAAATTAAGAAGGTCTTTCATTCCGAAAACGCCTTTTCTGCCTGCTAACCATTCGGCTGCAATTACCGCCCCTTCGGCAAATCCCCGCCTGCTGAAAGCCATGTGGGTTATTTTAATCTCGTCGGTATCGGAGGTATAAGCTACCGTATGCGTGCCGGGCACTTCATCCTCCCTGATGGCGGTTATGGGCAGGTCGCCAGGCAAGGCATCGGGCTTAAGAGACCATTTGCTAAGTCCGCCGCGTTTTTTGATAATTTGTTCAGCGAGTGTGATGGCGGTGCCGCTCGGCGCATCCTTTTTATGTATATGGTGTATCTCTTCCATCGATGGTAAATAGCCGGGGTATGATTTCATAAGTCCGGCAAGATATTCGTTCAAACGAAAGAACAGGTTAACGCCAATACTGTAATTGGAGGCATAAAACAGCGATTGTCCACCTGCTATGCAAAGGTTTTTCACTTCTTCGAACTGTGCCATCCATCCTGTGGTACCGCATACCACCGGCACCGATGCCTCAAAGCATTTTTTTATATTTCCGGCTGCTGTTTGTGGCGTTGAAAATTCTATTGCGACATCGTTTTTTTTCAGATTTTCGGTAGTAAATTTATCGGTAGTGGTTACATCTATTTTCAAAGCTATGCTATGTCCGCGGGCGAGGGCGGCTCTTTCAATCTCTTTGCCCATCTTGCCGTATCCTATAAGCCCTATTTTCATAAAAAAGTATTGTGTGGCAAATATACAAAAATGAGGCAGTGTATATGATTTTAGGGCAATTTGCGGCTATCCGGTCATGCCTGCAAGCGTTTCCTTTCTTTTCACCTTCCCGTTGGGAGTTTCAACAAAACGGTTTATAATAATATATTCTCTTGGCGTTTCGTATTTCTCCAAAACTTTTGCAATTTCGCTTTTAAAATTACCTTCAATTGCACTTCCGGTTCCTTCCATAACCAGTGCCGTTTTTTGTCCGAGGGTTTTATCAGGCAGTCCTGCAATAAAGAATCGGATGTTCGGGAACAGATGAGCTATTTTAGCTTCTACTGTTTCCGGATATATTTTAATCCCGCCGCTGTTTATCACGTTATCTAGTCGTCCGAGCCAACGGAAATGCTCTTCATCCGCTTTAATGATTAAGTCATTTGTGATAATTGGCTCACCGGAAATATAAGGAGCATTTACTATCATGCAACCTCTCTCGTCGGTAGTTACACGGATACCGGGCAACAACTCATACAGGCAATTTCTGTTTTCGCCTGATATTCGCCGCAAAGCAATATGGCTAAGGGTTTCTGTCATGGCGAAAGTAGAAAAAATGCGATTAGGAAAGGCGGCTAATTCTTTTTCCAGTTCGGGCGGCAGGGCTGCGCTGCCTATAATTACATTGGGGATGGCGCTGAATTTTTTTCGGGTGTTTGGTTCGGCTATTGTCTGCTGAACCTGTAAAGGAACCATGGCGGTAAAATCAATTCTTTCGTCGGTTGCTGAAAGCGGGTTGCCCGATGGGGGAGTTGTAATAAGGTTTGCATGACTGATAAAAGCGCGTACTATCATCATCTTACCTGCGATATATTTAGCCGGAAGACAGAGCAGCAGGTTCATCTTTTCGCGGATGTTGAGAAACTGGCAGGTCATTCTTGCGCTTGCAACGAGTTGTTCCTTTCGGAAGGTCATTTTTTTCGGTTCGTTAGTGGAACCTGAAGTCGTTACTTCTATAAATGGGGATGGCGAAAGCCATTCGTGAATAAAGGAATAGAGGGCGAATTCATCCGCGTCGGCAGCGGAATGTTTCATCATTTGCCCGCAAAGGTGCATTAATTCCTCCGGGAGGTATGCTGTCCCGTTCAGTATTAATTTTTCAGTTTTCACTTCTCGGTCAGTTTTGCTGATTAATAAATGCGGTGTCCCAATCGCCCGGTTTATACCACAGTTTAGCATCTTTCACCACCAGCGGGGAGGGTATGTTATTGGTGTATAACTGTCCGGTTCCGAGCCCTTGATACCGTTTATTATTCAACGTATATGTCCATTGCGAGATGGCATTCAGTCCGATATTTGATTCGAGGGCGGAAGTTATCCACCACTTGATATTGCTTTTTTCCGCTATCTCTATCCACTCCTGCGTCGCCTGAAATCCTCCCAGCAGCGAGGGTTTGAAAATAAGGTACTGGGGTTTAATATAAGATGCAAGTTTCTCTTTATCCCTGTATGGATGTATTCCGATAAGTTCTTCGTCGAGAGCAATGGGGACTGGTGAGTTTTTACATAAGCGTTCCATGGCGCTCCATTGCCCCTGCCTGATGGGCTGTTCAATAGAATGAATGCCAAATCCTGCAAGTTGTTCTAATTTTTCCAGCGCATCCGAATTTTTGAAAGCGCCGTTGGCATCGAGGCGGATTTCCAATATATCGGCGGGATATAATTTTCTTATTTCCGCCAGAAGTTTTAATTCGTTTTCAAATAAATTATTCCCTATTTTAATCTTGATACACTTGTAACCCGCATTTAATTTTTCTTCCAGCTGTTGTTTCATTTTCATTATCTCTCCCATCCATATTAATCCGTTAATCGGTATCCCTTCCTTGCCATCGGTGAAAGGGGAGGGGAATAATATTTTTACTCCCTTTTTTTCCAGATCCATTACGGCGGTTTCTATACCGAAACTGATGGAGGGCCATGCTTCCAGTTCCTTATTGGGATTGAAAACAAAGGCGTTAATGTCGTTGCATACCTGTTTCAGCGTTTCCTCGTAATGCAGACGGTCGTCACTGCTCAATCCCTTTAGCACACTGCATTCCCCTATACCGACTTTATGGGGTATCGCTTCATTTTCTATTAAAATGAAATAGGTGTCCTTTTCTATAAGCACTCCGCGCGATGTTCCCGACGGTTCCCGGAATTTCAGGGTGTGCTTCTTATAGCTTGCCTTAAACATATAACACGAATTTATGGATTATGAATTCTTTAAGTAATTAACGCTGTTCAGCCCGTTCCTAATATTATACCCGCCCCAAAAGCAAGGGTTAGAACTATAGTGGCAATAGCGAGTTGTTTTAAATATTTATCAATTTTTGCCGGATCTTTCTTTAAAATACCCAGTACGTTAACCAGTAGCAAAGGAGCGGACGACAGGAATAGCCACAGGAACGGCAACTCGTAATGCAGATATGAATAAAATGACAGGAAAGCGGTTGCCAGAATAATAAGTGCGGTATGGTATCGTTTTGCGTTGGCAACACCGATGCGTACCACAAGTGTATGTTTTCCGGCGGCCTCATCCGTATTGCGGTCGCGCATATTGTTTATATTCAGCACTCCTGCGCTTAAAAAGCCGATGGCGGCAGCCGGCAGAAATATATCGGTCTTTAAGGCATGTGCGTACAGATAAAACGTGCCTGCTACCGCAACAAGTCCGAAAAATATGAATACCGATATGTCGCCCAACCCTGTGTAGCCGTATGGGCGCTTACCTACGGTATAGAAAATGGCTGCGGCTATGCAGAGCAGTCCGAGAAGCAGAAAGGAAAAGAAAAACCAGCTGTTGCCGTTGGCGGCAATGGTCAAAAGAAAGCATCCGGCGATAAGAGCGAGGATAATGGTAAGAATAATAGCACGACGGAGTTGTATACGGCTGATTTCTCCGCTCTGCAAGCCCCGGTTAGGTCCTATCCGGTCGGAATTATCCGCTCCGTGCATGGCATCGCCATAATCGTTGGCGAGGTTCGATAATATTTGCAGAAGTATGGCTGTAACAGAGGTCAGAACAAATATTTTCAGATTAAATAGACGGTACTCAACTGCGAGAAAACTACCCATTAATATTCCGGATAATGCCAGTGGAAGGGTGCGGAGGCGTAGTGAACTTATCCATGCGCGGGTGTTAGACATTTCGGGTTAAATTAATAGTTAAAAAATTATTTCATCTATAATCTCTGTTCTATTGCGTTCTTTATTTCATGGAAATTTAGGGAATTTTCCAAAATCTGGTTTGCGTTTTTCCATAAATGCGTTCTTTCCTTCTTTGGCTTCATCGGATAAATAATAAAGCAGGGTTGCATTGCCGGCGAATTCCTGCAACCCCGCTTGTCCGTCAAGTTCGGCGTTAAAAGACGTTTTAAGCATACGTATTGCCAGTGGACTTTTTTCCAATATTTTGTCGCACCATTCCACCGTTGTGTCTTCCAGTTTCGCGAGGGATGTTACCTTATTCACAAGTCCCATATCCAGCGCCTCTTGTGCATTATATTGGTCGCACAGATACCATATTTCCCTTGCTTTCTTTTGTCCCACTATTCTGGCAAGGTATGATGCGCCAAAGCCACCGTCGAAGCTGCCTACTTTAGGACCGGTTTGCCCGAAACGGGCGTTGTCAGCCGCAATGGTAAGATCGCATACCACATGTAGTACATGTCCGCCGCCGATAGCCCATCCCGCCACCATGGCTATCACAGGTTTGGGTAAAGAGCGTATCATTTTTTGGAGGTCTAATACATTTAGGCGCGGGACTGCATCTTTACCCACATATCCTCCATGCCCCCGCACCGACTGGTCGCCTCCCGAACAAAATGCTTTTCCGCCTTCGCCGGTTAGAATAATTACTCCAATATCGGTTCTTTCCCTGCAAATATTCATCGCATCTATCATTTCCTCAACTGTAAGCGGTGTAAAAGCATTATGCTTTTCAGGACGGTTAATGCTGATCTTCGCAATACCACCATGCTTTGTGAAAAGAATCTCTTCGTACTTCTTTACCGTTTCCCATTTTCTCTTCATAGCTGTGTTTTTAATTGTTTTCAAAGCAAGAGCAAATTTAATATAAATACCGCCGCCGTAAAATGATATTCATGCCAACAAGAGAATGAGAATTGGTATCTTACCGACTACATTCGAAATTTTTTTGGATTGCCATCTGTGACTTGGAGTGGCTGCATACGGCGTAAATCTATTTCAATTATATAAATTATTACATCATAAAGTCGCGCAAGGGTGGTAATTTTGACAGGCAGTGTGAACGCCTAATGTACGGATAATCAAATTATTACTTGTTTGTTGTTCTCACTATTCACACTGTTTGTCTCGATTGCTGAACTGTCGTAATTGGTAAATTCTGTTGTGTATTCTATCCTATTTATTTTTGGTGCTGCTTTAACTGAACGCTCGCCGGTCTTACCTTTTCTCGCATCATCGCATATAGTTCATCGTTTATAACTCATATCTTATATCTTATAGCTCTTAGTTTCAGTACGCAAATATATATATTAAATGTTACCTAATACATATTTAATTAACTTGAATTATTAACAATGCTGACTAACATTGCTCCCCTTGTGCAAAGAGAAGGTGAAAGGCAATAAAGATGAAATCTGCTATTGATATGTGATTAGGTATAACAACATGGCAGGCGGAATGATAACTTTGTGAAAGCGGTAATACCCCAAGAAAGGATTTGCAGCGAGTATGATTGGATTTGCAGAAAACCAATGCGGGAGAATCTACTTTCCTCCCGGAGTTATCTTCAAACTCATGTCCATACATTTTACGCTATGTGTAAGCGAACCAGTTGAAATGAAATTAACCCCGGTTCGTGCATAACGCTTTATATTTTTTTCATTAATCCCACCCGATACCTCTGATTCAAACCTGCCATCTATCATTTTTATCGCTTTGGCAACTTCTGTCGGTGGTAAATTATCGAGTAAAATTCTATTCACCCCGCCGGTTTCTATTATATCTTCCACTTCCTTCAGGTTACGGGCTTCAATTTCAATATTAAGTTTTTTACGCGTGCGCTTCAAATATGATTGAGCGCTTGTTATCGCATTTTTTATTCCCCCGGAACAATCAATATGGTTGTCTTTTATCAGAATCATGTCAAAAAGCCCGTAGCGGTGGTTGTATGCACCGCCTATAGCGACAGCCCATTTTTCGAGCAGACGGATGCCGGGAGTTGTTTTCCGCGTATCAAGCACCTTTGCTCCTGTGTCGGTACAAAGCGCTGTATAATAATGGGCTTGCGTTGCTATGCCGCTCATGCGCTGCATGCAGTTCAGCGTAAGCCGCTCGGCGGCGAGCAGTGAGCGGGCGTTTCCATGAACCGTAAAGGCAATATCGCCCTTACATACCTTCTGTCCGTCCCTTTTTATAATCCGTATCTTGGTTTCCTTATCAATCTTACGAAATATACGCTCTGCAACCTCTAAACCTGCTATTATGCCGTTCGATTTTACAAGTAGCTTTCCCAGATCGG
>JAKAOA010000054.1 GCA_021823405.1 Bacteroidota bacterium | reverse complement strand
TCTCGTCTATGAGATAAACGTAACCGACAGTTTTAACAAAACGCACAGCTATATCGGCAAGGTAACGCTTATTAAGTAACTGTCTGCGATGGAAATAAAAATTAGTGCACTCTGCTAATCGTATCTGAACTGAAATTCGGAGAGGTCGGCAGGGTGTTTTTTTCTTCTTTTCTTCTCGTAGTTAAAAATTAAATGTCCTAAATCGCTCATAAAGGGCAAGGCAAGAGTAGTATATTGGTAGTTGCCGGTGTTCAAAATGTTTTTTTCATTCACATACATAAGAACCGAAAGGAAAAATTCGGTGTGTGTGGTTGGATCCTCTATATATGAGCAGTCCGATATAAAGCCATAAGCTCTTCCAACTATATTAAAGGAGCGAATTACTGTATTTGTTATGGTATCCATACATCCGAAGTAATTATATTTTTTAAAATTGTCCGGATATTCCTTGCGGTTGTATCGCGGATGTAAGCTTTCGCGGGGCAACATGCTCATAAATTTGTATAAAAATTTGTAATCATCCTGCTTTAACTGAAACCGGACTGACTTTGGAAATGAACTTGGAAATATAATGGTCATCAGTATTTTATTCATACTCTCGAAAGGAATGTAATTACAATATCTGAAATCGCGCGGCTGGAGGATTCTGTTCTTTTCCATATAGCCCCTGCCAAGTTTGGTATGCGAAGCGCAATTTGCGATGGGTAATTCATTGCTATCAGCCGGTTGCTTATAGATAATGGTTGATGAATCGTTACTTATGAAGGTAAAGGAATTGGTGAACCTGTTATCAACCGTATCACATCCTCCGCCGAAACGCTGGTTTATTTCCGCACTCTTATATCCCATTTCATTCAATCTCTCGTTTATGTAAACCGGTGAAAGGAATTCGTAAATCCGGTTATAAGAGCGGTTATCGCTAACCAGAAGCATTTTTCGGATATACTGCGCAATACTCGGATATCCTGTTTCAGATGTAGTATCGCGATATTCAGTGCACTGGCAATTGTGCGAACTATCAATAAGAAGACGCGTATTGCGCGTTAAACCAGGGATATTCAGCCGATCAATTTTTTCAAGCGCTAATGCAACAAGCGGAAGTTTTACAAGGCTTGCCGGATAATAATACGTTTTGGTGGGCTGATACAGATAATAGCTCTTCAGATGAGCATTATTATTGCTGTCCCGGTTAATACGCGTATATATCACCTGAAGGTGGTATTTTACGGGATTTTGCAGTATCCTTGCATATTTTATGTGAAATGAATCGGAATAAATAAGTTGCTTTAAAATGTTTGCTTGCGCATTGCAGTCATGGGAATTGACTACAAACGTTAATTGACATAATATTGGAAGCTTTACGGTAAGAAAGTCAAATAAAATTCTTTTACAATTCATACCCAAGTACAGTTATTTGCTCAATTTTTGCGCTCCGCCTTAATCAGATTTTGATAATTAGTTCCCCAGTGGTAACCAAGCGAAAAAGGCAGTTCTTTTGGTTTGTGCAGGGTGTCTTGGTATGCTTTTTGTAAGTCGTCCTGGAAAACGCCTGAAAAACTACTAACCGGAGTTATATACCGACCGTAAAGTGTAATATTCCACTTGTCTTTTGCCAGATATTTATAGGGAACTCCAGTGTCATCTTCAAGTATGGTACTGCTTTTCTGAAGTATGATTGCCCGCAGTATATTAAAATTTTTGTAATGAAGAAGGTAGGATGCTGACTTGAGGTAAGTGGTAGATTGCGGCATATTATTCAGCAGTGCCGCTAACCCATTATTGGCGGTTATTCCCTGGTCAGACAAATCGCATTTTATATAGCTCGCCACTTGCAAAAGTGTGTCGCCTGGTGTTCTGAAAAATACTTTTACAAAATCATTAGAATGTATTGCACTGTCTTTATTAACAGGCGTTTCGGAGCCGTTATCATTCAGGTGAAAGTATCTGATGTTAACTATCTCATGTTTTGTTCGAACCAGAAAAACGCAAATTAATGGCACTGCGCCGTTAACATTTTCTCTTTGCAGGTCGGTGAGCATATTATGGGTGATAAAATAGCTTTTAGTGAAAACATCGCTTAAAGATGAATAGATGCTGTTCAGATAGGTCTCTATATTTTGGGGTTTCATTTTAAGAAGGTCGGGCAAAGATCCTGCTCTCTCCAAAGCGAATAAATGATAATGCTTTACATGAGGGAAAAAAGTTCCGGCATGCAATATATCCGGACCGCTGAAGGGATAAAAAACATCCTGATTCAGCTTCCTTTGCGAAACAAGTTCTGTAGCAGCCCACGTATTCATTTTATCGAGCCGGTTTTGAGTGAGTTGTCGCCACGAGTTATCAAAATTCCTGGAATGCCTTATCCAAACCGTGTCCTTTTCCAATGGGGTGAGTCGGCTCCCCTGTTCCTGCTTCATTCCGGCAATATATCGGGCAATGTCGTTATAAATGCGGTCGAATGTAACAGTATCCGCAACGAGTGAGGTTTTAGCTTTTGGAGTTGGAATATCTTTTTTAATAATTGCGGTATCTTTTCTATGATATGCAATGTGACGTTCGGATGGTCCGATATACGCTGATCCGCCCTGATTGCAGGAGCCGCTTAGTGTGAATACCGTTGCAGCAAAAAAATAGCAAATAATCGATTTCAGTATTTTGTTTTTCATCATTTCTTTTTAATAAAATATAATACACTTCCTGCCATAACTGTACCCAAGCCATACAGTGACTCTTTTGGATGGGCGCTTAAGGTGGAATAAAGTGTCCAGCCGTTCAAAATTAAAAAAACAAGTGGAGTAACGGGGTAGCCGAAGGTTTTATACTTCGCCTGTAGTCCCGATCGCCCTCTTCTCAATATGAATAATGAGCATACTGTTAGAAAAGTGAACACGGAAAGCGTGAAGCCGATATAAAGGACTACTGCATCGAAGGTGGATGTGTATATCAAAACTAAAGCAATAGCCGATTGTAATAATGTAGCAACAACAGGAATCCCGTGTCTGTTGGTCTTGGCTAACGCTGAAAGAGCGGTAATATCCTCGCCCATTACCCTTGTAACACGCGGTCCGGCGAATACAAGTGAACTGATGGAGGAGACCATAAGTAGTGCAATCATCAGTCCTATTAAATTACCTGCACCGGAGCCGAAGATATGTATTCCGGAAATATATCCTGCTTCAACTTGGTTTTTAAGTTCGCTAACAGGCGTCGTATAAAGAAATATGAAATTAAGCAGCACATAAAGAACTGTCACCATTATCGTTCCCATAAGCAACGATTTTGGAATGCTTTTCTCCGGGTTTTCTATCTCACTTGCCATATAGGCGGAAGCATTCCAGCCGGAATAAGAGTATGAAACATAGATAAGTGAAACGGCAAATGGCATAGTAAATATGCTCTTCCAACTCATTGCAGTAACAGGGCTATCCTTTGGTATTAAACTTACATTTTGGTGAACGCTAACAAGAAACCCTGCAACAATGAATAATAAAATCAGCGCAATTTTTACATAAGTAGAGATATTCTGAAATCTTGCGCTGCCTTTTAGTGTAAAGCAGTGCATTATTGTTGTAATAATCACCACTGAATATGCCATTATATTAGGATCGAGGAAGGGATATACTTTATTCACATACTTTCCGAAGGCAAATGCTGCCAAAGCTACGGGAGCCGCAAATCCGACAGTTACCGATACCCAGCCCGATAGGAAGCCAACCAGTGGATGAATAAGCACGGACAGATAATGATATTCGCCGCCTGAACGCGGCATGGCAGAGCCAAGTTCGCCATAAGAAAGGGCGCCGCAAAGAGCAATTATGCCGCCCGTTAGCCATAGCATCATTATTGCGAAAACCGATTCAATACCGTTCAACTGGAAGCCAATACTGGTGAACACGCCTGTGCCTATCATGTTTGCAATCACTATGGAAACAGCCGTAAAAAGATTTATTTTGCGCAAATTTTAGAAGTATAAAGAACAACAATAGTAAACTAATATTACATACATTATAACCTAAATTAAATAAGTAAAGAACAATGGATGGTTAATATTTGAAGAGAGGTAAGGATTGGTTTAATAACTGTATTAAATATAAATTGACTTTTGAAGAAATAACAAAGGGTTTACAGTTAAATTCTATAATTATCCCTGTTCAGGTATTTTTTTACAGATTCGGCAGATTTTATTGCAAAAATGAGTCGGTAGATGCTAACTTTCAGGGCAATCCGGCGGAATAAAAACTTAGTCGTTTATAAAATGAATCCGGTTTCTGCAGCGCCCATTAGTTGCCTGTTTTATCCTAATTAGATGCGATAACACAGGATATGGGTTAAAGATTTTTTCAAAGATGAATAGCCGGGGAATCCCTATATATGACGGGAACAATTAAAAGGCGAATGTTTTCAGGATAATGGAAAATAATGAAACGCCGTTATCTTAAAATGACTTCTTTTAAGAAAAAAACTATCTTTGCCAACTTAATGAAAATGGGGCAAACCATGCGCATTCCCGCTATAGCATATATCGTCTTTACGCTTTTTGCGTGGATGCCCCTCTTGTCTTTTGGCGGAAATCCGCTATTGGTAAATGCCGGCTCACCTCAAACCTTATGTTTGTGCGACAGCGTAACCTTAGGCGGAACCATAGCGAACCCTACCGCCAGCGGCGGAACGCCACCTTACACCTATCACTGGGCGCCTCGAACAGGAATGGGTAGCGACAGCGTTACCGCTAATCCAAGGGTATGGGTTTGCACTACAACAACCTTTACATTAACGGTAGTTGACAATGTAGGGCGTATTGCAGTCGATTCTGTAAAAATAACACTCGATAATATTACAAACGTAAATGCCGGGCAGAACGTTTCAATATGTCCGTATATCGGACAGGCGGTACTTGGCGCACCGGGTAACCCGCTTTCAGATACTTATAAATGGTCCCCTTCAAACGGGCTTAGCTTTAACAATGTTGCCAACCCGACTGTGTCTGCTTCCGGGCTTACATCGCCGGTTACAACCTATACCCTCATCGCCTCGGATGGGTCCTGTTCCGACACCACAACCGTAACTGTTACTCTGTTACCGCCCGCTTCTATATCTACAGTATCGCCGCTTACAATAGACAGAGGACAGTCGGTGCAATTAACCGCATCGGGAGGGTTGAGTTACTATTGGACGCCTTCCGGTTCTCTCTCTGACTCAATAATTCAAAATCCAATCGCCTTTCCTGTTACCACTACAACTTATATCGTGATAGATAAGAACGCCGCCGGTTGCATAGGCATAGATTCCGTTATTGTGGACGTTATACCTGACAGCGGCTTGATATTTTACAACACTTTTACTCCAAACCACGATGGAATAAACGACACCTGGTTTATCGGCAATATAAACCTTTATCCGAATAATGAAGTTATTGTCTTTAACCGTTGGGGCAGCGTCGTTTTTCAGGCATACAGTTACGATAATACATGGGACGGTACTTCATTCGGAACCAATCTGCCGGATGCCACTTATTATTATGTAGTATATACAGGCACAGGGCAAGAGTATAAGGGAGCAGTAACTATAATACGAAGGCCGCAGTAGCAATTAGTTATCAGACCGAAATACCGTTGAACGTAATTAAAACAATAATATTACCATTGCACATCAGATGAACTTCAGGATTACGAGAATAATCATACTCATTTTTTCCGCGGTAACCGTTATGAATGCCGGAGCCCAGCAGCTTCCTATATTCACGCAATTCCCTTCTGATATGCTATATTTTAATCCCGCATTTGCAGGCACAAAAAGGACGTATGATGTGCGGATAAATTACCGCGACCAGTGGGTGGGTATGCCCGGAGCTCCTATAACCGAAGGGATAAGCTTAAATTACAAACTTGACCATGGCGCAATGGGACTCGGCGGATATATGTATCAGGATATTACCGGACCAACCACTCGGAATGATTATACTTTATGCTACGCCTACCATATTAAATTTCCTGACCTGGTGTTATCTTTCGGCGCCGCCTTCTCAATGATAGAATATACTGTTGACGGTTCAAAAATAACTACTTATCAACCAAACGATCCTGCCATTGATTATGTGCTCAATACCACTGCATGGACGCCCGATGCTAGCGGAGGCATTTACCTTTACAACGACAGGTATGCGCTAAGTTTAAGCGTTGATAATATTGCAAGCGCCGATGAAAATCTTTACAAAAAGTACGTTCCTGATACTACCAATAAAGGGGTGGTGCAACTGGAACCACATTTCTATGCTTTCCTTTCGTACAATTTTGCAGGCAATGAGGACTATATCTGGCAGAGTTCGCTTTTTGCAGCAGAAACCGCTGGCGTACCGATATATCTCGCATATTCGCTCCGCGTTCATGTAAATAATAAATACTACATAGGATGCACCTTTGCGCTTCATAATTCAGTTGCGCTTGACCTTGGCTTAACAATCAAGCAAAACTTTGAGGTGTGTTATTCTTATGATTTAATTACCTCACCATTGAATCATTATACTACCGGCACACAGGAATTAACCTTGATTTTCAGCGCAGAATCTCTCATGAAGAAGCGTAAAGGGGATTCTTTTGATGAATTTCAGAAGAGGAAATATAAAGACATTGTGCAATAGGGGTTAAATATTCGACCCGGCTTTCGGTTAGATTTCTTATATACTTTCGGTACGGTTTGTTTTTTAATCGGCGCAAAATGATTTTCGGAAATATTCTATCTCCTTTTGATTGCGTGAAGCCCGAAATTGCGTCAAATTCGTGCTGTAATCCGATAGTTGGATATATAAAATTGTTTCTCACTTTTAGTTTTATCCATCCATGGTCAATAATCTGCGCACAACGTACTATTCCGATTGCCGGCGATACCTTAAAAACGAAAATGATACACAATCCCATCAGGAAAACGCATTCCATTCATAAATCATGTTTACCAAATGCTCAATACTTTTATCTGAAAAATGAAAAAGTAAAGTTCGCGGTTTATCATGCCGATACCATAAAATTGAACGACACTTCAAAACCATCTGTAATCAATATTGCGGAGTATGTGTGGGACACTATCAATTCCGGCTACATATATATAATAAAGGAACAACGTATTTTCTGTAACGGGGTTAAGCCGGAAATATTGGGGTCCGACCTATCCAATATGCTTAAATTTATTCCGCAGAACGGTTTCAGACATCTTAGCCGCGATGGGGGAGAATTCAGGGTGAATATAGAGGAAGCCCTGTATGATGGAGGAGAGGATTCGGTTTTTATTGCTGTAGATATTTCAGGTTATATTGGCGGTGACGCCGATTTTGAGGAGCATGGCGTTGCAGGTATGCGTTATTCCGACCTTGTGCAATACAACGATAGCTTGTATAAACCGCCAGACCACTATCCTGTAAACCGTTTTGGAAAGAACTTTACACTTGGGCAGTGAATTGAAGGTAATTCATTATTTTAGCCGAAATCCATTTATCGCTACAATGAAGTATTTACGACCAAATTCTTACCCGCTATTAGTTATTTTCTTCTTTGCGCTGTTGAATTCACATGCTCAAAACAGAAGAATCGACTCTCTCAAACGGAATTTAACCAAGATAAGTGAGGATACAGACCGGGTTACAGATCTTCTTGAACTAGGCAGAGAACTCGAATCGACGGGTAAATTAGATACTGCATTAATAGTCACGAAATGCGCAGAAACCCTTGCTGTGAAAATAAAATCCGTGAGGCAGGAGCTTAAAGTGTATGTTCAATTGGGCAATATGTTAAATGACAGAAGCTATAACGCACAGGCGCTGGATTATTTACAAAAGGCATTAGAAATAGCCGCAAACTTAAAAAATGAGCAGCTAATCGCACTGATAGAAAGCGATATAGGTGATGTTATTCACGATCAGGGGAATTATAAAAAGGCGCTTGAATATCAGTTAAAAGCCTTCCGAATATATAGAGGATTGGGCGATAAAGACGGGATAGCTTCGACAGGGAATAATTTAGCTACAAATTATGAGGATCTGGGAGATTATGCACAAGCACAGGTATATTACGACAGCAGCCTGGAGATATTTGAACAATTAAAAGATAAAATAGGTTGCGGCAAGATTAAAGTGAACCTTGGAAATATTTATAATTTGAATGGTAACTATGCGAGAGCATTGACCAGTTTGCTTGACGGATATAAAATATTTGAAGAATTGGGAGAAAAGAGTATGATGGCAGCAACGGCGGATGACTTAGGAATTACTTATTTAGACCTGAAGGATTATGCCAAAGCTCTTGAATACTATTCAATTGGTTTAAAAATATATGGTGAAATCGGTAATACCTCCGGTATGGCAAACATCTACGGTAATATGGGATTGGTTTATGATGGAAAGGGCGATTGCGAAAAAGGATTGGAATATCACTTTAAGGCGTTAAAAATTAACCTGAAAGTTGGGAAAACAGATGATGCGGGAACTAATCTTGGTAACATTGGAATTGACTACTATACGGAGGCAATAAATGCGAAGAATCTAAAACGGTACGCCACTGCGGATTCTTTGTTTAATATAGCGCTGGCTTATGATTATAGGGCTCTTGCCATATTTAAGAAGAATGGAGATAAAGATGGTGAAGCGATAAACTTGGGAAGTATTGGAAGTATTTTCACGGTGAAAAAAGATTATGCTAAGGCAAGAGCTTATCTCGACTCCTCCCTTGCCCTTTCTAAATCTTTAGGCGAGAAAGAATACATTAATACTGATTATCACTCTCTCTTTGAATTGGATAGTACTACGGGTAATTACAAAAAATCAATCGAAGATTACGAGTTAGCTATTCTCTACCGCGATAGCATGGTAAATGAAGAGACAACTAAAAAGACGATTCAGGCGGAAATGAACGCCGAATTTGAAAAGAAGGAAGCGGTCGAAAAAACTCAACAGGAGAAGAAGGACATAATGGCAGCCCAGGAACAGAAAAGGGAAAAAATAATAATATATTCTTTGGTCATCGGCTTTACGCTTGCACTCGCTCTGGTATTTCTGATTTTTCGGTCGTACAGACAAAAAAAGATAGACAACGAAATTATAAGCACCCAGAAAGCTCTAGTCGAAGAAAAGCAAAATGAAATACTTGGTTCAATTCATTACGCCCAAAGAATACAAAAGGCGATGCTCGCTTCAGAACATTTACTCGAAACATACCTGCTGGAGTATTTTGTGGTGTACAAACCCAAGGATATTGTTAGCGGCGATTTTTATTGGGCTGCAATAAAAGACGATACCTTTTATCTCGCTGTATGCGACAGCACAGGGCACGGCGTTCCAGGTGCATTTATGAGCTTACTGAATATATCATACTTGAACGAAGCGGTTTTAGGAAAGAGTATTATTCAGCCGAACGAGGTCTTTAATTTTGTAAGAAAAAAACTCATTGCGAATCTGGAAGGACAACAAGATGGAATGGATGGGGTATTACTCTCTATAACTCCTCCGGATGGGCTCAAAATTCTAAGTAAACCCGACCATGAGAAAGTGGCTAAAGGTAATTATTCGGCTGCATTTAATGCTCCAGTAATTATTAGAGATGGGGCGGCAATAGAACTGAACTGTGATAAAATTCCTATCGGACGCTCACCTTCAGATACACTTTCATTTAATCCATTTAAATTTGAAATTAGAAATGGAGATATGATATACCTGTTTACCGATGGTTTTGGAGACCAATTTGGAGGTTCCAGAGGGAAGAAATTCAAATACTCCCAGTTTAAAGAAAGATTAATTGCCATCGGCAATAAACCGCTTAAAATGCAGAAGGAGATGTTGGAAGCGGAGTTTGAAAATTGGAAAGGGAACCTTGAACAGGTTGATGATGTACTTATCTTAGGAATTAGGGTTTAACTGGTATCGTGCCTTATACTTAAAATGTATAATTTAGCCAGTAAAATTACCTCACACCGATAAATAAGGTAGAGAAGAGCACAGCGCTGTATCCGGAAATGGGATTAATCATAAATCCGGAGTCGTCTTATATAATTGACGATTCCGCTAGAAAACGGTTTGGTTACCAGTGCGAACTTTGTACAGGTTCAGGGTGCATGGATGAAGGCACGTCTCTTCCGCCGCCGCATGAAGAACAGGCGAATAAAAGAATGGTAATTCCAATCAGAAACAGTAGTGTATTTTTATTCGATTTCATAGGTTAGTAGATTTTATACTTTAACTTTGTTTACACTTTGAGAAGAACGGTAATCAGCCAAAAACTTCTCTAACCCGATGTCGGTGAGAGGGTGGTTCAGTAATGACAGAATTGAGCTTAAAGGACAGGTTGCAACATCAGCGCCAATTTCCGCCGATTTAACTATATGAACCGGGTTTCGGATTGAGGCAGCCAATATCTTGGTTTTAATTCCGTAATTATCAAATATTACCCGTATCTGGTGTATAAGTTCCATACCGTCGGTTGACACATCGTCCAATCTACCTACAAACGGTGAAACATACTCCGCTCCCGCTTTGGCGGCAAGTAATGCCTGTCCGGCGCTGAATATAAGTGTGCAGTTCACCTTAATACCTTTGCCGGAGAGGTATTTTATTGCTTTTACCCCTTCCTTAATTATCGGAATCTTCACAACTATTCGCGAATGAATCTTAACCAATTCGGCTGCCTCTCTAATCATACCATCGTAATCAGTCGATATTACCTCTGCACTTACATCACCGTCCACTATTTCGCATATCTTTCGGTAATGCGCGAAGATGTTTTCTTTTCCCACTACACCCTCTTTAGCCATAAGGGAAGGATTTGTAGTTACGCCGTCGAGTATGCCCAATTCCTGGGCTTCTTGTATTTGATTTAGGTTTGCTGTGTCAATAAAAAATTTCATAAAGAGAATTCAAAGGGGTGTAAAGTGCAAATTTAATCATATTTCTGATACATTATCCAAAATACCGGCGGTTAGAACGCTGCATATCCTATGGATGCAATACTAACCGAAGCAACTGGTGCGGCGTTAAGCGCATGTATGCATGCCTCAAGGGTTGCACCGGTAGTAATCACATCATCCACCAGTAGCACATTCTTACCGACTATCGCTTCCTTATCTGTTATACTAAATATACCTTGAACATTTTTCCACCTCAACATACGCGATTTGCGTGTTTGGGTAGCTGTATCCACCTGTCTGATAAGCGAGTTTTCAACGAGTGTTTTACCCAAACTTTCCGCAATTCCTTTCGCAAAAAAGGCGCTCTGGTTATATCCCCGGCGTTTAAATTTATTTCTATGCAGTGGCACAGGAACTAAGATGTCCACATTCTGAAATGCTGCAGATTGTTTTAATTCCTCTCCATAGAATTTACCCAGATATACGCCCAATTCCTTTCTTCCCCTGTATTTAAGTTCATGGATGAGCGTCTGAACGCTATTGCCTTTTTGAAAGTAACAATATGCCGCGGCAACATTAATTTCCGCCCTGCCATAAAATAGCTTCTGCAATTCATTTTCAGCTTTAAGATGGAAATCTGTTTTGGGTAGTTTATATAGGCAAACGGTACAGATAAACTCTTCCTGTTCGCTGATACTTTCGCCGCAGCAAAGGCATACTTCAGGATAAAGGAGGGAAATAAAATCTCTGAAAAGCTGAATGCCAAACATCAGGTTATTTATTATATCCCCTTGTTGCAGAAGATAACAAATAAAGGAGTTGTTTTATTTGTGTCATCCTGCCCATTGTTTTGTGTAATTTTGTTTTAACCCATCTTATTTTACTATTCTCTTTCATTTTCTCTTTTTTTACCCACGTTCGGCGTATTTTAATGAGCAACAGCAGTTGGGCGATAGGTTGCCCCAATCAGAATGGTAGTTTGCAGATATATTTCTTATCATTCTTATTTTACCGTTTCCCATCTGATAATAAATAATTCGGTCTCGAAAATGCTTTCCATACCGGAATAACTAGTATCTTAAAGCTACAAAAATAATTCGACATAGTTACAAACTACCCCGAATGGGGGTCAAATCTAATTAATTCTTTTTCACTGTTGTCCGAGAAAAAAATAAAAAGATCCGTTTGATTTGAGTCATTTGGCCCTTTTATTGTGTATTTTGTTTTTGCTGAACACCATACACTATAAACAAAAGTACACATTTCTTCGGACAATCGGTTCTGTCTCGTCCTGAAATAGGTTTACAGAAAACGACAGAATTTGCAATGCTTTTCAGAACTGTTGTCAAAAGTATAATTATTGCCTTAATATCATTTGGGTGGTAGCCATGCTCCTTTACATTTCATCTCTGCGCACATGGGATTGCTTACTTACTAAAGCAACTAAACTAGCTGCTTCTTGTGTATTAGCAACCGACATTCTACTGCTTCACCACCTATTTTTACCTATCTTTGCCACCGGAATTTGCAATGTTTAGTCGTTGCCGTATAACTCAAATAAATTAATTTCATAATGAAGGATACTGCAAAGAAAATACAGATGGTTGACCTTACAGGTCAGTACAAAAGGATCCAGGATAAGATAGATAAAGCCATTTTAGATGTGGTGCATTCGGCGGCATTTATCAACGGACCGGATGTAAAAAGCTTTCAGCAGGAACTCGAAAAATATCTGGGAGTAAAGCATGTAATACCCTGCGCCAACGGAACCGACGCGCTTCAGATTGCAATGATGGGGCTCGGACTAAAACCGGGCGACGAAGTGATTACCGCCGACTTTACATATGTGGCTACGGCAGAAGTAATAGCTCTGCTTGGCTTAAAGCCGGTGTTGGTTGACGTTTACCCCAATACATTTACAATTAATATTGAGGCGCTTGAAAGAGCCATCACTCCCAAAACTAAAGCCATTGTACCCGTTCACCTTTTCGGGCAGTGCGCCGAAATGGATGAACTTATGGCTGTGGCAAAAAAGCATAACCTTTATGTGATTGAAGACGCAGCTCAAGCCATCGGCGCCGACTACCTGCCTGCGATAGGCGGAACGGTAAAGGCAGGAGCCATAGGCAATGTGGGCTGCACTTCATTTTTTCCGAGCAAAAATCTTGGCGGCTACGGCGACGGCGGGGCAATGTACACCAATGATACCGACCTCGCCTTAAGGTTAAAGGTTATATCTAACCATGGTCAGTCGGTACAGTATCATCACGATATGATTGGCGTTAATTCGCGGCTCGACAGCATTCAGGCGGCAGTATTGCGTGTAAAGCTATCGCATCTCGACGAATATACCGCAGCACGGCAGAAGGCTGCCGGATTTTATGACAAGGCATTTGCTAACATACCGGGTGTAAAGATTCCGGCAAAAAGTAAGAAATCAACTCATGTGTTTCATCAATATACGCTGCTGATTGAGAATGGCGACCGCAATAAGCTGAAAGAACACCTTGCCGCCAGAGAAATTCCCGCAATGATATATTACCCTATTCCGCTCCATCTGCAAAAGGCATACCGAGACCCGCGTTATCGTGAAGGAGATTTTCCGGTTACCGAAAAGCTTTGCGCCTCTGTACTCTCCCTGCCTATGCATACCGAACTGGATGACCAAACACAGAACTTTATCGTCCGGGCTATAGCTGAATATATGGGTTGCTAACCCTGAACGCTCTAACTGCTTTATTCAGTCATTCTTTCCTTTAAGAAGCGTTTTGTCAAATGGTGTGAAGAATGCTATCCACAATATTCGCGACCACCTAAAGGTTATGGGAAATAAGGAAATGACAAGAACAATAATAATGAGCAATATGGTTAAATTTTCCAGTTTCCACCAGATAGAATTAAGAAAATAGAGTATTACGAATAAGCCCACCTGCAAGGCATACGACATATACATGGCGCCGTAAAAGTATCCCACCTCACGTTCATATTTAAGCCCGCAGTTCGGGCATTTTTCTTTCATGGTAAGCCCATTTTTTAAGTTGTAAGGGTTATTATTCTCGAACACTCGTCCGTTATGACATCGCGGACACCTGTTGCCAAATGCAGAATAAAAAGTGGTGAAAACGGACATAAGACAAAATTACTTTATTTGCATTTAATACAACCCCATTCATTATGGAAACTCCGTTACGGGATAATTTGTAAATTTGCAGTTCTAATATCGGTAAAAAGTAAACACGCTCCCTTTTATTGGTAAAAAATAGGTAAGATGGCTAAAAATTTTGTCTCCAATAACGATGAAACCGTAAGAATGTTCAAGAACCCGGTTCTTGAAAAGTTTTCACGCATTCACTGGTCGGTACCTCTTTACATCTTTGTACCTGTAATCGCATATTTTCTATACCGCTCCTTTGCAGTTTACCGGATCGGGGTTCTAACGGTAATCTTTCTATTCGTGGCAGGTATATTTGCATGGACGTTCGCCGAGTATATCCTTCACCGTTATCTGTTTCACGCCCACCTGCCGGGCAAGATAGGCGCCCGATTGAGTTTTATGATGCACGGCGTACATCATGACTATCCTAAAGACAGCAAACGGCTTGTGATGGTTCCTGTAATCAGCGTGCCTCTCGCCATATTTTTCTATTACCTTTATCTGTTCCTCTTAGGCGCTGCGAATGCCGCCCCCATCTTTGCGGGTATGGTTGCCGGATATCTTTTCTACGATATGACGCATTACGCCATACACCACTATAACACCAAAAGTCCTTACTGGATGTTGCTTAAACAGCACCACGCGCTGCATCACTACTCGGAAAGCGACAAAGGTTTCGGGGTAAGTTCCAAAATCTGGGACTATATATTCGCAAGTACGTTCAAGAATAAAAGGCAGAACGCAGAAGAAGCGGTTAAAGAACTGTAACCAGAGTATACTTACCGCCCGTTATCTGCTTCTCTTTTCACAAATTTCTTAACGATAACCCGCCCGTTTACAGTGGTTACCTGAACAATATACATGCCTGCTGAAAGGGTTGAAATATTAAATAATGCATTATATACATTACCCGCCGGGGAGTAAATCGTTCGCGAAGCAACCTGTCTTCCGGCGCAGTCATATATGTTTATAATATCCTGTCCTGCTTCGGAAGAACTGTAAGCTACCGTTACATCCGATGTTGCAGGATCGGGGTACACTCTTGTATAGGTTGCGTCCTGTTCATTTACAACAACAATATATGAATAGGTAAAATGCCCGTCGAAATCAGTCTGTTTAAGGCGGTAATATACATTGCCACCCAATATTTCTGGGTCTATGGCTGAATAATTTTTTGCTTGGATGCTGTTGCCTGCGCCTTTTTCAGTAAGCAGGGTGGAGTATGATTCACCGTCTGTAGAACGCTCAATTGTAAAGAAGGCGTTATTGGTTTCGGTTGCGGTGCTCCATTGCAGGTTCACCTGATTGCTTGCATTGTCAAGAGTAGCGGCGAATGACAGCAACTGTATGGGTAAAACAACCGGTACGCTCAAACTGACACTGTCCACGGCAAAAGAGGGGTCGTTACCAAGGTTACCTGCCGTATTTGACCAGTTGAAACCTATTTGTACGCTCGGATTATTATTGGCGGTGGCAGGCAAGGCAACCGAATAATTCGTCCATAATCCCTGCGGGGAACATGTTAAGGCAGTTGGTGTTGGCGTAGCCAGTAACGCCCAGGAAGTTCCGTTGAAATAGTAAACAGTGGCATAATCGACTCCCGGTAAGCCGTCTTCAAGATAATTAAATGAAAGAGTAATGTTTGACTTACCCGTGCAGTTGATTACCGGTGAGGTAGCTCTTGCATTTGCAGTAACATCCGGGCAGCAAGGCGAGTAATCGCAGGCGGCTCCGCAGTCGCCTGTCGGGCAGAATAGGAAGGCAGCGGGTGAATTGGATACATTGCCCACATGAAGCGAAGCATCGTTTCCAAAACCTGTTGCACCACAGCTACCGCGAGGCAGACCGCCTTCGGCTAAGCTTACAAACCATGTATTTGCAGCTATACCATTCGTACCGGTGGATACCCATGTCCAGGTTCCGTTAGCGCCGGTATAAGGAAGAAGACAACCGCTCGGACATGATGATGAAAATGTCTCTGTCCAGAATATCTGTGAGCGCAAAGGACTAATCAACACTAGCCAGAAAGCGTTTAAAAGCAGTAACCTTTTCATTCTCATCTGTTTTTTTTATACAAGTTCTAATGGCAACTACAAATATATGAGTTTATTTTGAATAAACAAATGATTGGTAATAATGGCAAGATAAAAATAGGAGAATATTAGGGAATTTTGTTTTACTGCAGATTATAAGGGGTATTACAGGTTGTGATTAACCACTTAAAATATTTATTATAAATTTGCCGTAATAAATTCAATTTTATGAAAAAAAATATTTATTTTCTGTTTGGCATGGGCCTGGTTTTATTCACTGTTTCGCCCGTTTTGAGTCAGATAACTGTTACCCAATCGGATATGCCCCAGGCAGGAAATACCATTGTTTCCAATTACGACCTCTCACCGACTGTAACGCCCGGGAGCGCAGGAGCAAGCGTAACATGGAATTTTGCTGCTCTTAACAAATCCTCATCACAGACAACTATGTTTGTAACGGCAGCATCCACACCGCATGGAGCAGATTTCCCGGCAGCCAACCTTGCCGACAGTATTTTTGATACCGCCGGTTATACCTATTTCGCCAGTTCCTCCAGTGCCTTTTCAGTGGCAGGTGTTACATCAATAGCCGGGTACAATATAAATTCCCAATTTACCCCGCCAATGGAAGAATTAGGATTACCGGCTAACTATCTGAATCAGATGGCAGGCACAACCAGTATAAAAATAGGAGCTATGTCTATTCATTCGCCGCCATTCGACTCGGGAAAAGCGCATTTGCAAATCAATTATAGCGATACCATTGATGCTTGGGGTACGGTAACAACTCCGTCGGGAAGCTATCAGGCATTACGCGAAAAGCATTATGAACTTGATATAGACAGTTTGTTTGTTCATAACAGTATCACGCATCAGTGGTCATACTATCCTTCCAGCCCTAAACCAACTAAAGCATGGGAATATGTATGGTTCACCAATGGAATACACTATCCCGTTGCGCAGATGAAAATGGATAGTACTAACCATACTGTTAAGAATGTTCTGTGGTATCAAGGTCCGCTTGCAATTGATGAGGTGAGTGGTAATAAAGGCGATATAAACGTATATCCGAACCCATGCAGCGTACAGATCACATTCTTGCGTTCAAACTCCGGCGATCCTGCATATCTTACAGTTTATAACATAGCAGGAAGAGAAATGGCAGTTGCCTATATGAACAACGGCGCCTATTCTCTGAATACCTCGGGCTATCCTAAGGGTATTTATTTTTACAGAATAAACTCTCCAAGCGGCTTTACCGGTCAGGGTAAATTTGTTGTACAGTAAATTACAGGGCTTACGAGTATAACCCCGTTGCCATTAAGGGCAAACTTTTATTTTAATTACTGCCTGTGAGTTCTCTTACAACAGATGAG
>JAKAOA010000178.1 GCA_021823405.1 Bacteroidota bacterium | reverse complement strand
AAAACCGGTCTGCTTTCAGGCGGACTTTAATCTTAAGTTATGGCAGCCAACACAAATGCAAAAGCCGAAAAGATAAAAAACAATATAAACGGCTATGCGGAAAAATCGAAAGAAACTATCCGTGAAATAATCGGACAAACCTTAAACCAGATGGAATCGGCTATTGACGCCAATTCAAAAATAGTTAAAGAAACCAATGAGAAGCTAAACCTTCACGGTGTGGATAATTCTACATTGGGAGCGATAAAAGATTCATTCGCCAAGTCAACTGAACTCGCCGAAGACACCTTTGATGCAGTTATCAACTGTTACACACGCCAGATGGAAAACACCGTTGACTATAATTCACGGCTTGTAGAGCTCGTTAAGGAAGGGCAGCCCGCTAATGCAGAAAAATTTTTGGACCTGATTCACCAGAACTTTGAAGCATCAAAGGAATTAACCCTAAGCAACACCCGTGAGATACTTAACTTTTATAATAAGCACACCAACCTCGCACTGAATTTTAATAAGGTTTTCGGCGAAAATATCAAAACACAGGTAGATGCACTGTTCCAGATACAGGGTAAAGGGCTAGATAACTTCACCCGGTGGGCTTCCGACTGGTGGAAAGAAACTCAAACCGAAAAGGTTTGAAAAAAAACCTTGCTCCATCAGATGACTCAAGCCGGCAACGGCAGAAGGAAACACCCATCCATTACGCCAAAATATAAGCCCCCGATAACAGTTGATTCATTTACTCCACGCGTGCAATAAAAATCGTTTAGACATTAAAATACAGATGTAACTATGGATGCGAAACAAAACGATAACAACAAACTGGGCGAACTCATTACTTCGGCAAGCCAGAAAGTAATGCAAAATACTATAAAAACCGCGCCTGAAACAATAAGCGACAACATTGAGATGGCGATAGAATACTCCACCCTATTCGCGGAAATTGCCTCAAATAAAGAGAGTGTCGCCAAAATACAAACCCTTTTCGCCGATTATTTCAGAAAACAACAGGACTTATGGCGGAGCATGATGGAGCGCACCAACGGTAATCCGAGTGCCCCGATAATAGCGCCCGCACCAGACGATAAAAGGTTCAAAGCGACTGAATGGAACGATATCCCCTATTTTGACTTTATGAAACAGAGCTATCTGCTTGTTTCCGAAGCGCTTAATAACATAGTAAGTTCAGCCGATATTGACGAAAGAGCGAAGAAAAAACTCGCTTTTTATACCCGTCAGTATATCGACGCCATATCACCCGCCAACTTTCTTGCCACCAACCCTGAAGCGCTCAAACTGGCGCAGGAAACAAAAGGACAAAGCATAACCGACGGCGTGAAAAATTTTCTGGAAGATGTGCTTGCGGGCAAAATTACCCAGACGGATACCTCCGCTTTCGAACTCGGTAAAAACCTGGCTGTAACACCCGGCAGCGTAATCTATCAGAACGATTTAATACAACTTATTCAGTATAAGCCATCCACCCCGAAAGTTTACGAAACACCTGTATTGGTATTACCTCCGTGGATAAACAAATTTTATATTCTCGACTTAAAGCCCGAAAACTCCTTTGTGAAACATCTGGTTGACCAGGGATATACAACCTATCTTATTTCATGGAGAAACCCGACTACGCCCGACCTCGGACGTTTCGGTTTTGAGGAGTATGTAGATGAAGCAGCCCTGAAAGCTGCGGAGGTTATCCGAGAAGTTTCTAAAGCAAAAAAAATACATGCAGTCGGTTATTGCCTCGGCGGAACATTATTAAGCATTGCGCTTTCAGTCGCTTATTCGCGTAAGGATGTTCCATTTTGTTCAGCCACCTTTATGTCATCCATGGTGGACTTTTCCGATATTGGACCCATGGGCGACCTGATTGATGAGGAATTAATAAAAAAACTGGAAGAAGGTGAACTGAAAAAGGAAAATATGCTGCGCGGACCGGTTCTGGGAAATGCTTTTAACCTGTTGCGAGCCAACGACCTTATTTGGAACTATGTGGCTAACAGTTATCTGAAAGGTAAAAAACCTGCGCCATTCGATATACTATACTGGAACGGTGACAGCACAAACCTTCCTGCCAGGATGTATGGCTTTTATCTCCGCCAAATGCTATGGGAAAATAAATTAAGCCGGAAAAACGCTTTGCGAATTTGCGATACGCCGATAGATGTGGCAAAAATAGAAATACCCGCTTTTGTTGTTGGAACTAACGAAGACCATATTTCGCCGCCCCAAACAGCATTTACCACTACTGAACTGGTAAGCGGACCCGTTGAATACGTGCTGGGCGGTTCGGGTCACGTAATGGGAATTGTAAACCCTCCGGCGAAAAAGAAATACGGGTATCATATAAACGGAGAATTAGGCAAGGGCTTCGAACAATGGAAACAGACAGCCAAACAGCAGGAAGGAAGCTGGTGGACCTATTGGTACGAATGGCTGAAAGAAAAATCGGGGAAAGAAATTGCCGCCCCGGCGAAACCAGGAAGCACAAAACATAAAGTAATAGAAAGCGCACCGGGAAGTTATGTAAAAGTAAAATGCATCATGAACAATCAGAAATAAAATGGACGCTCTGTTAGATAGTAACGGGCGATAAAATGGATACTGAATAAATAATATAAATAAAAAATGCAATTATGGCGAACAAAGTAGCGTTAGTTACCGGAGGTACAGGAGGAATAGGCACTGTAATGTGCAAACGGCTTTCCAAAGACGGATATAAAGTTGTTGCGAATTACTTTTCAAAGGTCGTCCCTGTTGCGGACGCAGAAAAATGGAGAGATACCATGGGTAAGGATGGATTTGACGTACATATAGCCGATGGCGATGTTACCAACTACGGCTCGTGCGCCGAAATGATGAAAAAAATAGCTACAGATGCCGGACAGGTGGATATTCTTGTCAACAACGCAGGTATTACGCGCGATGCACCCCTGCATAAAATGACCGAGCAGCAATGGTTCGATGTGATTAATACCAATCTGAACAGCGTGTTCATCTGTTCCCGTCTTGTAATAGAGGGCATGATAGCAAAAGGATGGGGAAGGATTATCAATATTTCCTCTGTGAACGGTCAGAAGGGCGCTTACGGTCAGACCAACTACTCTTCGGCTAAAAGCGCCATGTATGGCTTTGCCAAATCGCTCGCCCTGGAAGTGGCTAAGAAAGGAATAACGGTTAATTGTATTTCACCGGGCTATATCGGTACTTCCATGGTTATGGCAATAAAAGAGGAAATAAGGGAGAAGATTGTGGCGCAGGTGCCAGTGGGGCGCTTCGGCACCCCGGAAGAAATAGCTAAAATGGTTTCCTACCTTGCTTCCGACGATGGCTCCTATATCACGGGCGCCAATATGTCTGTGAACGGCGGGCTGCACATGTATTAACGGTAGTTTGCCAAGAGCGGTTAATCCGTTCCGCCTTGACATAATTTTTCTCTATAGTTACAGGCGACTAACGCATCTCTCCCGACTTTTGCGCCCGGAGAATAAAGTTGTCCGTTTGAATTTTTTAAAACACAATAAACAGACCTAATTTCAGTTTATTGATGGCAATCAACCTAACTCCATTCTCCCAATAGTATAAGTTTTACCTTTGTAATAACGGAAAAAATCTTCTCAATGGTGAAGCTGAATTTGTCCCAAAAATCTGCCGCTTGCTGCTCTATAGGTCTTAATTCCTTCCGAAAAGAACGTAAACGGATTGATTTTCAAATTATTTCTTATCCATTGCCTCAACTAATCTTAGTGTGTCTGGGGCTTCTTTCTTCGGTATCTCCTATAGA
>JAKAOA010000053.1 GCA_021823405.1 Bacteroidota bacterium | reverse complement strand
CCGATCTTTAAATGATGCACAAAACAGAGTAACGGATAGAGATCAATATATTCAAAAACTTATCGATTGGAAATTATTTTCAGAAGCCCTACTTGTAAGAAATGAAGCAGAATTACTAATAAAAATTGGTGATAACAGAAGAATGCTAAGAAAATTCAATCAACCAATATTCAAAGAAGAAGAATATAATATTGAACGACTTATTGCCCTTAAGCCATTTCTAAACTAATATGGGTACCAACACTTTTCCCAGAAATAAGATGGAACTTGAAAAAAATCATGGAAAAGAAAACGGGCAATTCCAAAAAAAATGCGACACAAAAAAGACAATACCTGTAATGAATTCCAAAAATGAAACACAAGATTATCTACCAGCTTACAACCGAGGATATATATACTGTAGTAGAGGAGTCGCTTGATAGAAAGCCAACAAAGGATGAGCTAAAATTTGTTGAAGAGAAAATAGGAGATTACATTGATTGGTATGATGCCATAGACACTATACTTATGCGATATGAGCCGCCCAAGAAGAAATAATTTTTGCCTTTCATGAGCAACTTCCTGCAACGAACCCTTACCGGCATCCTTTTTTTAGCTGTAATGATTGGAGCTACGGTTTTAAGCTATTGGAGCATGCTCATCCTGTTCTTCATAATAGCCATGCTCGGGCTGTGGGAATTTTATAAACTATCAGCCATTACCAGCATCCGCCCGCAAAAGATAGCTGGAATAGCCGTCGCAGTTTTTGTTTTTTTCCTTGCCATTGCAGATGTCCGGCTCAATTTATATCTCGCTTTTATGCTCGGCTTCCCGTTTTTCGCATCCATTTTTTTTGCCGAACTTTATCGCAACAGCCCAACCCCGTTTCAGAACATAGCCATCACACTGCTCGGTATAATTTATGTAGTAATGCCTTTCGTGGCTTGGACAAATTATATGTACCCGCTGGGCGTTGCATACAATCCTCATATCCTTCTTGGTTATTTTTTTATCCTCTGGACTAACGATACAGGCGCTTATATAGTTGGAGTACCTTTAGGAAAACATAAACTATGGGAGCGTATTTCGCCTAATAAAACATGGGAAGGGTTTATCGGCGGTATTGCTTTCTGTCTTGCCGTTGCGTGGGTAATCTCGCATTACTTCACTGAATTAAGTCCCCTGCTTTGGATGCTCATCGCTTTTGTGACAAGTATATTCGGCACACTCGGCGACCTGGTGAAAAGTATGTTTAAGCGGAGTTTGAACATTAAGGATTCCGGCTCTATACTGCCCGGACACGGAGGGATATTGGACCGTTTCGACGGGTTTCTGTTATCTACACCCTTTGTGCTTTGTCTTCTTTATATTTTAGGTCTGTTTCATTTTTAGGTCATCACGCCTTAAAGGTTAGAATATGTTATTACACAATCCATGATAAGAACTTTGTTATTCAGTATAATAGCATACCCGCCGGTCGTTCTATTCCTATGCACGGCGTCCATTTCAAATAAGCCCCAAATAGATAAAACCGAAGGGAAAAAAGCATTTGAATATTTGAATGCGATACGTAAAGACCCTACCTCATTCAGCAATGAGTTTAAGGTGAATCTGAACGACATAAAGCCCAAACCGGCATTAATCTGGAATGATACGCTTGCTAAAGTAGCCGAAGCCAAAGCGTTGGATATGGCAACTCGTAATTACTTCGGGCATGTAGACAAGAATGGTTATGGCATGAATTACTATATTAACAAAGCCGGCTATAAGCTGGATGCTTATATGCTCAAAGACAAGAACGCCAATTTCTTTGAATCAATAAATGGCGGAGCCGATAACGGAACCGATGCTATAAAAGACCTCATAATCGACCATGGAACGCCCGGTCACGGTCATCGGACTCATCTGCTTGGGATGAACGCCTTTTATGCCGACCTTACTGACATCGGCATCGGCTTTGTCCGTTGCAGCGATGGTTGTGAATATAGAACTTATATGTCGGTAGTAATTGCGAAGCATCATGCCGACTAAAATGAAAGCTTTTTTTATACCTTTACTTTCCCGTATTCGTTTATAACCTATAGTTCGCATATATGTCCGCCACGGAAAAACACAATTTCAGAAGGTACCTTCGCATTTTTTGGCTCATCGTGCTTGCACCGCTTGTCCTGCTATTGCTGATGGTTTTCGGTGCGGCATCAGGGCTGTTCGGTAAGCTGCCCACATTCGAAGAACTGGAAAGCCCCCAAACATTCCTTGCATCGGCGGTTTACTCGTCAGACGGACAGGTTATCGGTAAATATTATGTACAGAACCGTTCGCAGGTTCAGTATAAAGATATAAGCCCTTATGTGATAGATGGGCTTGTAGCTACCGAGGATGCGCGCTTTTACGACCATTCCGGCGTTGACCTGCGTAGCTTGTTCAGAGTATTTTTTGAGACCTTACTTATGCACCATTCATCGTCAGGCGGCGGCAGCACTTTAACGCAACAACTCGCCAAAATGCTATTTCCTCGCCAGACAAACATCGGAAAAATAAAACTCGCCTTCCGTAAATTCAAAGAGTGGGTAATAGCCGCCCGGCTGGAACGGCAATATTCCAAAGAGGAAATAATCACGATGTATCTTAACCGGTTCGATTTTATTAATAATGCAGTGGGCATTCAATCGGCGGCAAGAATATATTTCAACTCGTCACCCGATTCGTTAAAGATAGAACAGGCGGCGGTGCTTGTGGGCATGGAGAAAAATCCTGCCCTTTTCAATCCCGTCCGCAAGAAAGTAAACTCATTAAACCGGAGGAACGAAGTATTGCACCAGATGATGAAATATGATTATATAACGGAACGCAAATACGACTCATTGAAATTCCTGCCCCTTATATTGCGGTTCCGCCCGGAAAACCCGGACGAAGGACTTGCCTCTTATTTCCGTGAATATTTAAGAGACAACTTTATGCGTAAATGGTGCGAGGAACATCCTAAGCCAGACGGTTCCCACTATGATATTTATAAAGATGGTTTGAAAATATATACTACAATTGACTCGCGAATGCAGCAATATGGCGAGGAGGCAGTTGAAGAAAATTGCAGATACCTGCAACCGCTCTTCTTTAAGGAAATTAAAAACAGGAAGAATGCGCCTTATGATTTCCGGCTAACCAAATCACAGGCAGAAGATTTGATAAACGAATCGGTACATCGCTCCGACCGCTATCGCCTGCTTAAAGAAGACGGCATGTCGGACAAGGAAATTATGAAAAATTTTAATACACCCGTTCCCACAACCTTATTTACATGGCGTAATAGTCGTCATTCACTCGATACTACCATTTCACCTCTCGATTCCGTCCGATATTCCAAAAGTTATTTGCAATGCGGCTTTGTCTCAATAGACCCGCATTCAGGTTACATTAAAGCATGGGTAGGCGGAATTGATCACAAATTTTTCAAGTACGACCATGTAATGGAGGGCAAAAGACAGGTAGGTTCCACCTTTAAGCCCTTTATCTATACCCTTGCGGTGCAAAACGGCTATTCACCATGCTATAAAATGCCCAACGTACCCATTACGATTAACTACGACGGACAAAGCTGGACCCCTAAAAATGCAGATAAGGACGACGATGGCAAGATAATGACGCTCAAATATGCTTTAGCCCTGTCCGTTGACCGTATCGCCGCCGCGCTCACTCAAGATTTTACGCCGCAGGCGGTTATAAAAATAGTAAGGCACATGGGAATAACCGAACCCATCGAACCTGTGCCTTCAATATGTCTTGGAACGCCCGAAATAGCAGTGGCAGACATGGTGGGAGCGTACTGCACTTACGCCAACAAAGGTATATGGATTCAACCCACTTTTGTTACCCGTATTGAGGATAAAAACGGCAGGGTATTGGAACAATTTACCCCTAAAACCGACGAAGCGATGAGCCCGCAGGATGCCTATGTTATGCTCAATATGATGGAAGGCGTTGTGCAATATGGTACAGGCGCCCGCCTGGCAGGGTCCAGATATGGTTTCCATAACCCTATCGCCGGCAAAACGGGAACTACTCAAAATAACTCCGACGGATGGTTCATCGGGATAACGCCGGATCTGGTATCCGGCTGCTGGAGCGGTTTTGAGGACAGGGCAATCCATTTTGAAAATATGGAATACGGACAAGGTGCAAGCGAAGCCCTACCCGTTTGGGGAAATTATATGAAAAAAGTTTATGCCGATAAAATGCTTAATATATCACAAGGCGATTTTCAAAAGCCCGACAAACCCATTACCATTGAACTGAATTGCGATAAATACGACAAACAAAACCCGGGATATTGATTGCAACTATTAAATTCAGAATGAGATTGCATAAAGTAAATGAAAATATGGCGCCTTAAAAGGCAAATCAATTCCAAATGGATATAATACCGGCACTACATTTAGAAAAATTCCTCGACAAAGTTATGTCGGCGAAATGGGCTGCATTGATAAACCAATGGGCAAAAGACCTGCCAGCCGAAGAATGCTGGAGAAACATATCAAGACAACTGCTTACGCCGGATATCCCTTTTGAAATACACACGCTTCTCTTTAATGCGGTTTATAAAAACTGGGACAGCAAAAGAGGACCGGCTCCCGCATGGCTTCCGGATGAAACAAAAATTGCATCATCAAATATCGGGCGGCTTCAAGCCGAATTGGGAATTAATACCTATTTCGACCTTCACCGCTGGTCAGTTACCCATCGCACTACCTTCTGGCAGAAGATGACTGATAAACTTGGTATTGAGTTTGATAAGAAATATTCCTCCATCGTAAAATTTGAAAATAACAACCCTGAATATCCCCACTGGTTTGAAGGCGCGGAGTTGAATATTGCCAGAAGCTGTTTTAAAGCCGATGGAGGTGAAACGGCAATAATCTATCAGGGTGAAGAAGGACCGATTGAGAAAATGACATATCTGCAACTCAATATATTGAGCAACCGCATAGCAAACAGCATACTTAATGCGGGTTTGAAAAGAGGAGACCGATGCGCTATAAACATGCTAATGACTGCCGATGCAGTAGCGATCTACCTCGGTATAGTAAAAGCCGGATGCGTAGTGGTGTCAATAGCCGATAGCTTGGCGCCCGATGAGATTGCAAAACGGCTGCGTATTTCAGATGCAAAAATTATTTTTACACAGGATGCAATAATGCGCGGAGGCAAGAAGATATCGCTTTACAGCAAGGTTCTTGAAGCCAATCCGGCAAAAGCAGTCGTTCTCCCTTATAATAAGAAGTTGGCGGAGCAACTCCGCACAGGAGATATGGAGTGGAGCAACTTCCTGAAAAGCGAAGAGAAATTTACCCCCGTAAGTTGCTTACCCGGCGATGAGATGAACATACTCTTTTCTTCGGGTACTACAGGCGACCCTAAAGCTATACCATGGTCGCACTGCACCGCAATAAAATGTGCTACAGACGCATACCTGCACCACGACATCAGACAAGGAACAATAGTAGCATGGCCCACCAACCTCGGATGGATGATGGGACCGTGGCTTATCTTTGCTACACTAATTAATAGGGGCACTATCGCCTTGTTCTATGGAGCACCCACAGGCAGGCAGTTCGGGGAGTTTGTACAAAATGTAAAAGTAAATATGCTTGGACTTGTTCCCAGCATTGTAAAACGCTGGATTGATAGCGGTTGTATGAACGGGCTTGACTGGAGCAGCATTTATGCTTTCAGTTCAACCGGCGAATCCTCCAATTTTTCCGACTACCTTTGGCTAATGGCGCGTGCGGGATACAAACCCGTTATTGAATATTGCGGCGGTACAGAGATAGGCGGCGCGTATGCCACCGGAACCATGGTTCAGCCCGCTTCCCCCGCAACATTCTCAACGCCAGCGCTCGGAATTGATTTTATCATCCTCGATGAGTCAGGACAACAATCGGACAACGGAGAGCTCTTCTTGATTCCGCCATCTGTCGGGCTGTCAGTAAAACTTCTTAACAAAGACCATCATGATGTATATTACAACCAGGCGCCTGCCTGCCCTGCTCATGCAAAAGGGGCTTCCGGAGCGCCTATAAATGAACAGTGCGCCGAATGGGGTATGAAACCCATTCTTCGAACACATGGTGACGAACTGCTTGCCATAAGAGGCGGCTATTATAGGGCGCAAGGCAGGGTGGATGATACAATGAATCTGGGCGGTATTAAAGTGAGTTCTGCCGAAATTGAAAGGGTAATTGCCAATGTATCCGGGGTGAGCGAGGCAGCGGCAATCGCCTTCGATCCGCCGCAAGGCGGACCAAGCGAACTGGTCATCTATATCGTTCTGAAACCGGGCTCAAACTCCGATAGGGCAATCATGAAGGAAAATATGCAGCAGGCGATAGCTAAACATCTGAACCCGTTGTTCAGGATAAAGGAAATAGCGCTAATTGACGCTTTACCCCGTACTGCATCTAATAAAGTAATGAGAAGGGTGTTACGGAAGGAATACCGTGAAAAAGTTAATATTACAGGATATTGAATACCATTTTCCGATGCCAAAGCTGACCATTTTAATTCCCGTCTATAATGAGGAAAAAACTATTACCGCCCTGATTGATAAGGTGATGGATGTGTTGCTGCCTGCAGAGTTTACTAAACAGATTATTGCAGTGAATGACGGCTCTAAGGATGGTTCGGGGAAAATTCTCGACAGCTATCTGGAGTCATACCGGAAACGACCTGATGATTTTAAAAACCGTAACCAACTCATCATCCACCATAAGCAGGTAAACGAGGGTAAAGGCGCCGCCATCCATACAGGCATTGAACTTGCAGACAGCGACTATTTTATCATTCAGGACAGCGACCTCGAGCTCGACCCTGATGAGATATGCCTGCTTTTTCAGCCCGTTCTGAAAGGTTCAGCCGACGTTGTATATGGCTCCCGCTTTACCGGAGGCAAAAGCCACAGAGTGATGAACTATTGGCATTCGGGCGGCAACAGGTTTCTTACCGGCTTTTCCAATATGTTCACAAACCTGAACCTTACCGATATGGAAACATGTTACAAACTTTTCAGGACAAGCATTATAAAGAAACTGGACCTTCGTGAAAAACGCTTCGGCTTCGAACCGGAGATAACTGCTAAAATTTCAAAGGTAAAGGGGATAAAAATATATGAAGTGGGTATTTCTTATTACGGACGCACACGCGATGATGGAAAGAAAATAGGATGGAAGGACGCGATAAGGACAATGTGGTGTATTGTAAAGTATAATCTATTTTCATTGAAATATTATAAAGAAGAGAGGCGTTAATCTTCCGTGCCGATTAACCGGATTTTACTTAATGAAATTGCAAATATCGGTTACAAGATTACTATCTATAGGCAGTAGCGGATTGTTATAGGTTGCCATATTCGCCTCTTTGTCGCCATTCACATCCCGGAATATATGGTTCATTCTATCCAATAGAATCAACTTTGCATGTTTGTCAGCCGCACTTAATTCCTCTGCATCCTGCACTGTTACTTGCAAATCATCGGTGCCTTGAATAATTAATACCGGAATAGTAAGTTTTTTTATTTCGACTGCCGGGTCATATTTAATCCATGATATCAGGTATGGCTGCACACTTTCTCTAAAAACGGGATTCAGAGAAGGATCGGTGTTGGGTGTTGTCTTCCCTGCCGCCATACTGTCGAGCATTAAATATGCTTTATCCTTTTCTTCCGGGGGTAGATTCTGCAACTGTCTCTTCAATGTTTTGTCAATACTTTCGCCTGCCCCGGCAATAGAAATAAAATTATCGACATTTGCCTTACGGGCGGCTATCATACCTATGAGGGAGCCCTCGCTATGCCCTATAACAGTAACCTTAGTAAAACGATTGTCCGATTTCAGCAGATTAATCCATTCTATGGCATCGTTAACATAATCGTCAAATCGTATTTTTGACTCGTCCGGAGCGGCATTTCGGCTATAGGCGATACCTCTTTTGTCATAGCGTATCGATGCTATTCCGTTGTCGGATAATTTGTGCGCAAGTATTTTATATGCATCTGTTTTTAACCCAATGGGACTATTTCCATTCCTGTTTGTAGGACCGGAACCCGCTATGATTAGAGCAACCGGTCCCCGTATAAAGTTTTTGGGAATACAGAGGGTGCCTAAGATATCCCCGGTAGGCGTATGAAGGGTAATATCGGTTTCTATGCAATTACTGTCAATGTTTCTTTCGGATGAATTTAGCCGTGCAATATCACCCTTATCAAGTATTAAGGGTAATCTTACCCCGTTCTGTCTCCACACCCCATTAATAGTAGTATCGTTTAAAAACACACCGTGAAATATTCCGTTCAACGAAGTAATTTTAATAAATACGCTGTCACCGGCTAAGGTCACGTTATCGCAACCTATTCCAGCCACACCTTGATCCGGGCTGTCCATTTCGCCGATGTAGCCACCATCTGGATTTTGGATGAAATGAAAAACAATGCGCAGGGAAATAGTTCCCATTGTGATTTTTCCATTCCATGCACCCGCTAATTTATCGGGAGTAAATGCGCATAAATTAGGAGCAAACAAAAGAGGCGCAAATAGAGCGATTAATGCTTTTTTCAAAGACGGTGTTGTAAGGATAATTGCAAATATAACACTACTTTTCAATAATATCCGGACGTGAATACAGTTACTCATTCAATATCAGTACTGTCCGGTAAAATAATGATTGAATCCTTGAATTCCATAATTTTACTTATATACAGCCCGTAAGCGATTTTGCGAATGCGTGCCACCTTAGGTTTAGCGCTGGCGCAACGTAAAATATACCGACAAAGAATGAAAATGCAAAACATTCTTGTCGGTACATCATGGAACTTCCGGTATAAAGGGCGCTTGTTTTTGAGATTTCACTGCCTAAAATGCAACGGACGTACTTCATGGGAACAGCTTACCCGCATCAGTCAGACCGGCATGGGTTCCTGTTTTACCTGTATTTTGCGTGAGGGATTGAAGTGGAAAGCCCGCAGCCGCCTAACGGCGGAGAGGACTTGCAGCGGATAGCCCGACCCCTTGCGCAGCTTGGGGGCACGCCCTAAAATGGAATGGATAAGCAAAGTTGAATAAACACAAGTGTTTGATTTCCGAAATAATTTTTCCCGGACAGTAGTGGTTCAATATCTCCTTGCTAATGGTGCATGGCTTTAGGCGATGGAAACATTATTAAAAAAAACCGCATAATACGGGGTTGACTCGCCCATTCAATTCGATAATCCACGCTTTTTGTTATTTTTGTCGTTTATTCCGATTAATAAAATGGCGAACGCAACGATAAAAAATCAGTCGGTGGATAATTTCACCAAGGAACAATATCTGTGGTGGTACGAAATGATGCTGCTCATGCGCCGCTTTGAAGAGCGCGCCCAGCAGGCGTATATCCAGCAAAAAATTCGGGGCTTCTGCCATCTATATATCGGGCAGGAAGCAGTAGCGGCGGGCAGTGTGAGCGCTATACGCCCCGATGATAATATTATTACCGCCTACCGCGATCATGTACATCCTATTGCGAAAGGTCTCGACCCCAAATATGTGATGGCTGAACTGTTTGCCAAAGCTACCGGCTGTTCCAAAGGGAAGGGCGGCTCTATGCACATTTTTGATGTAAAGCACCGTTTTTTCGGCGGGCATGGCATAGTAGGCGGACAAATACCGCTCGGGGCAGGCATTGCTTTTGCCGATAAGTATAACAAAAAGGATAGGATTACGCTATGTTATATGGGCGATGGCGCGGTAAGACAGGGAGCATTTCACGAAGCGCTCAATATGGCTATGACCTGGAAACTGCCGGTGATTTTTATTATTGAAAATAATCAATATGCCATGGGTACATCGGTCGAAAGATCGAGTAATGTTACCGAACTGTATGAACTTGGGAGGAGCTACGATATGCCATCGCAGCCGGTGGATGGAATGCGCTGTGAAACGGTGCACGAAGCTGTCGCCGCAGCCGCGGAAAGAGCAAGAAAAGAAGACGGACCAACCCTTCTGGAAATTAAAACATACCGCTACCGCGGACACTCCATGAGCGACCCTGCCACCTACCGTACAAAAGAAGAGGTTGAAGAATACAAAGCGCAGGACCCCATAGTACATACTTTGAATATCCTTAAGAAAAACAAATGGATTACCGATGCCGAAGTAGAAGCGACGGAGAAAAAGATAAAAGTTCAAGTGGAGGACTCCGTGAAATTCGCCGACGAGTCGCCATTCCCTAACCCTTCGGAGTTGTACCACGATGTTTATATGCAAAAAGATTATCCTTTTATAATGGATTGATTTTTGTGTTAAATCCATACCTTGATTGAATTAAAAACACTTAACCATTATAGTATATAACCGAGATTTAATAAACCTCTCATCCCCATGGCAGAAATAATAAGAATGCCCAAATTGAGCGACACGATGACTGAAGGTGTAGTATCGGCATGGCATAAAAAGATAGGCGACACCGTGAAAAGCGGGGAGCTGTTGGCCGATATAGAAACTGACAAAGCCACAATGGAATTTGAGTCATTCCAGGAAGGAGTACTGCTTTATCTTGGCGTGGAAAAAGGGAAAGCTGCCCCGGTAGATTCAATACTTGCCATAGTTGGGAAAAAAGGAGAGGACGTTACAGCCCTTATTGAGTCGGGAAATAAAAAAATCACAGCGCCAGCACAACAAAAAGTAGAACCGGAATCCAAAAACGAAGAGCCGAAGAAAACGACCGAAGGCAATAATTCACCGGCACCTAAACTGGCAGAGAAAGCTGAATATGCCGCCCCTGTTCAAACTACAACGCCCATATCCCGTAACGGGCGTTCCAAAGTTTCACCGTTAGCCAAGCGATTAGCAAAAGAACGACACATCAATATCGGTTTAATAAAAGGAACCGGTGACGGCGGAAGGGTTGTAAAACGAGACATAGAGAATTTTTCAGGGAGCGCGCTACCGGTTCAGGCGACAGAAGGTTATACAGATGAGCCGGTTTCGCAGATGCGTAAAACGATAGCTAAAAGATTATCGGAGAGTAAGTTTTCTGCGCCCCATTTCTACCTGACTATGGAAATAGAGATGGATGAGATGATGAAGGCGCGCGATGCTATAAATTCAGTAGCGCCGATAAAAATATCATTTAACGACATCATCTTAAAAGCGGCAGCCCAAGCGCTGCGGGCTCATCCGAAAGTGAATGTTTCATGGAGAGGCGATTTCATTAGGTATTACAATCATATCCATATAGGGGTAGCTGTAGCGGTGAGCGAGGGGTTACTTGTTCCTGTAATCCGTTTCGCCGATACGAAAACATTGTCGCAAATAGCTGTTCAGACGAAAGAATTTGCACAGAAAGCCAAAGATAAAAAGCTTCAGCCCGCCGAATGGGAAGGGAACACATTTACCATTTCTAATCTTGGTATGTTTGGTATCGATGAATTTACCGCTATAATAAACCCGCCGGACTCTTGCATTCTCGCCATTGGCGGAATACGCCCGGCTGCTCTTGTGAAAGACGGTAATCTTGTTCCCGGAAATGTTATGAAAGTTACTTTAAGTTGCGACCACAGAATAGTGGACGGAGCCACCGGTTCTAAATTCCTGCAAACCTTTAAGCAATTCATGGAGTACCCGGTTTTATTATTCGGTATGAACAGCATTTGAGTACTGGTGATATGAACTACTTTCATAGTAAATCAATATTTCTGATGAAGATAATAAACCGGGTTATTTTTAATTCTCTTTTCCCGGTATTACTATACTTAGTTGCGAATACATCCCTTAAGGCGCAACCTGCCGAAGGTGAAACCGGCAGAGATTCATTAAGCTATAAAAGGGTGTCGGTTGGTGTAAACCTGTTAGATTATTATGGAGGAGATATGTTGGGCATGGGCGGAAGCATAACCAGTCCCTTTTGGGATGGATTTGCATTAAGAGCAACAGGGGGAATACACTCGGTAGAAACAATACTACCCGGCGGGACAAACACCACATTCTGCCCCTTTTACAGTATTCAGCTTGGATTAGTGATGAGGCATTTTGCCATAAGCCCAAAAGTGGCCTGTTATGTTGAGGCAGGTGCAGTGGTGATATTTCCGAATAGTAATATAACAACTAAATCCAATACGGAAGGTGAGTATATATTAATTGGCGAAGAAATTTATGTTACCCATAATAAGACCTTCTTTTTAGAAGCAGGCGGAGTTAATGGTCAGGTAAGGGAAGACAAATTACCTTCGGAGCCATACTACGCCGCAGGTTTATTAATTTCTACAGGATTAAGAATACATTTGTAAAAATGTATCATATCATCGCAAAAAAGCCCATTACCTTATTTCTTCTCCTACTGCTTTTCGGATGTTCAATTACTTACTCCCAGCAACGTTATATAATTGTGGGAAAGGTGCTTGATAAGGCGACAAAGACGCCACTGCCTTTCGTTAATCTTACTATTACAGGGCTGCCCGCTACCGGCGCTACCGCTGACATTGACGGAATATTTAAAATAAGCTCGCCTACCGCTATTGGCTCATTAAGTTTTACCTATGTCGGATATAAAGACCTTATCTACCCCATTAAAGATACAGGGCATTTAATACATATTACCGTCTTGTTGCAGCAAGTTACGTACCAACTGCAAGAAGTTAAAATTTTACCGGGAGTGAACCCGGCTTTGCGCATCATTAGGGAGGCGATTGCCCATAGCGATTCAAACAACCCGGAAAAAAAACATTCATTTACATATCTCTCTTACAATAAGATGTACGCCACCGCTGATATGAAACTAGGCATCGACTCCATTAATTCACTTGATTCGGCAAAAGTGAAAAAGGCGGGAAATGCTTTGCAAAAGAAAGATACCTCCAAGAAGAAACAGGAAACGCTAACTCAATTTTTCAAGGAACAATATCTTTTTTTGGTCGAGTCGGTAAGCGAAAGGAGATATTTGTATCCGGGACACAGCTACGAAAAGGTAATAGCTGAAAGAACTTCGGGGTTAAAAAATTCACCTTTCGCTCTCTTAGCCACGCAGCTTCAATCTTTCTCTTTTTATTCCAACCCGATTAACATACTCGGAGATGATTACCTGAATCCATTATCTGGTAGCGGATTGAGGCATTATAATTTTATTTTACAGGACACGCTTTACCAAGGTAACGATACCGTATTCATAATTTCTTTCCGCCCCATTAAAAAGAAAAATTTTAACGGAATGAAAGGCGTATTATACGTTAATACAAATGGATATGCCATACAAAATGTTATAGCGCAGCCGATAATGGTGAATGACCTGGTATCAATTCGCATCCAGCAGAAGTACGAGCGAATAGACAGCCATCAATGGTTCCCCGTTCAGCTTAATACCGATTGGATTTATAACAACATTGCTTTGGGCGACACAAGCGTACAAACCACTAATAAGGCAATAAATCCGGACGACGAACATAATAAAATCAAAATAGTAACAAGGAGTTATATCAAGAATATAAAACTTGATACTGCATTAAGAAAAAGACAATTCGGTAAAGTGGCGGTCGAAATAGCTGATAACGCCTCACAGCAGCCAGACAGCATTTGGGATAAATATCGCATAGATACACTTTCGGCTAAAGAAAGAAAGACCTATCATGTAATAGATAGTTTGGGAAAAGCCAGTCACCTGGACCGCAAGTTAACCTGGTTTGAAGCTCTTGCAACGGGTAAATTACGGATAGGGGTTTTTGACTGGGATTGGACCCGTTTACTTACTTATAATGGATATGAACATTTCCGGATACAGGCGGGAGGTCATACCAACGATGAAATTTCGAAGTTCATATCTGTGGGCGGCTATGGCGCCTATGGCTTTGGCGATAAAGCATTTAAATATGGGGGCGATGTAGGGTTTCTTTTCGATAAATACTCTAATTTGAAATTAAACTTCTCGTATAAAAATGACGTAATTGAGGCAGGCGGTGTATCATTCTATAACGATAACAATTCGAGCTTGCTTTCACCCGAAAGCTATCGTAGCTACTTTATCAATAATATGGATAAAATTGTACAGGAGAAAGTAGCCCTCTCTTTTGATGCACTGCGCTATTTTCAGTTCAACTTCTTCGGCGATGAACAGGTGCAGAACGCAACCAACGGTTACCTTTTTGGTACAAGTGAAGGGAACTCAACCATTTTCACCAACAGTTTCTATTTTACCGAAGTGGGTGTAAACATTCGTTTTGCTTACGACGAAAAATTCCTAAAAAGCCCCTTGGGCATGATTTCCCTCGGCACCAAATACCCTATTGTATGGCTCAATATCACACAGGGTATTACCACAAACGGCTTGAAAGGGATGCTTCAGGGGGAATACAATTACACAAGATATGACTTTAAATTGAGTAAGACATTCCGCATCCCGCAAGCCGGGTATTCATCATTCCAGGCGCTCGCAGGGTATGTACAGGGGAATGTTCCTTATACGTTGCTTTATAATGCAAGAGCGACCTATACTCCTAATCTCGACTATAGCCTGGCGGTAGATAACACTTTTGAAACTATGAGGATAAATGAGTTCCTATCCAACCGCTACGTGAACCTCTTCTACTTTCATGATTTTGAATCATACCTCTTTCATATCGGGAACTTTAAACCTCATCCCGCCATAGCATTTCATGCCGGCTGGGGATGGCTTGGCAATCCCGGTGAACAATACAACGCCACATTTAGAATAATGGATATGGGATATTATGAATCGGGTGTTGAACTGAATAACCTTCTTAAAATATCCTTTTTGAGTTTAGGAGTCGGCTCCTATTATCGTTTCGGACCTTATGCTTTTAGCACAACTTTCGATAACTGGGCTTTCAAATTCACCCTGCGGAGTGCGTTTAATTGACAGGTGTAGGCAATAATTGATTGCGCTTAAACCTTTATATTTGCAGGCAGTCCATTCATAGAGAGGCGCAAACATCATCCGTGCGCTTACGGTTTAAATCTTTATTTAAGCACATATATGCCTCTAAACGTTAAAATACTCTTTATAGATTCCAACCATCCTTGTCTGCACGAAATACTGACAAAGTCGGGCTTTATATGCGATCTGAAGTATGATTGGACAAGAGAGAAGATTTTGAAGGAATTGCCTGCCTACGATGGAATTATCATACGCAGCAGGATTAAGATTGACAAGGAGCTTATTGACCGCGCCCAAAATCTTAAGTTCATCGCCCGCGCAGGAGCCGGTATGGAAAACATTGATTGTGAATATGCGGTGAGCAAAGGCATTAAGTGTTTTAATGCGCCAGAAGGCAATCGCGATGCAGTAGGTGAACATGCAGTTGGAATGGCGCTCACGCTACTGAACAACATAACTAAAGCAGACAGGGAAGTAAGACAAGGCGTTTGGCTGCGGGAAGAGAACAGAGGAACCGAAATCTGCGATAAAACCATTGGGATTATCGGCTATGGGAATATGGGAAACGCTTTCGCCAGGCGGCTTTCAGGATTTGGAGCAACAACTCTTGCGTATGATAAATACAAAACGGGCTTATCCGATAAGTGGGCTAAGGAATCCACAATGGAAGAGTTGTTTGAAAGGGTTGATATTTTAAGTTTGCACGTGCCGCTGACCGACGAGACGAAATTCATGGTAAACAGCGCTTTCCTGAATAAGTTCAGAAAGAAGATTTACCTAATTAATACCGCCCGGGGCGAGGTGGTGAAAACGGACGACCTGGTGGAGCAGATGAAAGCAGGCAAGGTATTGGGCGCCTGTCTTGACGTACTTGAATTTGAATCCGCTTCCTTTGAGAAACTAAACCCCGAAGAAATGCCCGAACCGCTTCAATATTTAATACACAGCGATAGGGTGGTGCTTACTCCCCATATAGCCGGCTGGAGCTACGAGTCGCATAAGAAGATAGCGGAAGCCCTGATTGTGAAAATAAAGACGTTATACCGGCTCTGATGAACCATTGCCGCGATGCGTCGCTACAGTTCATCTCCTTCTCCTGTGTCCTCTTCTCTTGTTATGCGTCCCAACTACATAGCCAATTTCTTTCACCTCATTTTGCTTAGTATTCTCAAGCTCTTCAGGGGTTTCACCCTTACTGTTCATGTCCATTACATTTTTAACCTGTTCCACTGAAAGCGCAATAAGGGCTTCAGGCGCCGAAGCATAAGAATACCAGATAAGCCGTTTGAATATATCGGTTTTCTGATGAATGGCTTTGCCCTTCACCGTCTGCAGGTCAACCGGTTGAGGGAAATCTTTAAGAGCATCCATATAAGTATCAAGTTCATAGTTGAGGCAGCATTTTAGCTTTCCGCATTGACCTGTAATCTTGGCAGGATTAAAAGCCAGTTGCTGGTAACGGGCTGCGTTTGTGCTTACTGTCCTGAAGTCGGTCAGCCAGGTAGAGCAACATAATTCCCTGCCGCAGGAACCTATCCCGCCAATCCGACCTGCTTCCTGCCTTTCGCCTATCTGCCACATTTGTATCCGTGCTCTGAATTCCGAGGCGTATGCCTTGATAAGTTCTCGGAAGTCAACCCTGCCCGGCGAGGTATAGTAGAATGAAATCTGGGCTTTGTCACCCTGGTATTCTATGTCGTTAATCTTCATGTCAAGTTTCATGGCGGAGGCAAGGATTCGGGCGCGTACAAGCGTTTGTCTTTCGAGCGATTGCGCTTCGCGCCATTTGGTTATGTCGGCTTCGGTGGCTAAACGTAATATGTTTTTTATTGCGTTGTCTGCGGGTTTCGCGTTCTTTTTCTTCATCTGACGCCAAACCAGTTCACCCGAAAGAGATACCACGCCTACATCGTAACCGGGCGACGCCTCGGTAACCACAATGGCTCCTGCCTGCAGCAGCATACCGGTGCGGTTACGATAAAACTCTTTGCGGCTGTTTTTAAACCTTATTTCAACTATATCGCACTGCTCCTGCCCCGAAGGCATTGCCATTCCGCCCAGCCAGTCGAAGACGTTCAATTTGTTGCAACCTCCCTTGGCGCTGCATTCACCCCCGCTCCCGCATCCTCTGCCCGATAAACACCCGCTGCAAGCCATTCAATGATTAGTTATTATAGTGATAAATTTTGAGATGAAAACGACAAAAATAGAAAAATCCGTATATCTGCCGCAATTCCCGTTGCCCATAACCCTTATGCCATTTATACCCGAATGACTAATAATGGGGGGGGGTATCCATAATTTGGGTATACCTTTTTTGAGACATAAATTTTGTTATTATATTGAATATCAATACTTTAACTCTTTAAGATGGGTATCCAAAGGTATACCCTGATTTTTGCTTAGCTTTAGAGTAACTTATTAGTCGTTCGTTTACATAATAGCTAAAGAATCGTATTTACTAATCGCTCTTCGAACAGAACTATTTGCAAGGGGGGGGAAATTTCCTGCGAAACAGCGAGGTCTCTTTATTCCGAAACAAGGGGGGCAATTATGCCGAAATATCCAGACAAATGCACAAAAAGTGTAAAGAGAAACGCTATGCCGATAGAATAAAAAGCATCCTGGCATTGGGTATGGGACATAGTTTTGAAGGAATAGCCGAGTGACTTATGATAGATAATGCAAACATAAGGCATTGGCACGAACAATACTTAGCCGGCGGACTTGCGGCACAGGGTAGCTAAATCGCTTACGGGGAGTATACTCCCGCAAAATCGCTTACGGGCTCTATAAATATATTCTTACTTTTGGAATCGGTCTCCGCAAGCTGGCGGAATTAAGTTTACAATTCATATCTGTATCATGTGGGCGAT
>JAKAOA010000177.1 GCA_021823405.1 Bacteroidota bacterium | reverse complement strand
TCCGATCTGGATATAGCTTCTGAAAATTCATTCTTCCATTTTCATAAGCCGGTAAAACAGGATAAACTTGCGCACGAACTTTCTAAATACCATTACGGACTAATGCCTTTTTTTAGCCAGAATTCGGGACAATCTCCCCTTAAATTCAGATATGCAACAACTTTAAAATTATTCAATTATATTGAGGCAGGAATCCCCATTTTTGCAGGGGCAGACGTAGTGTATCAAAGCTGGATAGTGAAACGATATGATCTTGGGATTGTCGTACGAACTAAAGAGGATTTTGCGAACATAAGAAATTTAATCGGAATTGAACCTTATGATAGGCAAGTAGAAAGGGTCATTTCCAACAGAGAACATTTATCATTGAAAAAGCATATACCTAGATTATTAAAATACTATGGCGAACTTTAATTACTTCATTAATTCCACTTTTTTAATCGTCGTATTTCCTTGATATGTTTGAACCCTTACCAGATATATTCCATTTGGTTGATTTTCCGGGTCTATATTCATTCGTGGAGATGCATTAGTATAACTTGTATATGCCTTTTCTCCCATCATATTATATATTTCAATTAATTCATTTCCACCTGTAGAAACAGATTGAAGAGTAAACAACCCACATGAAGGATTAGGGTAAACTTCGAATCCGGAATTATCGTTTTTACTTTCGCTAAGTCCTTCAGTTGAAGCAATCTTGCGAATTCGGTTATTGGGTTGGTCATCAATAAACCCAAATTATGCATTAGAGAAATGAAATGGGTTACCCAACAGAAATTTTTTGTAAAATTGCAACACAACTCAATCTAACACAGGTGGAAAATCTAAGAACGGCAATTATTATTCTTACAATTATTACCTCATACAAGTCCGATGCCCAAACCTTAGTTAAAGACACAATCAGGAAAGCCCATATTATTGCAGATCAAACTCCATTTGACAATATGGACCAGACCTGGATGAATGGCAACGACCGTCGCGATTCATCGGTATTTCATATTCCATATTTTTCTCCTGAAATATATTTAGATGCCAATGCAACTTATTCCGGTAACAATCCGATCGACCATACTGTTGTCGGATCCACAGCGCTCGCTCATGACAATGAAATGGAGCTTTCGCAAATGGGTTTTGGCGGTGACTTTAACTACGATGGCGCCCGTGCTAGAATTATGACCCAGTTCGGAACCCGTGATGAAGTGGTCCCACGGAATGATTATAGTACATATCGTGGGCAATACGACTTCGCTGATGCCTATCGTTATTTAAGCGAGGCATACGGCGGATACCATTTCAATGTATGGCATGGTATTAATGTAGATGGCGGCTTATTCATGTCTTACATTGGGTTGAATTCCTACTATCAGGTGGAAAACTGGGATTATCAGGCGTCTTATACTTCCGATAATACTCCGTGGTTTTTTAATGGCGTACGTGCTCAAATCTTTCCCTCAAACTTTTTGAAGATTGAAATATGGCTCATCAACGGCTGGCAGAGTTATGCCTCATTCAATTCCAATCCGGGTTTTGGAGGAAATATTACTTGGATGCCCAACGAAAATATTAAACTCTTAACCAATGACTATTACGGACAGGATGCACCGGGATTGCTTGGGAGACATAGATTCCATTCGGATAACAGCTTATTGATAAGATATTTTCACAGGTCGAAATCATCGAAAGGCATTACCCAAATGGCATTTTCGCTGACAGGTGACATTGGTGATGAGGAGGGCGATGGCGTAAATGGATTTAATGGGTTTAAAAGAGGCGATTCAGCAGGCGGATATGCGCAATATTTCGCCAGCGCAATGTTCTATAACCGTATCTGGTTTGCACATGGTAAATGGGCTTGGATGTTTGGCGGAGGCGTAATGACGAATCCCGGTCGTTACCTCGTGCTTGAGCCAACAGGTCAGGCAAGCGACCTGCCCACGCCCGGAGCCATTCAATTAGCGAATGGCAGTATTTTGCAGACAACCTTGCAGGAGGGCATATATCCGTTCACACAAAATCCCGGAGACCAGTTCAGCGCATGGGATTGTTCCACCAACATCGCCTGGATGCCGAACCAAAGCATAGAATTTAAACTGGAGTTAGTGCATCGACAAGCTAGCGTGGGATATTTTGCAGGTCCGGGTGGCGTTACTTCCCCCAATGGGTACACTACATATCCGGTTCTCCAGCAACTGCCGAATGGTACAATAATACCGACCACCAATTGGGTACCCGATTTGGTTCGTTCGGAAAACCGTATCATCTTAGCTATTCTCTTCCGTATTTAGCAGATAATAAGTCCGGTTACAGTTCGACGCTTCAGCGATGGTGCTGAAGTTATTATTTTCAATTATGATGAACCTTGTACTTATAACAGGATGATTTTCGTGTTAATCCTACTTAACCAGATAGGTTACTATGGTGAGCGACATTACGGAAATAAAAAGCCAGAGGGCAATTCCCTGAATGAGAGGCCGGAAGCCAACATTCGATATAAGTTCTTTGTTTAATCGCGTACCTATAAGAAAAAGAGTAATTTTCAAACCTATAGCTGATATAAAGACAATACTCTTAGAGATAGGATGTATCGAGGGAATGAAAGTGTTCAGCAGCATTGCGCCGACGAAAAGAAGAATGAAATAAGGTATAACTATCTTCTGCGATCTACCGGAGAAGATAAAGGAAGCCGCTATTCCCAATGGAATAATCCATAACGCCCTCTCCAACTTTATGGTAAGCGCTGTCTGTAATGCCTCCTTGCCGTATCTGCTTGCAGCTCCGGCAACCGAACTGGTATCATGTATGGCAATAGCCGCCCACACACCAAATTGATGCTGGGTGAGATGCAGAAAACTGCCTATCCATGGGAAAAGAAATAGGGCTACAGAGTTCAATATGAATATTGTACCCAAGGCGGTGGATATTTGTTTCTCATCTGACCTGATAATCGGTGAAACTGCCGCGATTGCGCTACCGCCGCAAATTGCTGTACCGGACGAAATAAGAAAGGAGGTATGTTTGTCAACCTTCAGGTTCTTTCCCAGAAAAAAACCGAATGTAAGCGTTGAAAAAATGGATAGAACGGTAAACCATAAACCCTCTTTACCTGCCGATACCGCCTGCATTATATTCATTCCAAAGCCAAGTCCGACAACCGATGCCTGAAGCAATATATGAGTTGCCTTTGCCACCGTAACCTGAAAGGGATTGCTTACCGTAAGGGCTAATATAATGCCGATTAAAAGCGCAACAGGCGGACTTATGAACGGTAAACTACATAAAAAAATAGCCAATAAATATAAAATCTTTTCAAGCTTCATTTCTTGCAAATATGGAAGATGGTTATACCGAATTAGGGCAATTTTATTATGCGGCTTCCGTTTTCACCGGGTTGCTTTTGGAAACCATGGCCGCCGTGAGTTCTTTGATAGTGGTAAGCCCTTTATCTTTTGCATACCACGTATGAAGCTCTCTTTCAAAATCTTCTTTTGTAATGTGTCCGCCGCTGTTTTTCCATTTCAGCATTATCTCATGCGCCGGCTTCGGTCGTGGTCCCCAACTGTTGATTATTGAGCTATCTCCCTTTGAAAGTATAAAGAGTTTTGGTATTGACATCGCCTTAAATTTTTCGGTAAATTCGGGATAAGTATCTCTTGAGATGATTTTTAAATCAATTTTACCTCCGCCGGCAACCGCTATTTTATTTACAATAACGTGAGTTCGGGTTAAGCGGCGAGCAAAAGTTGAGAGGTTTGTTGGAATTTGATATTGAGCGAAGGTTTTTTGGGGAAGAAGCTGTAAGCAGCCAAGGCGCTCATAATGTTGAGCAAGAAATTG
>JAKAOA010000052.1 GCA_021823405.1 Bacteroidota bacterium | reverse complement strand
AAATAATCCGTTATGCTATAAACCAGATGAAAAGAATGAAATGCTGGAAATAATGCCCGATAAACAACCGATAGGATTTTTCCCTGAAATGAGGCCATTTAATAACCACGTTATCACTGTTCCATCATTAGACGGTCAATTTTCAGGCAGTTTATATTTATTCACCGATGGCTACGCCGACCAGTTTGGAGGTCCAAAAGGGAAAAAATATAAATATAGGCCGTTTAAAGAGAAACTGTCAGCTATTAGCGATAAGCCGATGGAGCAACAAAAGAGTATTTTGGCGCAAGAATTTGAAAAATGGAAGGGCGAACAAGAGCAAACCGATGATGTATGCGTGATAGGAATTAGGGTCTAACTATGAACTATGAGGTATAAACTATGGTCGTTAAATACATGAAAAAACTTTTCTTACTCATCACTTTTAGTTCATCGTTTATAGTTATAAACGCCCAAACCCCTAAAATTGACTCCCTCTTAACTGCATTGAAAGCCGCAAAACAGGATACCACCCGCTACAATATATTAATGGCACTGGGCGACAAATACCAAAACAAAAATCCCGACACTGCCACCATCTATTACACCCAAGCCGCCGCTGTTGCTAATGACATAAAAGATAATATTAGAATAGGAGGTGCAATACGACTGGTTGGTTGCGATAATTGTAGGCTAGGCAAATACAAAGTAGCCGATAGTATTTTACACCTTGCTCTGCATCTTGCTGAAGTTTCTTCAGGTATTAAAGCACAAAAACTAAAAGCCGCCGTTCTTGTCAACATCGGGATTGTATATATGTATGAAAGCAATTATCCCCAAGCGCTGGACTACTATTTCAAATCCCTGAAAATTAATGAAGAGATTGGGAATAGAGTTGGAGAGGCAGCTGATCTTGGCAACATCGGGATTGTATATAATGATGAAAGTAATTATCCACAAGCGCTGGACTATCTTTTCAAATCCCTGAAAATGGATGAAGAAATTGGAGATAAAGATGGTCAGGCAACTGATCTTGGCAACATCGGGAGCGTTTATGGTATTGAGAGTAAATATTCCCAAGAGTTGGACTATTATTTCAAATCCCTGAAAATGGATGAAGATATGGGTAATAAAAATTATCAGGCAAATGTTCTTGGCAACATCGGGAATGTATATCAAACGGAAAGCAATTATCCCCAGGCATTGGACTATTATTTCAAATCCCTGAAAATGGATGAAGATATGGGAAATAAAGAAGGTCAGGCAACTAATCTTGGCAACATCGGGGTTGTATATGAGGATGAAAGCAATTATCCCCAAGCGCTGGACTATTATTTCAAAGCCCTGAAAATGGATAAAGATATGGGAAATAAAAAAGATCAGGCAACTAATCTTGGCAACATTGGAAGTACATACACCAAAACCGGAAAATTTAAGTATGCGGAAGATTATTTGAAACAAGCAATAGCACTGGATAGTAGTATAGGAGATAAGTATACTTTGAAAGATAATGAAATTGGAATCTCTCAACTTTACGACACCACCCATCGCTACCAACTTGCACTTGAGTGGTTCAAAAAAGCAAGTATATTAAAAGATACCCTCTTCAACATTGATAAAGACAAAGCCATTACGCGTAAAGAACTCACCTACACATTCGAGCGGCAGCAGGATTCGGCAAAAGCAGCACAGGATAAAATTGACGCCGTGCACAACGAGGTTGTTAAGAAACAAAAGGTAGCTATCTTTTCCGTTTCAGGCGGATTGGTACTCGTGCTACTCCTTGCCATTACCATCTTCCGTAGCTTGCAGCAAAACAGAAGAAAGACAGAAATAATATATGCGCAAAAAATAGAAGTGGAGAAGAAGAACAAGTTGATAGAAGAAAAGAACAAAGATATTTTGGACTCCATAAATTACGCCAAACGGCTGCAGGATGCTATTTTACCTCCATTAAATGTTATTAAAACATATTTTCCTGAATCATTTGTCCTGTACAAACCCAAAGACATCGTGGCGGGCGATTTCTATTGGCTGGAAAAGGTCAATGACACTATACTTATTGCCGCCTGCGATTGTACAGGGCACGGCGTTCCCGGCGCAATGGTGTCGGTGGTGTGCAGTAATGCACTCAATAGAGCAGTGAAAGAATTCCATTGCACCGAGCCCGGAAATATCCTTGACAAAACAAGAGAACTTGTACTTGAAACCTTCGGCGCAAGCGGTGAAGTAAAAGATGGAATGGATATTTCTCTGTGCAGTATAACAGTCCCGGATACCCCAAATGTCCCTGCTACAATACAGTGGGCTGGCGCCTACAACCCGTTGTGGTATTTGGAGAACGGGGAAATAAAGGAACTGGAACCCGACAAACAACCGATAGGGAAAACAGATAATACCAAACCATTCACCACACAAATTATAAAACTGCAAAAGGGCGCAACGCTCTATCTATTTACAGATGGCTTTGCCGACCAGTTTGGCGGACCAAAGGGGAAAATGTTCAAATACAAACAGTTGGAGGAATTGCTGCTGGCAAATTCAGGGAAACCGATGGAAGAACAGAAGAACTTGTTGGAACAAAAATTTCAAGAATGGATAGGAGAGTTAGAGCAAACCGATGATGTATGCGTGATAGGAGTAAGAATATAAAACCACTTAGATTAGAGTAAGGGAGTTCGATAAATAATAAATCATTAAGCGCAAAGTACCCTATCTTTACCTGCTGCGGCGCAGGCAAAATGGTATAAATATTGGGTAGAGAAGGGTTTTTTCCATTCCGAACCCGATGGGCGCGAACCGTACACCATTGTTATGCCGCCGCCCAATGTCACGGGAGTTCTGCACATGGGGCATGTATTGAACAATACCATTCAGGATGTGCTTGCACGCCATGCCCGGATGCAAGGTAAAAACGCTTGCTGGGTACCGGGCACCGATCATGCGAGCATAGCAACCGAAGCAAAGGTAGTTGCCATGCTCAAAGAAAAAGGTATTAAAAAAAGCGATTTATCCAGAGAAGAGTTCTTGAAATACGCCTGGGAATGGAAAGAGAAATATGGCGGTATAATAATAGAACAACTTAAAACCTTGGGTTGCTCATGTGACTGGGAGCGTACCCGTTTTACTATGGATGAAGACATGAGCGCCGCAGTAATAGATGTTTTCATCGATTTGTACAGGAAAGGATATATCTACCGTGGAGTGCGTATGATAAACTGGGACCCAAAAGGACTTACCGCCGTCTCCGACGAAGAGGTTAATTACAAGGAGGAGGATTCGAAGCTTTTTTACGTACGTTACAAAATTGAGGGTAGCGGCGGCGAATGGATAACCGTTGCCACCACCAGACCTGAAACCATTTTGGGGGATACAGCGATTTGTGTCAATCCAAATGACGGACGGTATAAAAAGCTGGTTGGTAAAAATGCCGTAGTACCGATCGTGAACCGTGTAGTACCTGTTATTGCCGATGACTATGTGGCGATGGATTTTGGAACGGGTGCACTAAAAATAACCCCCGCTCACGATATTAACGACTATAACATTGGACTGAAACACAACCTGCCTGCAATAGATACCATTAACCCGGATGGAACTATGAGCAGCGAGGCGGGCTTCTATGTCGGCGAAGACCGCTTTACCGTACGTGAAAAAATTGCAAAAGATTTGGAAGCCACTGGGCATATCGTTAAAGTGGAGAAAATTAAAAACAAGGTGGGACATTCCGAGCGCACCGATGCAGTGATAGAGCCGAAACTGTCTATGCAATGGTTTCTTAAAATGGATAAAATTTCGAAACCTGCATTAGACCATGTATTGGATGGAACTATTAAACTTATTCCGGATAAATACATTAACACCTACCGCCACTGGATGGAAAATGTGCATGACTGGTGCATATCGCGCCAGCTCTGGTGGGGGCAGCGCATACCAGCGTGGTATTGCGCCGGCGAACGTTCCAAAGCCGGTTGCAAAGAACCTGTCGTATCGGCAACAAAGCCCGACAAATGCAGGCATTGTGGCTCGGTGAAATTCAGGCAGGATGATGATGTGCTGGATACCTGGTTCTCGTCGTGGCTATGGCCTATAAGCGTTTTCGACGGGTTTAAGTCGCCCGATAACCCGGATATAAGTTATTACTATCCCACCGACGACCTTGTAACAGCTCCCGAAATACTGTTCTTCTGGGTGGCGCGCATGATAATTGCGGGGTATGAGTATAGGGGCGAACAACCCTTCAGCAACGTTTATCTTACCGGAACCGTGCGCGATAAGATAGGGCGTAAAATGAGCAAGTCGCTCGGTAACTCGCCCGACCCGCTCGACCTGATTACCAAATACGGCGCTGACGGGGTAAGGGTGGGAATTCTGCTCTGCTCGCCTGCTGGCAACGACCTTACCTTTGATGAATCGCTCTGTGAACAGGGCAGAAACTTTGCCAACAAGCTATGGAATGCCTTCCGGCTGATAAATGGATGGAAGACCACGCCTAAACAGGAGCAAACAGAATTAAATAAGACGGCGACTGAATGGTTCGATGCGAAGCTGAACCGAGAAATAGAGAACATTAATGACCTCTTTGAGGAATACAGGATTTCGGAAGCGCTGATGGCAATCTATAAACTGGTTTGGGACGACTTCTGTTCCTGGTATCTCGAAATAATAAAACCGCCGCTTGTAAACGGCGTACACGCGGTTGAAAAGGATACTTACGATTCAACTGTGTTTTTTTTAGAGAAGTTACTTAAACTATTGCATCCCTTTATGCCATTTATAACCGAAGAGATATGGCATAATTTGAAAGAAAGAGCTGAACGCGACTGCATTATAGTGGCAAACTGGTCGGAGAATATTCCATTAACAGAAGACCAAAATAGAATTATTGGCATTTTTGAAAATCTGAAAGTACACATTACTACTATCAGGAATATGCGCAATTCACACAATATACCCCGCAAGGAACAAATTAAGTTGTATTACATTCAAGACAGAACTGATAAACTTAATGGCGGGAAATATGATGAAGTTCTGATAAAGCTATGCAATATTAATGAAGTGATTAAGATTAATAAACCCTTCCAAGGCAATGCGATAAGTTTCAATTCACTCGATACGGTATTTCAGATTCCCATTACTCAAATAATCGACAAGGGTAAAGAAAGAGAACAATTGGAGGCAGATATTAAATATTACATTGGATTCCTTAAATCGGTTGAGGCGAAACTAACCAATCAAAAGTTTGTGAATAATGCCAAACCCGATGTTATTCAAAACGAGAAGAATAAGAAAGCAGACGCAGAGGCAAAAATAAACGCTCTGCAAAAGCAGTTGAGCGAGCTCTGACGAATATTATTTCGGCGCGGCTGTATTTTCTTTCTGTTTAGGATGGTGGCGGAACTTGTTTTTAATCTTATCCCATAACTCACCGAAAGTATTGAATCCCTCGCGGTAGGAAATGCCTGCCCCCTGTATATATGGCGAATTGGTAAGTGTAAGAGTGTTGTCGTTGGCGCGGTTAAACGCCTTAAGATGAACATTTTTGGTAACCCTGTAATCCACAGTAACCTCGCCAACAAAGTTATTGGCTGATTGAGCCGTTGTCTGTCCGAGTTGCGGGGTTGTCTGCGTACCGGCATCGCCTGTTATGGTAATGCGGTCGTTAAATATCTGCGACTGGAATGTTGCCTTAAGTTCCTGGTTGGTGGCTACCGTTTGCGGCTGGAACTCCACACCTACGTTAAACTTGTTGTTTATCCCCGATAGAAGATGACTAAGTTGATTCGACATGAGTTCGTAGGCGCTGACCTGTGCCAGCTGCCCTGCTGACGCGGACCCGTTGCCACTGCTGCCGCCTGTGCTTAACTGCGGCGGCGGCTGAAATTCCTGAAGAAGCAGGAGAGAGAACGCCTCGGTGTTCAATTCATCGGTTGTTGATAAATAGCCGTCCACAATATCTCTTGTGCTTTCATCAACCGACGGCAGTTGAATTTTAAACGTGGGTTGCGGTGACTTAAGTTTACCGGATAGCAACAGTTCGCAGTTAACAGGGAAGTTTTTCTTATAAATCCCGGTCTGGTCGTCGGGGAAAAATGGCTCCAGTGAAGTGCTTACATGATAGGCAGCGCGAAGGTCTATATCTGCATTATAGGGGTCGCCCGACCATTTTATCGTTCCGCCTTGTTCCAGTATAAAGTGTTTGTTTAGCATTCCTTTAAGCATAAGCAGATAATCGCCGTCTTCAATGGTGTAATCGCCCATTATGCTTAAGTCGGTACTTGGAGTCATGCTTACCTGTAAGTTGCCCGTACCGGATCCAATCAATTCGTCGCCGTCTTTTTTATCAAAAATAAGATGTGTGGTTGCATCTTTGGTAACGTGCACCAGCAGGTTCATTTCAAATCCGCCGTGTTCCACCTTGAAAATATTTTGCTTTTTCTTCACAGTGTCTTTGTTTATAAATTTTATAAATGTTCCCTGGTCGGCTTCGGAGGCGCTGGTAAGAGGGATATTAAACTGCGTACCGGGAGCGGTGGATATATTGGCATCCACGTGGATATTGGTTAGCTGTCCGTAAATATTTGCCGTACCTGTGGCGAACCCAAGTCCAAAATAGAGGTCGTTTAAATCCTCGGTGGTGTTCAGGCACATAAAATTGGCAGCATTTACATTTAGATTGAGAGCAATATCTTTAAAATCATTATGGGTTATCATCCCCGTTACGGTAGCCGTGTCCTCCTTTTTATCTAATACTACGGTTGGCAGAATGCGTATGGTATCGGGCGATATTTTAACTTCGGCATCGGGTACCTGATTGGTAGTGTTCAGGTAGTTCAGTTTAACTCTGGCTATGTTCGCCGAAACATTTCCGTACAACACAGGATGTTCCGAAGTGCCGGTAAGCTGCACATTGCCGCTGGCTGTCGCCGAAATATCGGAGAAAACGTCATTGATATATGGCTCGAATATTTTAATAGGAAACTGGTACAGGGTAGCATTCAGGTTCAGGTTGTTGGAGTCACGCAGGTAGTATTCGCCCTGAAAAGAGACCAACGTGGTATCCTCCTTTATAATCTGCCCGTTCACTGCAATCGCCTCATCTTCATTGTTCCAATAACAGTTTATGGCGCCGTTGCCCAAGTTCTGGTTGTTAAAGTGCAGATTATTCATATTCAGGGATCCGGTGAAGAGCGGATGGGCTTCAGTCAGATTCCCGCTTGAAAGCGTCCCATCAAGTGTTCCGGCAATACTGGTAATACCGGTAATTCTAAAGTCGTTAAGGTTAAGCCGGTGCAAAGCAAGAGTAAGGGCGTTGTCCTTCTGAACGGATATTGACTGATTATTATGGGAGAATACCAGGTTCTGAACGCTTATGCCCGATGAATCGAGAATTACAAGATTTTGCTGACCTACCTGCCAAATGGAGTCGTTCAGCATGATAACCGGTTTAACAAATCTGAAAAATGTTTTTGAAGAATTTTTGAATGCCAAAACTGAAGGAATATCGGCAAAATTAGAACTGTCGTTATTCCATTTCAGCGAATAAGAGATTGTATCGTTTCCGGCGGTTCCGTTCAGGGTTACCTTCTTGGCAAATATGCTATCCGCTAATGAAAGGGTATCGCATCCGGTATTAAATCTTATTTTTGACTTATCGCCAGTTAGTTCAAGATTCCACCGTTTTAATTTCCGTCCTCCCACCTCAACCATACGCGATTTACCATTAAGCGAAAGCTTATCATTACTCCCCGTGTATTTACCTTCAAGCTGCGTGCCTTCCGATACTTTGAGTAGTGGTGCAAATAGCGTTGTGAGTCCGGTATTTTCGTTGAATTTTATCTTAAAATCAAATTGTTCTTTCTCGCTGTTCTCTTTCTGTGGTTTTCGTTCACCGAACCTGGCCGGCAAATAGAGCGCAAGAATATTTTTAATACAATGCGGAAGATTGATTACGGCAAAATTGCCCGAAAACAGGGCATTCGCATAGTCCGAAGTTATCACGACAGAATATTTACTATCCTTATCGTGCGATGATTTCAGGTCGAGGAAGTTAAGATGGTATCGGCTGTGATGGAAGGCATAATAGGCGCTGTCCGCATGAATAGTACCATTCATATTTTCAATAGTGTTGCCTTTCATGTCTACCTTAAGGTGCGCCGACAGCAATGCTTGTCCGATAGTATCATGGATTAATCCAAGTTTATGAAGGTCGGCGCTGATTATATGGGTGTTGAAATGATAATTATGTATGGGTGTCTTCATATCAATCTTACCATCGAAGTTCATCTTCAGGTTCTCATCATTAACGTTCAGCAACCCTGCGAAATACCCATCATGCAGCTCTCCTTTCATCGTTATGTCTTTGTAGCAGTACCCTCTGTATGAGAGGTTTGGTACCGCTCCTTTAAGTTTTACTTCGGCATTTTGCTTTTGTAGTCCTTCTCCTTGAAAGGTTAGTGTCGACGTTATAGTCAATAGGTCTTTGATTTGCAAGAACTTGCCCATGTCGAATGCTTCCGTCTGTATGATGCCGTTGTAACGCGGCAGGGCATTTTTACCCGATAAGGAATCGGAATAGAGCCCGGGCTGTTTCAGGTCGAGCGCTATACTTATCTTCCCTATGGAGGTACTTAATGTTCCCTCCGCTTTAAAATCGGATGCCAGTCCATCAAAGGAACCCGTTAACTCCACCACGCCTAAACGGGCAACATTATCAGGAATCTTGAAATGAGACCTGCTGTTAAATGGAGGCATTGGCAGCCCTTCAATATCATTCTTTGATGTAACCAGCCGGGAGATTCTGGCTTTTATTCTGGTTGTTTTTAAGTCGGGCAGACCATCTACGGTAATTTCACCCTGAAGGTGCGATTGTTTGCCCCATCCGATATCAATATTATTGCCTTTCAGCCTGTTTATGGTACCGGAATAGTTACCGGAAATGGTAAAACAGTTATCTGCTCCTTTCAAGTCCGGAATGAAATATGACAAATCATCGGTGCATAACTGACTTTGGTGGAAGGTTGCCTCTATACTTGCACTATGTATAAAATCCTTAATCTCCGAATTGTTTTGATACCGTAATACAACATCGGTAATCAATTTAGAACGAGGTGTTATTACAGAAAGCGCATTCAACTGTGCGCACCCCGGATAGAACATAATATAGCTTGACAGCTTATTCAGTTCAAAGCCCGATTGTTCGAGTAAAGAAAGATAATCGAGGGTTGCCTGCATGGTGTCGCCTCGCATCTCTATATCACTGGCTTTCAGATTAATTTTACGTACACTGATATCGGACAGTTTCATACCTGAATAGGTGGCAGTATCATTCTGGTTTACAAGTCGGAAGGCAGCGTTATTTATCTCAAGGTTTCGCACCGTTATATCCCACTTTAAGCCCTGTGACTTAGATGTTGTGTTGTTTGATGCGAAGGCATTGATTATAAATTGCAAGTTCAGTTCATGTTCGCCTTTGTAAGTAACAAGGTTAAGTTGCGGTCGGTCAATTATTAAATCGGTAGCTATTATCTTGCGTTTCCCGAAATCAAAGGCGCCAATGTCAAACTTCAGGTCTTTGGTGTAGAATAGGGTATCATGCCGCCTGTCCTGAATATAGACATCGCGCAGCACCAGTTTTTTCAAAAATTCAAAATCAACCTTACCGATTATCACTTTAGCGTGTAACTTTGCAGAATAATAATTAGCCGCTATATGTGTGAGCCATGTCTGCACCGGCGGAAAATTGAGCAGTAAATTGAAAAGCAGCACCAATGCCGCCAGCGCCGATAGAACAAAAATTAATATGCGCTTAAACCGTTTGATAGTGTACTGGTTTTAACCTGACCTGTAAAGTTACCTCTCAAAAATGAAGAAATGGTGAAGATACTGGGGATAGAATCATCGTGCGACGATACCGGAGCGGCAGTTTTGAACAACCATACGTTGTTATCCAATGTAGTAGCCGGTCAGCAGGTGCACAAGGCATACGGCGGCGTAGTACCAGAGCTCGCTTCGCGCGCGCATCAGCAGAACATCGTTCCCGTAGTTGACGTGGCTCTTAAAAATGCCGGGGTTGCCAAACAGGAGCTCGATGCCATTGCCTATACAAAAGGACCCGGCTTAATGGGCTCGCTGCTCGTGGGCGCCTCCTTTGCAAAAGCGTTGGCGCTGGCGCTTGATATACCTCTGATAGAGGTAAACCACATGCAGGCGCATGTGCTTGCTAATTTTATAGAAACACCGGGCGAATCCTACCACCCGCCTTCATTCCCGTTTATCTGCCTCACGGTTTCGGGTGGGCATACGCAGATTGTACTTGTGAACGACCACCTTAAAATGGAGGTACTTGGGCAGACGCTTGATGATGCCGCAGGCGAAGCGTTTGATAAAGCAGCCAAAATGATGGAACTACCCTATCCCGGCGGACCTCTTATAGATAAATTCGCTAAACAGGGTGATCCGCATTTGTTCGAGTTCCCGGCTCCGCATGCGCCTGGCTTAAACTTCAGTTTCAGCGGGCTTAAAACCTCCTTCCTCTACCTGTTGCGCGCTCAAACTGCTATGGATAGTATGTTTGTAAGCAAATTCAGGAACGACCTCTGCGCATCATACCAGTATGCCATTATAAGGGTATTGTTGGATAAATTGTGCCTTGCATCCGAACAAACTGGTATCAAAGAAATTGCAATAGCGGGCGGCGTGTCAGCCAATTCAGGACTGCGCAATGCCCTGAAAGAATGCGCTTTGCGCTATGGCTGGAATATCTATATCCCGAAAATGGAATTTTGCACCGACAATGCCGCCATGATTGCCGTTACGGGATACTATAAATATCTGGTTAAGGATTTTGCCGATGCCTCATCGGCTCCTGCGGCAAGATATCCGTTTTAACTTATTGGATCAGGAGCCGGACAGCTTACTGATAATCTCAAATTCGTCATGCGTAACCGGCGACACCGATAACCTCCCTATTCTGACAAGAGCCATGTTTTTCAACTTTTTCTCCGCTTTTATCTGCTCCAGGGTAACCGGCGTTTTCAGAGTTTTAAAGGGAACCAAATCAACCGCCGTCCATTCATTATCTTTCGGGTCGGGGTACGCCTCTTTTGCAACGCGCGCTATGCCTGTAATATGCAAATCGGTGTTGCTGTGATAGAAAAGTACCTTATCACCCTTCTTCATATCCCTTAAATGCAATCGCGCGGCATAGTTTCGCACGCCATCCCAGCAGGTAGTTTTATCTTTCAGTAACTGCTTCCAGGAGTAAACGGAGGGTTCCGATTTTACCAGCCAGTAGTTCATAATAAGTAGTGATTAGTGAATAGCAAATACTTTGGTATCTGACAAAAATAGTTAATTTGCGTCCCGAGTTGTATCCTTTTACATAATGAAACGTAAAAATTCTCGCTATGATTACCACGATTTGTTGTAATCTTTTAGAATTACAAATAATTATATGCTCTGTAGAAAGCATTCTATAGGAATGAAACGGTCAGAACTTTATCTTGTTATCTTTTTCATCTTTATTATTATGCAATCAGGTTATACACAAACCATATTATCAGATGCTGTAAATATGGAAAATTCAACAGTATATAGGATAGCGAAGCCCATTTTGCTACAGGTTGATCTGGATAATCCGTACTATATTATCAGCGACCGTTTACCTAGATTTTTTGAATATGATAAGAAAAACAGAAAATACATCAACGATTTTAGTTCCTGTGTAAAGGAGCTAAGAGATACATCAAAGTATAAGAAACTTTCTGACAGGCAGAAGGATTTAATCGCTTCTATTGAATTCTACAGGAAATATTACAAATCCGCTCCGGTTAAATTTGAAGATTGTACATTTTTTAACCCTGCTTCCCATGGTGCTGATTACTTGGTGTCAAGTGGAAGGAATTACATAATGCCCGAGGCATTTCGTTTTTATTCAACTCCTCTCGGAGATACTATAATAAGTGGTTGTTATAGAATGAAAGTTCGGCTTAATAAACCATTGGCGGAAATACTTATGCCCTTCTATTTCAAAAAAACTTGCATTACTAACAAGGAGTACCGTGAATTTGTAAATTATGTCAGAGATTCTATTGTTCGAACTAAATTATATAATGCAGGAGACAAGAAAATGGTCTATCATAAGAATAAGTATGACACAGTTCCAGACCCTCCGATATTGAACTGGAAGACCAAAATAAATTTTAATGATACGAATGTACAGAAAAATCTCGCAGACCTTTTCATTCCAGTAAATAACAGATTTTATAAAAGAAAAGAATGGGATACAAGGAAATTTAAATATGGGTACAATGGAGATAGGAACACCTATTATATGATAAATATTTATCCCGATACACTTGACTGGATACTTGATTTTCCTTATTCATTCAATGAGGTTATGACAAACATGTACTTCTGGCATCCGGCCTTTGATGACTACCCAGTAGTCGGCATAAGCAGGAATCAGGCGGAGGCATTTTTACATTGGAAAACAGAACAGGAACAAAAGAAACTGAACCGGAAAGGCAAAGTCAAGTGGATAATAAAATATGAGTTACCGGCAGAATATGAATGGGAGATGGTTGAGTCTGCCGATGTTGAAAATGGAGTCCCCGTTGTCTATCCCGATTATTTTAAATATATGAGCGACTATAGCTATATTACAGACCTGATGTTTAAGCCAGACCTTTACGGTACCAAGGTAATATTCCATAACAGTAAAGATTATGACATTTTATTGGATAGTTTAGGCAAACCAAAGGATTCGTTAAGAAATTATTGGAAACGACAAAGGATAGTTCATGCACTGAATTCAAATTTCTTTTGTTCATCGTGGAACATAAGAATGAATGAGCCAGGGTGTAATAATAATCAGATATTACCAGCAGATGCTAAATTAACTCCAAAGAATCCGCTCCTGATTGGGGGCTGTGATTGTAATCATATATCATATATGGGGTCAAATGTTTCGGAGTGGCTCAAGGAAACCTATACCGGCAACTATAAAGTGATGTATGATTACAGGCAAAGATTGATGGAGAAATTAACGGGGAACGATATCAAAATGTTAGCCGGATTAGAAGATTATTTCAACAGAGAAAACGATACAGGGAGTAGTGTGTTCTGGAACAATATTGCCACGCTGGTTAGAGAAAGCAACTGGTTTGACGACAGACCAAGCGGGAAAGCAGGTAAAAATACGGATGGTATGAACGCAAAGAGATTTGTGAATTCAGACACAACTTCCTGCACAATCGGTTTCCGATACGTAATAAAACTTTATAGAAAGGACGAAAATCAAATCATTAGTTCTTTTAGGAAAAATCCATAATGAAGATCGGATGAAACAGATTCTTTAAGTAACTGACGATGCTTTTACGTCCCATTCGCGAGAAGGTAGGTCATCACCAATTGAAACTCTTCCCGCTCAATAAAGAATAACCGATACATTTGCAATAGTATTCATATAACCATCTAACGTAAACATATCATCTATAGCCCATAACCTATAACTTCATAATTATCAAACGTCCGCTAATAAGCCATTATGAAATACCTACCCATCAACCCGCATCTATTTATACATAACCGGAAACGGTTTACAAAAGAGTTGAAACCCAATTCCCTTGCCCTGTTCAATTCTAACGATATAATGCCCACCAATGCGGATGGAACCATGGGTTTTGTTCAGAACAGCGACTTGTTCTATTTATCAGGAATAGACCAGGAAGAAAGCATATTGCTCCTTTATCCCGATGCGGTGAGCAAAGCCATGAGAGAAATTCTTTTCCTACGCGAGACCAACGAGCGCATAGCAGTATGGGAAGGACGTAAGTTAACACTTGAAGAGGCAAAGAAAGTTTCGGGGATAGAAGAAGTAAGGTGGCTGTCGGAATTCAATAGCGTGTTCCGCCAACTTATGCTGCAATGCAAACGCGTTTACCTGAACAGCAATGAACACTACCGCGCCGAAATACAAGTAGAATCGAGGGACAGCCGTTTTACAAAGTGGTGTATGAGCCAATATCCCATCCACCGTTATGAAAGAAGCGCGCCCATAATGCAAAAGTTAAGGGCGATAAAACAAAAGGAAGAGGTAGAACTTATAAAACATGCCTGCGACATAACCGAAAAGGGATTCAGGAGAATACTGAAAATGATAAAACCGGGGATAAGGGAATATGAAATCGAAGCGGAACTGTCACACGAATTTATCAGAAACCGTTCGAGGGGATTTGCATATTCGCCTATTATCGCATCAGGAATCGACAGCTGCGTATTGCATTATGTGGCTAATAATAAATTGTGCCAGAAGGGAGACATATTATTGCTCGACGTTGCCGCCGAATATGCAAATTACGCATCAGACCTTACGCGCACCGTTCCTGTAAGCGGCAGATACAGCAAGAGGCAGAAAGAGGTGTATAATGCCGTTTTACGCGTCTTTAAAGGCGCCCGCAACCATCTGGTAAAAGGCAATACATTTGAAAAATACAATGCCGCCATAGGTAAAATGATGGAGGAAGAAATGATACGACTGCGTCTGCTTAAAGCATCGGATATTAAGAAACAGAACCCGAAGGCGCCGCTCTATAAAAAGTATTTCATGCACGGCACCTCACATTTTATGGGGCTGGATGTGCACGATGTCGGCTCTATGCAGATACCATTCGAGGCAGGAATGGTTTTTACCTGTGAACCCGGAATATATATAGCTGAAGAGAGATTGGGAGTGCGTATTGAAAACGATATACTTATTACCGAAAAGGGAAACGTTGACCTAATGCCGCATATACCTATTGAAGCAGAAGAGATTGAGGACCTAATGAATGTCAAATATTAAACCAAATGTTATTTCCCGATTCAGGATGCACGTTGCCTGAACCTGATTTCTATATATGATTCAAGGCGTAAAAGATGGATTTGTTGACTTCCATGAGGCAAAACTTCACTATACCGACTGCGGCAGCGGAAGGGTTATAGTATTGCTTCACGGGTTCCCTGAAAACCTGCATATATGGGATAGGTTTGCCACGGCTCTTTCCAAAAACTTCAGAGTAATTGCTATTGATTTGCCGGGCTTTGGCAATAGCGATTGTATCGGATATGTGCATACTATGGAACTTATGGCAGAGGGCGTGCATGCAGTAATGCGCCATCTTAAATTAAGAAGATATGTTATTGCAGGTCATTCCATGGGTGGTTATGTAGGGCTTGCTTTTGCGGAACATTTCAGGGAGAATTTGAGCGGATTATGCCTGTTCCATTCCACCGCTTATCCCGATAGCGAAGTGAAAAAGACAGAGAGAAGCAGGACCATAGCCGCCATAAAAAAGCGACCGCTCCAATATTTAAAATCATTTGCAGCAAACCTATTTGCCGACAGCCGCAACGTCCATTTTAAAGAACTTAATAATATCGTCTCAACCGCTTCGCCACGCGGTATAGTAGCCGCACTTGAGGGTATGAAGATGCGCCCGGGCAGAGAAGTAGTTCTTAAGTTCGCTCCATTTCCGGTACTTTTTATATGGGGGAAGAAGGACAAATTATTGAACTACGAAGATTTGCTTCCGCAGGCGGAAACGCCGCGCCGGAGCGAAGTACTATTGCTCGAGAACGCCGGACATCTGGGCTTTTACGAAGAGCCGGAAGAGTCGTTTAATGCGTTAAAAAGTTTTGCCAATAAGTGCTTCCGAAACGGCGGAAGGTTCGTAACTAAAAACAAAAGTAATGGTATATAACTTATCTTTGCATAAGTAAACCAATTCTCATCATGCCTCTTGATAAACCACTGGTTTTCGACTGATAAAAAGCTTTCCACCGCATTAAAAGGCGTTCTTGGTTTTTATCCGGGCAATATCTCACTTTACCAGATGGCATTCCGCCACAGGTCGCTGGCAAACAAAGAAACCGCACATGCCAAAACCAGTAACGAACGGCTCGAATTTCTGGGCGATGCCATCCTGGGCGCCGTGGTAGCGGAACATCTTTTCAGCATGTTCCCTTACAAAGACGAAGGATTTCTGACAAAAATGCGAAGCAAGATAGTTAGCCGTCACCACCTGAACACGATAGCCCTGAAGATGGGTTTTGAAGATATGCTTAACAAAGTCGGCTTCGCAGGGCGAGATTCCTCTATTTATGGAAATGCTCTTGAGGCGCTGATAGGAAGCATATATCTCGACAAAGGGTTTGTTACAACCAAGAGATTTATACTGAAGCGCTTTTTCGGGCTCTATGTGGATATAAATGAACTTGAAATGAAAGAGACCGACTTTAAAAGCAAACTTATACAGTGGGCGCAAAAGGGGAAAATATCTTTAGAGTTCCGGGTATTGAATGAATATGCGGGGCGCAATGGAAGGAACTTTACCGTTGGCGTATTTATTAACGATATAATACACGGTGAAGCATCCAATCATTCCAAAAAAAGAGCCGAACAGATAGCCGCCGAAAAAACGTGGGAAACGATAGATGCAAAGGAAGGGCAGTCGCCGCCTAAACACCCTGAAAAAACCGTGGCATTATTGAATAAGAAACTGATAAAACAAAGCGAAAAATACCCACAGGCGGAAAGTTAAAAAAATGGTATGATATGCCAAAAACCAAACTACATATTGACTATGATTACGATTTTTGCCTGATAGGCATTGTTTGCTCCGACAAAGATTACCGCCTATCCTGGCAGCTTAATACGGCTCTTCATCTTCAACTTGGCAAAGCAGCCGACCATACTACGAATAACAGCAGCCATTCGCTGTTCAGTTATGTAAACGAGGAACAGTTCAGAGAATACTATTTACTCGCTAATAAGGGGAATGGAAGTAACCTCATCGAGGAACACAGAAATATAGATTATTTCTTTATTATAAAGGGACCTCTTGAGGAAGATGAAAAAAGAGATATGCTCGAACTAATAAAAAAACAGGATACGGTAATCGCCGCATATCTAATTGACGTACCTTCGCTCAAATCGAAACAAAACCTGATGCTCTGAAATATGGAGATTATGAAAACGGAAACCAAAACAAAAATAGTGGCAACCATAGGTCCCGCTTCCGCCTCAAAGGAGGTGCTGAAGGAGATGATAGACGGCGGAATGAGTATATGCCGCATCAATTTTTCGCACGGTGACTACGAGGCGGTAAAAAAAATCTTGCAAAACATAAGACAACTTAATAAAGAACTGGGAACATTCATAGGCGTACTGGCAGACCTTCAGGGTCCTAAACTACGTATCGGCGAAGTAAAAAACGGTAAAGCGCTTCTTGTACCAGGGCAATCTTTGGTCATTACCACCAAGCCATGTATTAGCGACGATAAATGTATATACATTACCTATCCCGAATTTCCGAAAGACGTGTCCAAAGGAGAACTTGTTCTAATTGCCGATGGGAAAATTACCCTGAAAGTAACGGGAACCGACCGCAAAACCAATGTAAAAGCGGAGGTGGTGTATGGAGGTCCACTTGAATCGAGAAAAGGAGTCAACCTGCCGAACACAAAGATATCGCTCCCCTGCCTAACGCCCAAAGATCTGCGTGACTTGGAATTCGCCATCGAAAATGAGATAGAGTGGATTGGCTTATCATTCGTTCGCTCCGTAACAGATGTGGTTGACCTGAAAGAGCGAATTAAAAAGTTGAAAAGCAATGCAAAGGTAGTGGCTAAAATTGAAAAACCGGAGGCCCTGAAGGAAATTGATAACATCATTGACATGGCTGATGCAGTAATGGTTGCCCGCGGCGACCTGGGCGTAGAACTGGAGGCGGAACGCGTACCGCTTGTTCAGAAAATGCTGGTGCGCAAATGTATAGAAGCGTCGAGACCGGTGATTATAGCTACGCAGATGATGGAGAGCATGCTTACAAACCCTTCTCCTACACGCGCCGAAGTGAACGATGTGGCAAATGCCGTATTAGACGGCGCCGATGCCGTTATGCTTAGCGAAGAAACCTCGGTAGGGCAGTTTCCGGTGCGCACCGTTCAATATATGCACCGGATAGTGAAACATATTGAAGATAATGAACAGGGAATATACCACCGCGAACATCAGAGATCGGAA
>JAKAOA010000176.1 GCA_021823405.1 Bacteroidota bacterium | reverse complement strand
AAATACGCGGGCATCGTAAAACCTACATAGGCGCGCTGCCGGGTCGGATTATCCAGAGTTTAAAAAAAGCCAAATCATCCAACCCTGTTTTTGTGTTGGATGAGGTGGATAAGATTGGCAGCGATTTCCATGGCGATCCCGCATCAGCGCTGCTCGAAGTGCTGGACCCTGAACAGAACAAGGAGTTTCATGACAATTTCATAGAGTTGGATTACGACCTCTCGAAAGTCCTGTTTATCGCCACTGCCAATAACCTTGGAGCCATACAACCCGCCCTGCTGGACAGAATGGAGATAATAGAAATATCGGGCTATACTGTTGAAGAGAAAATCGAAATCGCCAAACGACACCTTATTCCAAAGCAACTAAAAGAGCACGGACTTACCAAGGTGCAGGTTACGCTTACCCCGAAACTGATTGAAACGGTGATAGAGGATTATACAAGGGAATCGGGAGTGAGGAATCTTGAAAAGAAAATCGCCCAGATAATACGCTATGCAGCAAAAAGCGTTGCCATGGGCGAAAAATATAACGTAGAAATACAAAGGGAAGAACTGGATAAGATTCTTTCCCCCGCACATCCAAAAGAGCGATATCAGGGCAACGATACAGCAGGCGTGGTTACAGGCCTCGCCTGGACACCGGCAGGAGGAGATATACTCTTTATTGAAGTAAGCATAAGTCGTGGCAAGGGGATGCTAACACTTACAGGAAATTTGGGCGATGTGATGAAGGAGTCGGCTACTCTCGCCCTCGAGTACCTTAAAGCCCACGCAGAACAGTTCGGTATATCGTATAAGGCATTTGAAAGATGGAATGTACATATACATGTACCGGAAGGCGCAACTCCAAAAGACGGACCTTCAGCCGGCGTATCCATGCTGACAGCTCTCGCATCGGCTTTCACACAGCGGAAAGTGCGCAAACACCTCGCCATGACGGGCGAAATAACCTTGCGCGGCTCGGTGCTGCCAGTCGGAGGAATTAAGGAAAAGATTCTTGCCGCCAAGCGAGCTGGAATAAAGGAAATAATCCTACCCGCTTCCAACAAAAGAGATGTGGAAGAGATAAGTCAAAAGTACGTTAAAGATTTGAAGTTTATTTACGTAGCGAACATGTGGGAGGTACTGGATTACTCGCTGTTGGCTGACACCGTGAAGAACCCTGTGAAAGTGCAGGACGCCTTTGCAGCAGAGGAACCGATAAAAAGTAACTAACCTTATTTATATCCAAATGCCATGTTTATTACCAGGCGTGAATGCTTTAATGCCGCTCACAAACTCTTCAAACCCGAATGGAGCGATGCACGGAATTATGAAGTTTTCGGAGCATGCTCCAACCCCAACTGGCATGGTCATAACTACGTTTTGTTTGTAACCGTAAAGGGCAGCCCCAATGTTGAAACGGGCTTTGTGATGAACCTTAAAAAACTTAGCCAGTTGATTAAAACGCATGTTACCGACAAGGTGGACCATAAGAACCTGAACCTCGATGTGCCATTTATGAAGGACATACTGCCAAGCGCTGAAAACGTTGCCAAAGCTTTCTGGCAGCAGCTGTCCGCACCCATCGAAAAGGAGGGCTGCACCCTGCATTGCATCCGATTGCAGGAGACCGAGAATAACAGTGTGGAGTATTTCGGAGAATAAACTTACCTGATGTAACCCGATTCATAATCGTTTCAAGGCGGGAATAACATCTACTTTCTCCATTACAATCCTCTCAATTTCGGCTATCGCAACCCGCTCCTGTTTCATGGTATCGCGGTCGCGAACGGTTACTGTCTTATCCTGCAGCGACTGGTGGTCAACGGTTATACACCAGGGCGTTCCAATAGCATCTTGTCTGCGGTAGCGCTTGCCGATGGAATCCTTCTCATCGTATTGGCAATAGACCATAAACTTCAACCGGTGGAATATCTCCATCGCCATTTCGGGCAATCCGTCTTTTTTCACAAGCGGCAGTATGGCTGCCTTAACGGGCGCAAGGAACGGCGGGAATTTAAGCACATCCCTGTCGGTTCCGTCATCCAGCTTTTCATTCACCAGCGATTGCGAAATAACCGCAAGGAACATCCTGTCCAGACCGATAGAAGTTTCTACTACATAGGGAATATAGCTGCTGTTCAGTTCGGGATCGAAATATTGTATTTTTTTACCGGAGAATTTTTCATGACTTTTCAGGTCGAAATCGGTGCGCGAGTGAATGCCCTCCAGCTCTTTAAAACCGAACGGGAAAGCGAACTCAATATCGCAGGCAGCGTTGGCGTAATGCGCCAGTTTAGCGTGGTCTTTAAAACGGTAATTCTCTTTCGGAAAGCCGAGCGTATGATGCCATGCAAGGCGTTTTTCTTTCCAGTAATTATACCATTCCAGTTCGCTGCCCGGCTGCACAAAAAACTGCATCTCCATCTGTTCAAATTCCCTCATGCGGAAGATGAACTGCCGAGCCACAATTTCGTTACGGAACGCCTTACCTGTCTGTGCAATACCAAACGGTATTTTCATGCGGGATGTCTTCTGAACGTTCAGGAAGTTGACAAATATGCCCTGTGCCGTTTCGGGACGGAGATAAAGCGTATTGGCATTTTCCTCCATGGCTCCCATACCGGTAGAGAACATCAGGTTGAACTGTCTTACATCGGTCCAGTTGCGGCTGCCGGATATGGGACAAACTATCTCGCAATCTTCTATGATTCCCTTCAGTGCTGCGAGATCATTTTCGTTCATCGCCTTTTTAAAACGCTCGCTCACCGCATCCGCCTTATTTTTAATTTCAAGAATTCTTGCATTGGTAGCACGGAACAGGGGTTCGTCGAACTTTTCACCGAAACGCTTCTTCGCTTTTTCCACCTCTTTTTCAATTTTATCATCCTGCTTAGCCAGGTAATCCTCTATCAATGTATCGGCGCGGTAACGTTTTTTGGAGTCCTTATTATCTATAAGCGGGTCGTTGAAGGCGTCCACGTGCCCCGATGCCTTCCAGATGGTGGGATGCATGAAAATGGCTGAATCAATACCCACAATATTCTCACGGTACTGCACCATTGCCTTCCACCAGTAAGAGCGGATGTTGTTCTTCAGTTCCGTGCCATAGCCGCCGTAGTCATACACGGCGCTTAACCCGTCGTATATTTCGCTCGACTGAAAAATAAAGCCATACTCCTTGCAGTGCGATATAATATTCCTGAACCTGTCTTCCTGTTCCATACCTTTCAATTTGCCCGCAAAATAATTAAAAATAATGGGTTGTGAATTGCAATTCGCCTACCCATCCGACTATAGATTAGGACGTAAGTGTTCTCACTGTTCACACTGTTTCGCATACTTATTTCAAATTTTGGCGCAATGGGGCGCAGATTCAATATAAATTGTGTGTCATAATTACCATCTCGTTTGTTCGTATTTCGGGGCTGCTCCACCTCACCCTTCCCTCTCCTTGTGCAAGGAGGGGGTGAAGGGCGAAAAATACTACTCTTACAGATATTTTGCATTCGCAAAATCACTTACGGGCTTTAAGCATTCACAAAATCGTTTACGGATTTTATCATACATTTTAACATTTGGCTAAAAATGGCTAATTATGGCTTTTTTGACAACAGCGCTTTTCTGCTATTTCTCTCGCAGCTGCCGTCGGCGTGATTAGCCGAAAACGGCACCGCATCTTTAACACCTTGTCTTTTGCCCTGCGCATATGACTGTTACCGGTTGATACCGGTTCTGAAAGACGTTGCAAATTCTGTCGTTTTCTGTCGGAAAATGCGTATTTTTTCATATTGCCGGTAGGGTCAATAAAATCATTTCTTTTCAACTATTTTTACTCCCCTCCGAAAAAGTTCCGGATGGCTGTGATTGAAAATCTGAATATTAACATAAAAAAAATAA
>JAKAOA010000051.1 GCA_021823405.1 Bacteroidota bacterium | reverse complement strand
CTGTGGCGAAGAAAATCCGTGATTTTGTTACAGGCGGGGGCTTTTTATTCGCCATGTGTTCTGCCCCCGATTCATACGACATTGCACTTGCCGCAGACGGGATAGATATTTGTCAGACACCCTTCGACGGCGACCCCGCCGACCCGGATGCAGATAAAAAACTGAACTATGCAAATTGTTTCGCATTTACCGGATTTTCGCTGGTTATGAATCCCTATCTGTATGATAAATCTAATATTGACGTTTCACACACACGAACGCAACGGTACGGAATTACTGAAGCCAACGACTACTTTACGCTCTTCGATTTTTCAGCCAAATGGGACCCCGTGCCAACTATGCTTTGTCAGGACCAGACCAAGGTTATTAAAGGATTTATGGGTCAAACCACCGCCTTCGACGAACATTACATTAAATCAAGCGTAACTATAATGGGAGAGAATAAAGCTGCAAATGAGGCAAAATACATTCATGGCGACTATGGCAAAGGCACATGGACATTTTACGGCGGTCACGATCCTGAATGTTATCAGCATTTTGTCGGTTCACAGCCGACCGACCTGTCGCTTCACCCCAATTCGCCGGGATACCGGCTTATACTGAACAATGTATTGTTTCCGGCAGCTAAAAAGAAGAAGAGAGAAACATAAATCGGGTAAAGCCGGAAATGAATGATTACAGAAGATGGTCAGGAGTTTATTTTTATAACGGCAAGCATCGATTTCAAGTTCAATAAACCTGTTGCAAAGCCCCATACAAGTGAAGCGCCGAGCATTGCAATGAACGACATTCGCCAGTCAATATGCAGTAAATGGCTGGCGCCATAGCATATAGCAGTTTCGCCAATGGCAAAAATCAACAGGTTAATAAGCAACTTCGGCAGCATATTAAACCTGAATAACCTTTGTACAACAATAATTTGCGCTATTGCCACGAATAGTTGGGTTGTGAAACTTGCGAACGCCGAACCGAGTGCGTGCAGCCGGGGTATCAGGATGAAATTGAGGATGATATTCAGAGCCATAGCTGCACCTGCGATAATATTCAACTGTTTTAATTGGATATTCGCCGTAAGCAAGGTTCCGAAGATATATTGGCATACCGAGAACATGAAGCAGCACATGAGCACCCTGAAAACGACTGTAGTAGCTTCTATGTTGGCATTGTACATCATGCTCATCATATATCCTCCGTAAAAAAAGCAACCGCAGGCGATAACGATTGCAAGCATGGATAACAGGGTGAAAGATGCCTTAACAAGGGCTTCCACCGAATCGTTGTGCTTCAACATGCGTGAAAACATCGGGAGCAAAAGACCTGCAGCGAGTACGGCAATCATATTAACGGCATCAAGCAGCCGGAATGCCTGCGCGTAGATGCCTGCGCCCAAACCGTTGTCTTTAAGTATGCGCAATAGCATGGCTCCGTCAATACGGTTATAGAAAGCCATGAGCATGGTTAATATTGCAAATGGAAAGCTCTGTTTCAGTATCATCATACTAAAGGTTCGGTTCCATTGGAATTTAATGAATCCAGCCCGTAAGAACACGATAGTGAAGGCGATAATGGCAGTAAGCCCGTATGCTGCCATTTGGGCATAAACATAATCCATAATATCCAGCTGCCTCTTTAGTATGTGCCCCCAGATAAGCGGAACGCAGATGGCTATTCCGATAAGACGGTCGAAGACCGACAAAAAGCTATCGGTTTTGAAAAGGTGCAGCCCTGAAACATTAGAGCGAAGAAACGCTATGAGCGATATTAAAAACTGAATGAAGCAGACCATCAGCAGCAGTTTCATCAGGCGGAAATCATATCCGATAGCCAAACCCATCAGGGTGCAGATTACCACGTAAAAGAGAGCCAGTGTCAGCTTAAGAACAAGCATTCTGGAAAAATGTTTACTCAATAAATGTGAGTTCTGGGATATGTGACGGTTATTGAAATTGGTAAGCCCCATATCAAGCAAAACATAAAAAACCGATGAGAAACTTAGTAGGGAAAAATAGGTGCCGTAATCAGCAGTTCCCACCATAGTATTCACTTTACGGTCAATGGCGAATATCCAGAAGGGCTTAATGGTAAGGTTAAGCCCCAGAACAAGTATCAGATTGGTTATAAAGGTTTTTTTCATTCAGGTGTCAATCTCATTTTCAGGCAGGCAATATTCACTAATGATTGCCTTAAATCAGCGTACAAAAATAGGAACTTTCCTGCTAATCCGTATCTGCTCATCCTTTCTTGAGAATTAATAGTTTTCGTTAATATGGATCGGGTTAATTTGTAATTGCGGCGAATTAGTAAATAAATGACGAACTGCATGGTTTTAGTTGTACCAATTTATGTAAGTTTGCCCTGCGAAAATTTTAACTTCTAAATCTTAAATTCTTTGCGTCCCAGCTTCGATGAAATATATATGAACCTTGCCGTAACACTGGCGAAGCGTTCGCATTGCGTTAAAATGCAGGTTGGAGCGGTATTGGCTAAAGATACGCGCATCATTTCGCTCGGATACAACGGACCGCCCCCGGGTACGCACAATTGTGATGAGGAATGGGGCAATGTCGGTTGTCCTCGCGATAGTAAAGGCGGTTGTTCGCTCGCCATACATGCCGAGCAAAACGCCATATTATATGCCGCAAAGAATAAAGCGACGATAGATGGCGGAACAATGTATGTAACCCTGTCGCCATGTCTCGCCTGCGCCCGCATAATTTTTACAGCCGGAATAAAGCAGCTTTTTTATCTCAATTCTTATGCAGATTATAAGGGTATTTCCGCAGATGAAGGAATAGATTTTTTAAAAAAATTCGGCGTGGATGTTCACAGGATGAAATTGGATAATGATAATAAAAAATGAACAATGCACAGTGTGAAATATCTGCAATGATATGGAACAGCTAAACGAGCCATTCTCTTTAACTTTATTTCAAACGGATAGAATCCACAAATATGGCGAATAACACTGTAAAACCTGTATGTGTAGGAATTTCGCAGGGCGACATCAACGGCATAGGACTTGAAGTAATCATGAAAACATTTTCGGAGCCCGCTATGCTCGAAGTGTGTACTCCTGTTCTGTTTAGTTCCGGTAAAACAATTACGGCATATCGCAAGTTAATACAGGAGGAGCAATTCAATTATAACTCCGTTTCGGGGTATGAGGGAATAGTGATGCGCAAATTCAATCTGTTCCAGTGCTATAACGATGAAATAACCGTTGAAGCGGGCAGAAATACTCCAAGTGGAGGAAAATATGCAATTCTATCGTTAATGACTGCCTGCGATGCACTTGCTAAGAATAAAATCGATGCTCTGGTAACAGCCCCTATCAACAAAAACAATACTTATTCCGAACAATTCCCCTATGCAGGGCATACTCAATTTCTAGATGAAAAATTTGGAAAGGGCAACTCCCTGATGATGCTCGTTTCCGATAATTTGAAGGTTGCCCTTGCAACCGAACATATTCCGGTAGCAGGAGTAGCAACAACTTTAAAAAGGGACGCTATTATCAAAAAACTTATCATACTTGTAAAAACCCTAATAAAAGATTTCGGAATTGATAAACCTAAAATTGCAGTACTCGGTCTAAATCCGCATGCAGGCGACAACGGTACTCTGGGCAATGAGGAGAGTGAAATAATATATCCTGCCATACAGGAAGCCCGACGTCAGTCAAACACCATTATAATGGGCACCTATTCCGCCGATGGGTTCTTCGGTTCCGGAGCGTATTCGAAATTCGATGCGGTGATGGCAATGTATCACGATCAGGGGTTGATTCCTTTTAAGCAAATCGCTTTCGAAAACGGGGTGAATTTTACAGCGGGGTTGCCTGTCGTTCGCACATCACCCGACCATGGTACAGCGTATGACATAGCAGGCAAGAACAAGGCATCCGAATCATCCTTCCGGGCGGCAGTATATCTTGCATGCGATTTGGTAAAAGCAAGGAAACGTTATGTGCAGAATAGCTCAAATCCTCTAAAAGCAAGCGCCGCAAATGCTAATCAAAAGGATGAGTAAAAAAGCAGGAATAGACGCTGTTCGCATTCGAACACTACCAGAGTGAATGTTATGAAAAAGATCAAAACAACCCTCTTTTATAATCCCCGTTGTTCAAAATGCAGGCAAGCCCTTTGTTTCTTGCAAGAAAATGACATTAAACCGGAAATAATTGAATATCTTAAAACACCCCCGACTGAAAAGGAACTGTCCGTAATATTGCATAAATTGGGGCTAAAACCCAAAGAACTGATCCGTACAAAAGAACAACTCTTTATTAAAAAGTATAAAGGCAAGGATTATTCTGATAAGGATTGGATGAAGGTAATGTGCCGGAATCCAGAATTGATTGAAAGACCTATTCTGATTGAAGGGGATAAGGCAGTGATAGGAAGACCACCGGGAAAAATTTTCTCTATTATAAAAAAATAAATTAAACATTTAAAACCAACATACCATGGAATTCAGAACTGAAAAGGACACGATGGGACCTGTACAAATACCAGCCGATATGTACTGGGGAGCGCAAACCGAACGCTCGCGCAACAATTTTAAGATAGGAGGGCATAAAATACCTATTGAGGTGATTCACGCCTTTGCGGTTTTGAAAAAAGCTGCCGCATTAACCAATTGCGAACTTAAGGTATTGACCAAAGAAAAATGTGATATTATCTGCAAGGTATGCGATGAAATTCTTGCAGGTAAATTTGACGACCAATTTCCTCTTGTGGTATGGCAGACGGGTTCCGGCACCCAAAGCAACATGAATGTGAACGAAGTGGTAGCGAACCGCGCCCATGTGTTGCTCGGCGGCAAACTTATAGACGAAAAGAAGGCGATACACCCGAACGATGATGTGAATAAATCCCAATCATCGAACGATACCTTCCCTACGGCAATGAACATGGCTGCCTTTAAGATGATAGTAGAGCATACCATACCGAATATTCAGTTATTGAAAGAGACACTAGCTAAAAAAGCGGAAGCATTTAAGAACATAGTCAAAATAGGGCGCACCCATCTTATGGACGCTACACCGCTCACGCTGGGACAGGAATTTTCAGGTTATGTATCGCAGCTGGAGCATGGAATAAAGGCGCTTAATAATACATTGGCTCATCTGGCTGAACTGGCTCTCGGCGGCTCGGCGGTGGGTACCGGGCTTAATACTCCGAAAGGATACGCGGTCGCCGTTGCAAAAAAAATTTCGGAACTCACCAACTTACCGTTCATCAGCGCCGGCAATAAATTTGAATCCCTCGCAACCCACGATGCCATGGTGGAAACATCGGGAGCGTTAAAACAGGTTGCAGTTTCGCTGATGAAGATAGCAAACGATATCCGGCTGCTTGCTTCGGGTCCACGCTCGGGAATAGGTGAAATACTCATTCCGGAAAACGAACCCGGTTCCTCAATAATGCCGGGGAAGGTAAACCCAACTCAATGTGAAGCCATGACCATGGTGTCTGCGCAGGTAATTGGCAACGATGTGGCTGTATCGGTGGGCGGCATGAACGGTCATTTTGAGTTGAATGTCTTTAAGCCCGTCATCATATTTAATCTGCTCACTTCAGCACGACTTATCGGCGATGTATGTAATTCATTCAATGAACATTGCGCTACAGGTATCGAACCAAATTTGCCCTATATAAAAAGGCATCTGGAAGATTCGCTTATGCTTGTTACGGCTTTGAACACACACATCGGTTACGAGAATGCGGCTAAAATCGCAAAAAAGGCGCATAAGGAAAATAAGACCCTCCGTCAGGCAGCCCTCGAACTGAAACTGCTTACCAACGAACAGTTTGACGAGTGGGTTGACCCGAAAAAAATGGTCGGTTCTTTCAGTTAATCGCAGCGACTGTTGAAAATCGGCGAACGGATGTCGGAACCTCTTCGCCTTTATAAGATATTGCAATCCTTAATAGTAGCAGATTTCGCCCTATAGCCCTTAATTATTATCTTTGTCGGGATGAACAAGAACAGGCAGGGAAAATTAAATAAACCTCCCTTTAGAGAAACGGCAAGGAATATAAAAAAATCCGGCTCCGATAGCGCTTCCGAAAATAATGTCCGGCAATCGTTTACCACGCCGGCTGCGCCGGATATAGAGAAGTTGCTAGACGGAAAAGCTGTTTACGTATATCTTATTCTCGCTCTCTTGCTGGCATTCTATGTATTCCGCAATTTCGTAACTTTTAACAATCTATACCTCTTTAAAGATATAGGCAGTGATACCATTACCTACTGGTGGCCTCATTGGGTAAATCTTTCAAATTATATCCGCACTCTTGGCATTCCCTGCTGGTCGTTCAACGAAGGGATGGGGCAGAACATCTACGCATTCGGTATCGGCGACCCTTTCAGTATGTTCCTTTGTATGCTGCCAAAGGAAGTCATCCCATTCGCCATTATCTTTATGGAACTGTTTAAAATAATAGGCGGCGGACTTGTTGTCTATTTTTATCTCGATTTGATAAAATGTTCAAATGCGGCAAGCATAGCAGGCGGGTTGCTCTTCGCTTTCAGCGGGTATATGATACTTGGCAGCGGTTGGTATTTCGTTTCAACAGAAGCATTTTACGCCGCTCTCGTGCTCTATTCAGTGGAACGTTTTTTGCGCGATGGCGTCTGGTATCTTATACCTATTCCCTTTTGCCTTTTTGCCGTTCTTCAGCCGTTTTTTCTATATCTGTATGGTTTATTAGCGGCTCTGTACCTTATTTTTCGCAGTTTATTAGGTAAGCCCGATTGGAAAGCGGTATCTGTCACAATGCTTCAGATGGGCTGTCTTGCCGTTTTCGGAGTTCTGCTCGGTTCTTTCGTTTTTCTTCCTAATGCTTATCAATTGGTTAATAACCCTCGTGTAGGTGGTGGTGCTTCGCAGTTTAAAATTTTGTCCTCGTCCCCTATATTTCAGGTAACCCCCGCTTATATTAATTCCACTCTTATAAGCCGCCTCTTTACCAATGACCTTACCGGCGCCGGCAGTAACTTTCGTGGGTGGGCTAATTACCTTGAGGCGCCAGTGCTTTATATAGGGTTGTTATGCTTATTGCTCGCCCCGCAGACGTTCCTGTTCTTCAGTCGGAGGAAAAGAAAAATCATGCTTATCCTTGTAGCATTATGTATTTTCCCGCTTCTATTTACATGGTTCAGATATGCCTTTTGGCTTTTTGCCGTGCCGTATTACCGTACATATACCTTTTATATTTCATTATTCATTCTATTCCTTGCCGTTAAAGCGTTAACATTTATTGAAAAAACAGGCGAAGTCCATATAAAAACTTTGGCGGGTACGCTTCTGGTTCTGCTTTTTTTTCTGTACCATGATTTTATTCCGGGCTACTCAAGGATTGTCGATACATCCTTAAGAAATACCGTTGCTGTTTTTCTTGTTCTTTATTCCGGTCTGATTTTTCTTTTGCATTACAAGAAATTACGATTTAACGCCATGCTCGGCATCCTTTGCTGTATGATGGTCGAACTCGCGTCGTTTTCAAATATCACCGTAAATCGCAGAGTAGTTATGAGCCGCGATGAATTATCGGAAAGAACCGGCTATAATGATTACACAGTAGATGCCATAAACCATATTAAAGCAACCGATGCCGGATTTTACAGAGTGGCGTCCGATTATTATCCTAATGCCGCCATGCACATGTGCCTGAACGGTCCTCAAATGCTCAATTACCGGGGACTTACCAGCTACGCAGAATGGAACCAGCCCAGTTATTACAACTTTTTAAAGGAGCTTCACGCCTCAAACTGGGCGGATACCGACTCACAGATTTCGGCTAAGTGGGTGCAGGGTCCTGCCGGTCGATACCTATTATATTCACTGGTGAGTGTTAAATACCTGTTGTCGCACCAACAGGCGAATAATTTTGTATCTGCAGGTTACTCATCCGGCGGCTCATTCGGTGATGTGCAACTCATGAAGAATAATTTTTCGCTTCCGATGGGCTTTTCTTACGATAAATACATAACACTTAACGAATTCCGTAAGATTAAAAACTTAACCCGAAAGGATATAACGCTACTTACCGCATTTATCCCTTCCGATACTGCAAACGCCGGATTGAAAGGAATGCAGGAGATATTTGCCAAAGATACCGGAGCCGATTTTACATACGCGCAATACGCCAATCTGGAAGACAGTTTAAAACATGATTCACTTACCATTACTGCCTTTGACGATAACCGCATTAAAGGCAATTTTAAAAATAGCAGGGAGAAGATTCTGTTCTTTACGATACCATACGATAACGGCTGGAAGGCGAAGGTTGACGGTAAATCTGCAACAACAGTTGAAGCTACTATAGGGTTTACCGGAATTTTTATCGGTAAAGGAAACCACACGGTTGAACTCATGTATCATGTACCGCTCCTTACCCCGGGTGTGATTGTATCAGCCATAGCTTTGTTGCTCTACATTTTCGCTTTAGTTAAGTACCGGAATAAGAGAATAATCAACTAGCGGCTTAACAGGTAAGTGATAATTTTTATCCCTATCCAAATCGCTCTCATTCTCGGTCAGTCGCATTAAACCGCTTCCAGCTTCTTAAGGCATTGCAGGTATGCCTCTCGCATCCCTTCGCACAAAGTAGCTTTACCATAATTTTGAGTTTTTTCAAGCTCGGCGATGGCTTGGGTTACGCACCGTACTTGCTCTTGCAGCCAACCTGCAAATTCATTAGGTATGTCATTCGGATTCATGGGTAGAAGGTTTGTTTAGGAGGTTATTACTATTTATTTTTCATGCTCGTCAGTTCACTGTTTAAGGTAACGCTGTCTTTAGCCGTATGTCCATAAGCATTACAGTACATCGCATAGCGGTTAAGTATTTCACGTACATACTGGTATGCTTCCTGCCCGCGGCAATAACCGTATTGGGTTATGGGATCGTTATAGTATTTCGGATTCGATTCGTTAAGCATAAAATAGGCGACGTTGTTCTCCCACAGAGATGGGTTGAGACCAAATTTTAAAGCCAGGTTTTTCGCATCTATCACATGACCTATTCCCACGTCATAAGACGCAAGGTCAAATGCTATTCTCTCTTTTTGGTCGGGTATGGATTTTGCCCAGTAATCATCTATGGTTTTTAGGTATTGAACTCCTGCGTTAACGCTTTTTTCAGGCGTCATATCGGCGCTGTCAATATTGGAAGTTGTCGGCAAGGTCTGCATTAGCCCGTATGCGCCGCTCCATGATTGCGCATGTGGATCAAATTGCGATTCCTGGTAAATCTGCGACACAAGCAGTTTCCAATCCCACCCGATACGCGGACTGTATTTTTTCGCAAGTTCGTCATAAGGCGAAATCTTATCCCCGGAAATAGAGCAGTAAGTGGCATTCTGGCGAATTGCAGCGAATTTTTTATCGTTGTAGTATTTATCATAAACAATCTGTAGAAATTTGGACTTTCGTTCCTTTTTAACCCATTCGTTTAGTGCAGTCAGCAAGTCGGGTGAGTTGCTCCTTACGGCGAAAGCTATTTTTTGCGGAAAACTTACGGGCGTCTTCACATCTAAATTATCGTAAAAGCCGCTAACTATATCAGCGCAGTTCTCATCCGCCAATGTATAATCGATTTTTCCCATTGCCACGTCAGCCATAAGTTCTTCTGTTGATTCGCCGGGCGGAGCCGGTATAATTTCAATTTTGCCTCCTATTTCATTGGATAACGCCTGTAGTCGTTCGTAAAATGAAGAACCCGTCCGAGCATATACTTTTTTATCGGCAAGCTGGATGGCGCCCCGTACAAGAATTTTATCCAGTTGCGTCTGGCTTAATTTTTCCCAGTTATCGGGTTTGCGTTGTACAAGCACCTGACGGGTAGTGAACAATGGAAGGGTAAAATCTACATTCCGGCGCCGTGAGTTCGTTACAGTAAGGTTGTCGGCGGCTATATCCCCGTCGCCGCTGTCGAGCATAGCAAAAATATTATCGATATTGCGAACCACGACCACATTCAACTGCACACCTATTGAATGGGCGAAAGAATCTACTGTTTCATATTCATAACCCATGGCGTTTCCGCGGTAAATAAAGTACGCCGTGGAGTTATTCTCGGTGAGCAATACCATTTTACCTTTTTTCTTTATCTGTTCAAGGTCATGGTAAACAAGGGCGATATCGGAGTTTCCTTTTCCGGCAAACCATTTTGGCAGATAGCATTCTTTGACTTCAAAAAGCGAAGCGACGACGAATGCAAAGCCGGTGAGCAATTTGTAATTTTTCCAAACCATGACAAAAATCTCATAATAAATAACCCTTTGTGTTATATATTTACGGAAAATTTGTTATTTCGTTTCATATATTTATTAATGCGTTGGAAATCAGTGTATTAAGTAAGCATCTGGCTGTAGAAATTGAAAGGGGACTACCTGGATGGAATGCACAGCGGATAATGAGTGCGAGAGGCAGAGAACCTCTTTCCGATACATATATATTGCAGAGAAATCCGCGAAGAAGCAGCGTGCTCGTATGGCTTTATCCGCATGAAGGACAGGTATTTACACGCCTCATTCTACGCACCCTGTATAAAGGCGTGCATAGCGGACAGATATCACTTCCCGGCGGGGCGATGGAGGAATCGGATACAGACCTTTGGGAAACAGCCCTGCGTGAAGCGAATGAAGAAATAGGGCTACCTAAGGCGACAGTCGAAAGAATAGGCGAGCTAACTCCCCTCTATATTCCGCCAAGCAACTTTTGGGTGCAGCCATTTATAGGCATAACCAAAACGGTCATCCCACCGGTAATAGACATTGAAGAGGTGCAGCGCGTAATAGATCTGGAGGTTTTTCTGCTACTGAATCCTGTAATAAAGGAAGAACGAATGATTTACCATGCAGGTTCAGGTAAAAAAGAATCCACAAAAGGTTATAACATTAATGGTGATTTCGTATGGGGCGCCACTGCAATGATATTGAGCGAACTTGAAGAACTGTTAAGGCGGATACTGCAGCCGGAAAAGAGTTAATGCCAGTTTAACGCTATACTGCCTAAATGGGAATAAATTTTTTATCCAATTGCTCATAAACTGAATTATTGCTGATAAACTCCGGCAATATCTCCTTCATCTTCTTCACAAGTTCCATATCATTTTGCCCGTGAATTAGCGTTGTCAGTTCTGCAATCAGATTTTCAATATGAGAGAAGTCGTGCTTTTTTATCTGCGCAATCATAATCTGCGGGTGATGTGTGGGAAGTGAGTTCTCACTGTTCAGCAGAAGCTCTTCATATAGTTTTTCACCGGGGCGCAAACCGGTATATACAACCTGTATATCCTTACCTATCACAAGTCCTGAAAGCTGTATCATTTTCTTTGCAAGGTCGGCTATTTTTACCGATTTCCCCATGTCGAACACATATATTTCACCGCCTGCTCCCATACATCCTGCTTCCAATACTAGCTGGCATGCTTCGGGTATGGTCATAAAATAGCGCGTTATATCGGGATGGGTGATGGTTACAGGTCCTCCCTTTTCTATCTGCTGCCTGAATCGAGGGATAACCGAGCCGCTAGAATCGAGTACATTTCCGAAACGTGTGGTAATGAACCGCGTTTTATTCTGCTGGTTCAGCGCCTGTATGTAAATTTCGGCTATGCGTTTTGATGCTCCCATTACCCCGGTAGGGTTAACCGCTTTATCGGTTGAAATCATTACGAATTTCTCAACCCCGTACTTTACCGATAAATCGGCGACATATTTTGTGCCTTTTATATTAACCATCACCGCCTCCGAAGGATTTTCTTCCATAAGCGGAACATGCTTATAAGCGGCAGCATGAAATACTATTTCAGGTTTGTAGCGCCCAAACAGTTTATCCATCCTCTCCTGATTGCAAATATCAGCGACTATGACTTTAAAATTCGGCGCCGGGCTAACCTCCTTCAGTTCCATTTCTAAATCATATAAAGGCGACTCCGCCTGGTCGGCAATTACAAGCATTTCCGGCTTATAGGGTATTATCTGGCGTATGAGTTCGCTGCCGATTGAACCTGCCGCACCGGTTACAAGTATTGTTTTGCCATGTAGCTGACTTTTTATTTTTGCTTTATCCAGTACTATCGGGTCGCGCTCCAACAATTCCTCGATGCGTATTTTCCGTATCTGTTTAAAGCTTAATTCACCGTTTATCCATTGACTTATAGGTGGTACATTTAATATCTTTACATCATTCTCAAGGCATATGTCGGCTAATTCCTTTTTGCGTTCAATAGGGATATCTTTGGATAACACAAGATGCGCCACATTATTCGCCTCTACAAGTTCTTTTAGTTTGGACGCGGAATAAACGCTCACCCCCTCAAGCCGTTTTCCCCACTTGTTCCTGTCGTCGTCGAGAAATGCCAGAATGGAGTATTTGGATGCGTCCCTGTCAATAGCTCTCTTGGTAATAAGCCCTTCATCGTCGGCGCCATAGATGATTACAACGCGTTTTTCGCGCACTGTGGCAAAGGAATCCGAATACATCGCCTTATATATCAGCCGCGCCGAAATAAGTATCAGTGAAGTGGACATCAGTTCTATCACTATTATGGAATACGGAACCATATAATGCTTCCACACTGCATAAGATATTATATTGGATACGGCGAATAACATACTCACAACTGAAAGAATAATCACAAGCTGCTGCACATCGCGTGAGCCGGTGTAGCGTATAATGTTCCGGTAAAGCCCTGTAGCGTAAAAACTGGTTCCCCTTAATGCAAGAACGAAAGGGAAGACATAAACAAAAGTTATCCGCTCGGTATAGGGGACGGAAAAATTGAACCGCAGCAAGTAGGCAAGAACCAGCGAGCAAAAACATAGAAAAACATCTATAATGAGTATAAACCAACGCGGAAGATGACGGCGTATTAAATACATGAAACCAAAATTACGATTTTTTTACTTTTGGGGAAACATCTCAAATGTGTACATTTGCACTGTTCGCTTATGCGTGAATATGAAGGATGCTAAAAATTTAATTATAGCTGCTTAAAAAAATTAACAGATTGTAAATGTTAGCCAGAGACCTTATAAGCAATGATGTGCCGCCTCTTAAGGTAACCGACAATGCAAAAAAAGCGTTGGAATGGATGGACGATTTCAAGGTTACCAGGCTGCCGGTGGTTGACCGGACTACCTACGTAGGTTTAGTATCGGATGTGGAACTTTTAGACCTTAACATAACCGAAGACAGCATAGGCAAAATTAAGCGCCTGCTCAGCAAACCATTTGTGTATGAATACCAACACGCTTATGATGTGTTGAGATTATACGCAACCTCAAAAATAGACGTTATTCCGGTACTGGACGCGAAAGAGCATTACACAGGCGTTATTACCAATGTGCAATTGCTTAATTTCCTCTCCACGCTCACCGCAGCCCAGGAGCCGGGAAGCATCATTGTACTGGAAATAAACCAGCGCGACTACGCCCTGTCGCAGATTGCGCAGATAGCGGAAAGCAACGGTGCGAAAATCATCAGTCTATTCCTTACTCCTAACCTCGATTCCACAAATATGGAAGTTACCTTAAAATTAAACCTGCTGAATGCTTCGCCCGTTATTCAAACATTTGAGAGGTTCGGCTATACGATTAAAGCTTCGTTTTCGCAAGCCAATTCAACCAATAATTTGCAGGAACGCTACGATTCCCTGATGCACTACCTCAACCTGTAGAATAGTTGAGCTAAGGTAGCGGAGGCGATGAATCTGATGTATGAATAAACAAATTACAACTTCCCGCTTTTCAGGTAATCTTCGGTTCAGCGCTTTTTCGATAGCCGGCTTACGTCTCATCCTTTTTTTTTTCACCTTATATCCTCTGAACATCCGGTGCCAAGGAACCAAGCCGCAATCCGGAAGAAAAATCGTCATTTCCGATATTCTGATAGAGGGCAACAGGAAAACCGTCAGTTCGATAATACTTCGCGAACTTACCTTCAAAAGAGGGGACACCATACTGGCATCCTTATGGCATGAATTTGCCGAACGGTCGGAACAAAATTTAAGAAACACATCACTATTCACCACCTTACCCATGGTTGATACCGTAAGAATGAAAAACGGTGACATGGATGTTTATGTAGAAGTGCAGGAACGCTGGTACTTTTGGCCCGCTCCGATATTCAAGGTGGAAGAACGCAATTTCAATACGTGGTGGCAGCAGGACGACCGCCGGCTTGATAAAGCTGACATAGGCGGAACCCTTACCATGTACGATGTGCTTGGACTAAATCAAACATTAGGACTTATTGCGCAACTGGGATATACTAAAAAATTGGGTTTATCGTATAAAATACCATATCTAACTAAAAAGCAGGCGGGCGGATTGGCTTTCAGCTTCAACTATACCGAGAACAATGAACTGCCCTATACATCAATAAACGATATCCTCACATATTTGAATACTCCGGGGCAAATTTTGCAGAGTACTTACCATGGCAAAATTCAATACACCTATCGGCAAGGGCTGTACAATACCCACATAATTGAAGGAGACATTTTCTCCACCCGAATCGCCGACACAATAAACGCGCTCACAAAATATTATCTCCCATTTAATCTGTCCAATGCTACTTTTCCGGAAGCCAAATATTACTTCAAAAGCGATTACCGCGATTGCGCTCCGTACCCCTTAACCGGCTATTTTTTTGATATAAGTTTAAATGATTACGGCATGGGTGTTAAGTTTAATAGCCAGCCCTACAACCTGTTCTATGTGCAGTCGTCCTTTCACAAATACTGGGCTTTGTCACCGCTCTTCTATTATTCAGCCGAGGTGGAAGGCAAGGTATCGCAGTCGGGCGCACAACCTTATTTCCTGCAGCAGGCATTGGGCTACTCCAATAATTTTGTAAGGGGATATGAACTTTATGTGGTTGACGGCAACGATTATGCGCTTGTGAAAAACGAAATCAGGTTCAGATTAATCAACCGTCCGCTCCAATCAATTCCTTATCTAGGTATGAGCCAGTTCAATACCACCTATTTTACCGTCTACTTCGCCGCCTTTTCTGACTGGGGCTATGTAGGCGCCGCCGATCCTTATGTATTAAACAATTTTCTGACTAATAAGTCATTATGGGGGAATGGCATCGGGTTAGATTTTGTAACCTATTACGACCTTGTTTTCCGCCTCGAATATTCAGTAAATAGTTTGAATCAGGGCGGCGTATTCCTGCACTTCACCGCGCCGATGTAGCGCGGTTTTTCAATTTTGCTTTAAGCGCTCTGAATGCGTCCGAGGCAGGTGTAAAACCGGGATTCAGCCGAACGGCGTGGTCGAAATCGGCGAGGGCTTTTTTCGGCTCATTAAACTGAAGGTAACAATTACCTCGCGAGTAATAGGCATAGGAGTATGAGCTGTCGCTCACTATGGTTTTATTGAAATAGTACATGGCTTTATTGTAATCGGGTTTATCCAAATTATAATATATGAAGCCAAGGTTGTAAAGGGCGTATTTATAAGCCGAATCCAATTGTAAAAGGTCGAGGTAGGAATTTATTGCGTTCTTGTAATCGCCAACGGTCTGATAAAACATACTTTTATCGTAATATGCCTCCTTATCGTCCGGTTTAATGGTTATGGCGCTGTTAAAATAATCTACGGCTAAAGGGTTATGTTTTCGGGCGAGGAGTAGTCCGAGTTGTATATAGGCATCGTAGTACTTGGTATCCTGTTCAACGGCTGTTTGCATGCTGGATATGGCTCTTGCGGTATCCGCCGTTTCCACGTAAATCATACCTTTCAGGAAGTACGCTTTGGCTATATATGGGTTTACCTTAATGGCGCGGTTAACATAATCAAAAGCATCGTGGTATTTTTTTACATAAAAGAATAGTTCACTAAGTTTTAGCATCGCATCGGTGTTTTTTGGGTCAAGCGCTACAGATTTTATAAGCGCATCTTTCGCCGCCCTTGTCTGCCCGATAGCAAAATCGACATCCGACAGGTCGTAATAATATGATGCTTTGGAGCTATCCAGACGAACTGCATTATTGTAGTCGGACAGCGCCGCACTGTAATTCTTTTGAAACTCTTCAAGCTTCCCTCGTTTCCATAAAAGGTCGGCGCTACGCGGATTTGCGCCAATGAGTCGGTTCAGCTGCTCTATCCGGGGCGTAATAGTGTCAGGTGCGCCTGATATTGTTTTAGATGTGTCGGTTCTTCGGACAATTTCATTTTTTGCAGATTGCTGATTATGGTTGCACGACAGAGTTATTACAGCCGATAAAGCAATAGGCAGCCATCCTTTTTGTGCGCTGAACGTTCTGTTTAAATCTGATTTGTACAGCGAATGGTTCTTACGCAGCCGGTTAGGTATTAAGCTCATGGTCTCCATTCCCGTGCGGGGAGCAGGCGCAGTTTAAATTTCTTTCTGAATGGTGATGGCATCTTTTATTTTGCCTTCAATCTCTTCCGCCAGTTCAGGGTTATCGAGAAAAAGTTGCTTTACAGCGTCTCTTCCCTGTCCCAGTCGGGTATCGCCGTAGCTGAACCATGCGCCGCTCTTTTTTATTACATTTCTTTCAGCGCCAAGGTCAACTAATTCTCCTACTTTGGAGATTCCTTCGCCGTAAAGAATGTCGAATTCGGCAATGCCAAACGGAGGAGCAAGTTTATTTTTAACCACTTTTACTTTGGTGCGGTTTCCTATTACCTGTTCGCTCTCCTTTAGTTGTCCTATGCGGCGTATGTCAAGCCGTATGGAAGAATAGAACTTCAGGGCGTTACCGCCGGTAGTTGTTTCGGGGTTGCCGAACATCACACCTATTTTTTCCCTAAGTTGGTTAATAAATATGCAGCAGCAGCCGGTTTTGCTTATGGTTCCGGTAAGTTTGCGCAATGCCTGGCTCATTAACCGTGCCTGCAAGCCCATCACCGAGTCGCCCATTTCGCCTTCTATTTCGGCGCGAGGGGTAAGAGCGGCTACCGAATCAATTACAATAATGTCTATTGCGCCGGAGCGTATCAGGTTATCTACTATTTCAAGCGCCTGCTCGCCGTTGTCGGGCTGTGAGATAAGCAGGTTGCCGATATCAACGCCAAGTTTCTGGGCATAGGTTCTGTCAAAAGCATGCTCGGCATCCACTATTGCCGCTATTCCTCCGTTGCGCTGTACATTGGCAATGGCATGTATCGCCAGGGTCGTTTTACCTGAAGATTCGGGACCATATATCTCTATCACCCTTCCTTTGGGATAGCCGCCTATTCCCAATGCAATATCAAGCGTAAGCGAGCCGGAAGGTATGGTCTCCAAATCCTGTATAGGCGATTCGCCCATACGCATAATGGTTCCTTTGCCATAAGCTTTTTCCAGTTTATCAATTGTAAGCTGAAGCGCTTTTACTTTTTCCTTGTTCATTTCCTTTCCGCCGTGTGTTTCGTTAGCTGCCGCTTCTTTTGCGACCGCTTTCTTTTCTGCTGCTTTTTCCATTTTTATTTTTTTTATTTAGTAAAGGTAAAAATAATTAATGAGTAAGGATGAAAAACAGTCCATTAAATTTATGAACATCGGGTTGTATGACCAGGTTGTCATTTGGTTCATGGCGTTTTTTTACCTCCCTGTTGCCTGCCGCAGGTTGTCCAGATCCAGGTGAACATTGCCGTTGGGCGGCATGTGTGGCGTTAGCAGATACAGGTATGTACGGTGGGCGCCCTGCACGCCGCTTACTGATAATATATAGTTATCTCCAGCCGTCTCCACCTTCCATTTAATCGAGCCAGCCGACAAAATCGTACAGCATAGCAAACTGTAATTCGTATAATCGCTGTCGGGTACGCTACAGTTGTAGCCGAATGCCGAAGTGGCATCCGATTCTGAATTGATGGCTATAAGTTCCATATCACCGCTGCCGTAGCCGCTGATAACAGGGCAGGAAATGGACACTTGCTTTACCTGTGATGGTCCTAAAACAACGGTATCGGGCGCCTTAGCATGCAGGGCAGCTGTATCCTGGGCGGATAGAGTAGGCAGATATGATATTATAAGCATACCTGTTACCGCCGTATAAAACATCCTCTTTAAAAGATGGTTTGAATGCATAATGAATTTGGGGAAGAGAGATGATCGATGCCGGTTCTAAAAGATAAAATATAGGTCATCCCAAGCAGATTGGAGATATAAAAGTACAAATATTTAGGCAGCTCTAACAAGAAGCAAGATCATTATGCCTTAGAGTCCGAAATAAAGCCCTTCTGTTTGCAACAATTTTAATCAGATTGCGCATTGGATGTAAAGGTAATTCATCGCTCTTAATAAAGTTGAATGCCGAAGGTGAAAGTTTACTGCTATTAGGCGATTTTGATAAACAGGATACATACACAAATCCAATTGCGTTCGGACTAACTT
>JAKAOA010000050.1 GCA_021823405.1 Bacteroidota bacterium | reverse complement strand
ATGCTTTATCGTCGGCGGAGGAGAGTATTACTGCCTTATTGAAATCGTCCAGAGCGCCGTGATAATCCTTCAGTTTCAGTTTAGTATTACCCCGGTTAAGATACGCCTGTTCAAAATCGGGTTTATTGGTTATGGCATCGGTAAAGTCAGCTGCTGCTGCGTTATAATCGCCTTTCCCATAATCAGCTATCCCTTTATTATAGCTTAACTCCGCTTTCTGTTCGGGTGTTTGGGTTACCGTCTTCACCGTATCTCCGGTGCTTTGCGATGCCGGGGGGGCTGCCGGTGCAGGAGTAGTGGTAACCTGTGCGGCGCAATAGTTTATTGCTGAAATGCCGCAGCCGGCAATAACTATACTGCTCCTAAGTGATTTTGCGAAAAGTTTACCGCTCGTAAACGATTTTGCGAAAGCAAAGTATCTGTACGCGTAGCTATGCCGATATGAATGTGTTGCATTTTCATTCAATATCGGTATAAAATTCCTGTACGAGCTGTTATACCAATGATATGAATTTGTGAATTTTAACAACCCGATAGCTATCGGGTTCAATTGCAGTCGATATAATAATGCAGTCAGTCCGCTCGTATGCCGTTTTACCGCATTGCGTTGGCTGTTAGCTGAATGTATTTTCATTGACATTAAATGTAGTTTTTGAATTTCAGTAATATAATTTTGTATGGGAATAACAAAGATAATAAAAATTGGTGGATTAACGGTCGAAATTTTCTGTTGTCAAGTCAAGGAGTCGTTGATTTTGGTATAGTCCGGTCAAAGTTTTTCTAAATCCGCATCCTTAAACGTTAATTCTACCAATTTTTGGAAAATATAGTGCTCGAAAGCGATTTTTACGACCGCGTCCCGATAGCTTTCGGGACGCCTAACACCCAATCTTCACTAAACTACGCTCAATAGGGTTTGCGAATTTTAACAAATTCAATGGTAATAGGTATAATAATCATACTTAACAGAGCGACTCGGTCGTTTATTCCGGAAATTGTTTAATATTGTATTTTTAAACTTACAGATTATGACAAACATTCTATTGGCTATTATTCTCATCTTTGCTGTGGCATTTATCTTTTCGGGTTTTGTAACCGTTCAGCAGGGCTTTATCGCTGTTATTACCGTTTTTGGCAAATACAGGCGCATTATGGGACCAGGGCTAAACTTTAAGCTGCCCTTTATCGAAACATTGCACCGGCGCATATCCATCCAGAACCGTTCGGTCGACCTCGAATTTCAAGCCATAACACAAGACCAGGCAAATGTGAACTTTAAAGCCATGCTGCTTTTTTCTGTAGTAGACCAGCAGGAAGAAACTATTAAAAATGTCGCCTTCAAGTTTTTGGATGAAAAGAACTTTATGCAGGCGCTGATACGAACGATTGAAGCGGCAATTCGAAGCTTTGTCGCCGGGCTTAAACAGAGCGATATTCTGGGGCTCCGCAGCGAAATAGTAGTTCATGTAAAAAACCAACTGGATGTTACTCTCGGCGGCTGGGGTTACCACCTCATAGATTTGCAGCTGAACGATATTACCTTCGATGAAGCCATTATGAAATCGATGGCAAAAGTAGTTGCAGCCAACAACCTTAAGCAGGCAGCCGAAAACGAAGGACAGGCATTGCTTATCACCAAAACAAAAGCCGCCGAGGCGGAGGGCAACGCCATACGCATTACTGCCGAAGCTGAACGCCTCGCATCGCAGTTAAGAGGACAGGGCGTGGCCCTTTTCAGGCAGGAGGTTGCCAAAGGCATTGTAGAATCTGCTAAACAGATGGAAACCATCAACGCCGACATGACCGTAATAATGTTCAGCATGTGGACTGAAGCAATAAAGAATTTCGCCGAGGCAGGCAAAGGGAACGTTATCTTCCTAGATGGCTCCAACGATGGCATGCAACGTACCATGCAGCAACTCATGGCGTTTTCTACAAAAAGCATTTTCGACCACGCTTCCGTTACCCCGCCGAATCAGTAAACGGACATACTACATAACCTTGAACTGTAATTTTGTTTTCCGATATTCAAAATCGTTGTAAATTTGCTTACAGTTAGGTCAAGTTTCACCTTCAGAGTGCAGTTCACGTAAAATAAATTATTATTATGAAAACCAAAAATATTCCGGCTCTTGCCATAATTTGTTGCCTGGCAACAGTTGCATATTCGCAAAATAGCCAGCCCATGCAGCAAGGCAGTCCTTTGGCGCAGCACGAAATGACGGCTATAAAAAAGCAGGTAAGTAACATCACTGCAGACCAGGAAGCAAAATTGTCAACCATTGAAGAAACATATGCAAAGGGGATGGAGGAGGTGCGCACATCCAACACAGTAACCCGCGACGCCATGCGTAATAAAATCCGTAATTTGCGTGAAGACCGAAACTACAAAATACATTCCGTTTTAACACCGGAACAATACGCCCAGTATCAGAATATGCCCGAAAACCGTAACGATAATTCCGACAATAACAACAACGGGCAACAGTAAATGGTCGGTCTGCTGGTTCAAGTAAAACCGGGAGCGTCGCACGATGAAATCAGATTTGAAGCGCCTAACCGGCTTTGGGTTAAAATAAAAGCCAAACCCATTGATGGCATTGCCAATGAATACCTGATAGATTATCTTGCAAGAATACTGAACATAAGCCGTAGCAGGATTATGATTCAAAAGGGAGCGGCTAGCAGGGTTAAGCGCATTTCGGTCGGAATGGAACAGAAGGAGTGGAGTGAGAAGGTAAAAATATTGATTACTGAATAGAAAGACCTTATTTCGTTCTGCTGTTCTGAAGCTCAATATCGTGTTTGATTACCTTATTCAGTTCATTTACATCAATGTTTTTGGCAATTATTTTCTTAAACTCGTCGAGCACATAGATTACGGGTGTGGATATGATATCGAACTGATGATGAAAATTGCTTGTATGATAAATATCTGCCACATTTATCCAGTCAAGTTTATGTTTGCGAATGTAGTCCTTCCATTTTTTAAAGTCGTTATCGTTCGTCTCTACCGCATAAACCTCAACTCCTTCGCCCTTTATTGAGTCATACCACTTAATCAGTTTTGGCGTTTCCTTTTGGCAGAAACCGCAGTCGTAGTCCCAGAAATAGAGAACAGTATAGCGCGCCCTTACTGAATCAATGGACTGCATCACCTGCGATGTGTCGGGCAATATTAGAGAAGGTACATGTTTGCCAATAAGAATGGGTTCGAGCTGTGCTGCTCGTTCCTTTAGCCGTTCCATTTGGGTAGGGCTTACCCAGTATGCCTGTTCGGGCGTATAATATTTATCTACCATGTGCACAAAAACAGCGTCCATACCCATAATATTGGAGGTCTGATAGACGCTTGTGATATATGCCACAATAAATTTGAACATCTCCTTATTGGCTTTTGCCATTCCAACCAGATAATCAGCCGCCGCTATCACTGAATCAGGTATTGGCATGGTGAGTTTATCCAAATACTGTTTGATAAGCGGATAGATGACGGGGGTGCGCACCAGCCGTCCGTCCGAAAAATCTACATAATCGAAGAAATGCGCCTTGTAGTAACGGTATGGAAAAGTAGAATCAGGTCTGCCGTTAGGCAGTTTAGGGGTTGGTGGTATTACGGGTTTCTCATTAGCTCTGAACACTGTGGAAAGGAGCATTCCCGGGTGTTTACGAATAAAATCCTCCTTATATCTTTTTACCTCGGCATTGAGCGTGTCAATCATGGGCTGATTCTTCTCTTTTTCATATTTTATTACTTCGATATGTTTCAGGGTTACATAACGGAGATAATCGAAGAACATACTATTTTCCGGTGAACCCTTTGCTTTCAGATTTGTTAGGAAGTCGCCAGCCGTGTCGCCTTCTATTTCGAATTTCTGTTCATTGTCAATTATAAACTGAAACGATTTCTTCGACCTTGTAAGGATAAAGTAAATACCCCTTGCCAATGTAGTATCGCGCGTAAAGGTAAAACTGCCATGTGAATCGGCGATTACGGTATCGTCTTTCCCATATTTGTCCAAGCTAATATAGGTCTTGTCGCCATAGTAAAATCCGAGAAGACATACTTTGTTCTCTAGTCCTTTGATGGTGAATGACAACTTATACTTAGGCGGGCTTGCATGGGAGCGGATCTGCGCCATGCCGCATAGTATAATAGACAGAAAAAACGATTTTAATTTTACCACTGTAAAGTATTGTTTGGCACAAAATTAATACTTTTGACGACATTTTTAAAATCCCAATCTAAAAATCGGGGTGTAGCGCAGATGGTAGCGCGCCACGTTCGGGACGTGGAGGCCGTGGGTTCGAGTCCCGCCACCCCGACATTTAGTAAGAAGAGTGTCAGAAGCATCACCATCCACTATCCCCGCCAAACATCTTATGCCTATCATTGTTGAATTTGTGAATTAGCGCAACCGCGATGGAAGTCGGTATAATGATTAGGATTAAGAATCCGATAAATGGTTCAGCAAATAAGTTCTTAGGGAGGCATGTGAAAGGTGCCGAGAATTCTCGCCCTTCAAACCCACTCACAAATTACTGCTAAAAAATAGTATCGTATAGAAGATACAGATTAAGCGCCAGAATAAGGAAAGCAGCGGTCCATGCCACCGATTTAAGCCACTTCGGATTGGTAAAGGCGCCCATTTTCGCTTTGTCGCCCGTGAAAATTACGAGCGGGATAACGGCAAAACTCAATTGTACGGACAGGATTACCTGACTTAATACCAATAATTCGGCGGTGCCGCTTTTCCCGAAGAGGATTGTAACGATAAATGCCGGTACAATGGCGATAACTCTGGTAATCAGCCGCCGCAGCCATGGTTTCAATCGGATGTTAAGAAATCCCTCCATAACGATTTGACCTGCAAGAGTTCCGGTCAGCGTGGAATTCTGTCCGGAAGCCAGCAAAGCGATGGCGAATAAAGTACCGGCAAGGGTAGTGCCGAGCAGCGGTGCCAGCAAATTGTGAGCGTCATTTATATCTGCCACATTACGATGTCCCGTTCCATGAAAGGCGGCAGCCGACACTATAAGTATGGCGGAGTTGATGAAGAAGGCGGCTAAAAGCGCAACTATGCTGTCGATACCCGCAAATTTCAACGCCATCCTCTTGCCCTCCGCCGTTCGGGGGTAGGCGCGCGTTTGCACGATGCTTGAATGAAGATACAGATTATGCGGCATTACGGTAGCTCCCAGTATGCCTATGGATATATAAAGCATGGATGGGTCGGCAACGAGCTTCGGTGTGGGCAGGAGCCCTGCCAACATGGGGAACACGGCAGGATGCGAGGCGGCAATCTCGAACGAAAAACAGAGGATAATTATCAGTATGAGCGAAGCCACCACCGATTCTATAAAACGGAATCCCTTATACTGGAAGAGGAGTATGAATAACACATCGACAGCGGTAATAAGAACGCCTAAGGCAAGAGGAATACCAAACAAAAGATTCAGCGCTATTGCCGAACCGATTACTTCTGCCAGATCGCACGCTGCTATGGCTATCTCACACATCACCCACAGAAGAAACCCCGTAAGCGGGCTGTAATGGTCGCGGCACGCCTGCGCCAGGTCGCGCTCCGTGGCGATGCCCAGCTTAAGAGCCAGATATTGCAGCAGTATGGCTAAAAGATTGGATATGAAAATTACCGACAGGAGCGTATAACCGAACTTGGAACCGCCCGCTATATCTGTAGCCCAATTGCCGGGATCCATATAACCTACGGCTATCATCAGACCGGGACCTGTAAAAGCAAATAGCTTTTTTAGAAAACTGCCGTGCAGCGGCACTTTTACCGAAGCAAAAACCTCGGTAAGCGAGTTTGTTCTATTCTCCTTCCGCCAGCCCTTGTTATGTTTAATCATCAGTTTATCTTAAAGTAGTGCAAACTTACAAATATTATTTTACATGCCAAATAAAATAAATTAGGTATGGCTAAAAATAGAATTCCTTTACAGAATATATTCGCGCCTTCCTTTTAACTTGAACCGGATACTTTTACATCAGAATTCATTTGACTTAATCCGGGTAAGGTACTACCATCAATTTTTAGTGCGGAGGCGGAACCTTTATAATAATTTTATTAACTTTGTAACCTAATATCCAAACTATGCCGATTAAAAACAGGTTTACTGAAAGAATACTACTAATCGCAGCAGGCGTACTTATTGCAGTACCATCGTTCTCGCAACCGGGACCGCCTACCGGTCCTTCAGGCCCGCCATGCTGGCCCCCGCCGTGTTCGGTGCCTATAAACGGAGGGATCATTATACTGCTTGCATCCGGACTGTTTTTAGGTCTGTATATGCTCTATAAAATGCGCAAAAAGACCATCCTGTGAGGATTGAATCCGTAACGGGAACATGTAACCTTTTATTTTGATGGACGGGCAAGCGCGCAGTACCGGAGTTATAGATACAAATGACCTGAAGTCGATTCTTAGGATCGTTTATAAAAACTGGTGGATAATGGCATCACTGGTTCTGTTAGCGTTCCTGGTAGGATATATTTACGCCTACAAGCAGCCCGACGTATATCAGGCAAGCACAAAACTGCTTCTCCAAACAAATGATAAGTATAACAGCAACAGTTTGATAACAAGCAGCGCTGAAAGTTTTGGCTACCAAACTTATATCGACAATACCAATGAAATTAACATTATTGAATCTTACGACCTGCTGAAAAAGGTTGTGGATAAAATTAATGTAAACGTATCCTATTATGTACACGGCCGGTTGCGCACTACTGAAGTGTATAATGTTAACATACCGTTCAAAGTGGATGTAATGTTCCTAAATTCAGGACTTTACGAGGTGCCCATAAATTTTAATATACTTGACCAATCGCATTACAAGTTAACCTATACCATCGGTAATCAGAACTATACTCGCTATGGTACTTTCGGCAGCGACTTGACAAATGTCGATATGAAGATTAATATAAGTAAAGCAGCCGATGCGAACGACAACTATATCGTATCCCAAAAGGATATTGATTACATATTCCAGATACACGACCCGGGTAGCCTTGTTTACAGGTTCAGAGGCGGATTGCAGGTAATTAATACGGAATACTCCAATGTGTTGCAAATTACTCTTAACGACATAATGCCGCAACGGGCGATAACATTTCTCGATACCCTTGCCAATCTATATATACAGAATACGCTCCAGAATCAATTCGATTTAAACACAAACACACTCCGCTATATTGATACCGAACTGGTAGAGGTTACTGATATATTGAATTCCATAGAGGATACCATGCAGCAATTCAAGGAGAATAAGCATATACTCGATCTTGACCGAGAAGGGCAGGAATATTTCAGCCAATATTCCAAATACGATGAACAAAAGGCGAACATTGAGTTAGAGTTAGGTGCGTTGCAGGATCTGGAGAGGTATATTATTCAAGGCAAGGATTCTACATTTCTGCCGCCATCGGTTTATATGAGTAACGATGATTTTTTACGACAAGGTGCAACCCAGCTATACGGTTACCAGCTCACAATCAATGGCGCACTGAACAGTATGACGCCGCACAACGAATCAATAGGAGATGTAAAGATGAGAATAAGGGACTTAAAGGAAAATCTGCTCACCTACATTGCCAACACCCGAGTTGCCCTGAATAATCAAATTGCAAATGTAGAGGTTCAGATGGCGAACTATGTTTCGAACATAAAAACACTGCCGGCCAAACAGCGGGGGTTGCTGAATATTGAGAGAAAACAGAGAATAAATGAAAGCTTATACGAATTTTTACTCCAGAAACGTGCCACCACGGTAATTGAGAGGGCTGCCATTATACCGAGGACCAAGATAATAGAAACGGCTCGCAATGTGGGAGTTGTACTTCCCAACCGGAATAAAACCTACTATATGTTCATGGCGGTAGGAGCTCTGCTGGCGCTGGTAATAATTTTCATTCGCGTAACATTTTATGACCGAATTGAAAACCTTGAAGAATTGAAATTAAAGACCAAACTGCCCATCTTAGGTGAAATCCTAGCCGCCCCTTTAAGTTCGGATATGTCTATCGCAGTGGAAGATAATCCGAAGTCGCCTCTTACCGAATCGTTCCGCACCCTGCGCACCAACCTGCAATATATGGCTGTTGATAACGTCACCAAGACAATACTGTTTACCTCCAACGGACCGGGCGAGGGCAAAACATTCTGTTCAATAAATCTTGGAGCAATTCTCGCCAAAGCAGGGAAAAAGGTGTTACTTCTCGAATTTGACATGCATAAACCGCGTATATACAAAGCTCTCGGGCTAAACGCTGACAAAGGAATAAGCACCGTAATAATCGGTAAATCTACCATCCAGGAGGTTATTCAACATACCATCATACCCGATTTGGATGTAATGGTCTGCGGACCCGTGCCACCCAACTCCTCCGAACTTGTATTATCGGATAAAGTGCCGGAGATAATAAATTTCGGCAGACAGAACTTTGACTATGTAATAGTAGACACACCACCGCTTGGTCTTATTTCAGATGCATTTATACTCATGAGAATGGCTGATATAAGCTTGTTCGTGCTTAATACAAAATACGCATCCAGGGATACCATCAATTACGTTCAGGAGACGATTCATACGAATAAAATAAAGAATTTCGGATTCGTACTGAATAATGTGAAACGAAAAAAATCGAAATACTACTATAACCGATATAACTACGGTTACTACGGTAGTTACGGTTACGGCGGTTACGGCGGCTACGGCAGCTGATATTGTCCGGTAGCCCGGTTAATCTTAATTCATTTATTTTTATAATCCATTATCCGGCTTGACACTCTCCAACTTCATAAAGCGTTACAGTGGCAATCCCGCAGTACTATTTCTGTTTCGCGCACTTGCCTTATATGTGGCGTGGTACGTTATTTATGAGATTTGGCTACATCCGTCTGAAATTATCGATGTCTGGATTGTACGTAATACACTGGGCTGCGCGCTTTTAATACTTAAGTTCTTCGGCTATCACGTTTTCTCCGGTAGCGACCGGCTCATGGGCATCGACGGCACCAACGGCTTGTGGATGGGCGATAACTGTAATTCTCTCGAGCTATGCGCTCTTTATACCGGCTTTATCCTGGCGTTTCCCGGAGGGTGGAAGAGAAAAATCTGGTTTGTGCCGCTTGGTGTAATTCTTATTTTTTACCTGAATGTAATGCGGGTAGTGGCGCTCGCCGTTATACAGAAAAACTTTTCTCCCGAACTGCTTAATTTTAACCACACCTATACATTTACAATTCTTGTGTATGGCTTTATTTTCTTTTTATGGTACCGGTGGGTAAGAATGAATATTAGTATCGGTAAATCAAAAGTCCCTGCTAATGGGGACGTGCGGAAACCTCACCGCTCTTAATTCTTTGCTTTTAATTGTTCGCTGATATCAAGCATTATCTTCTTTGCCAGATTGTCCGCTGTGGTCTGACTGCCGCTCTCGGTAATAATACGTATGATGGGCTCGGTGTTCGATTTACGTAAGTGCGCCCATTCCTTTCCGAACTCTATTTTAAGCCCGTCTATTGTAACGCATGGATACTTTTTATACTTGTCTTTTATGGCGGCTATTATCTTATCAAGGTTTATTTCCGGAGTAAGTTCTATTTTATTTTTTGATATGAAATAATTGGGATAGATTGACCTAAGCATAGAGCAGCTTTTACCATACTTGGCTAAATGAGTAAGGAACAGGGCGATACCAAGCAGAGCGTCGCGACCGTAATGCAGTTCAGGGAGTATAATACCGCCGTTGCCTTCGCCGCCTATCACGGCGTTATTTTTTTTCATGGCTTCCACCACATTCACCTCTCCCACAGCGGAAGCAAAATAGGAACAACCCGCCTTTTCCGTCACATCGCGCAATGCCATAGTGGATGAGAGGTTGGACACCGTATTCCCCTTTTTATTCTTCAGAATATAGTCCGCCACAGCTACAAGGGTATATTCTTCCCCGAACATCTCGCCGTCTTCACTGACAATTGCCAGCCGGTCAACATCTGGGTCAACTGCGAAGCCCAGATGGGCTTTATTCCGGACTACGGTCTTTGATAGCTGGATAAGGTTTTCGGGCAATGGCTCCGCTTCATGCTGAAAGTTACCGGTTGGCTCGCAGAACAAGGGAACTATTTCCGCTACGCCAAGTTGCTTAAGAAGAAGAGGAACAGCTATGCCGCCCACCGAATTCACTGCATCAGCAACAATTCTGAACTTTCTCGACTTAATGGCTTTAACATCCACCAAAGGCAGTGCGAGTATTTTATCTATATGAAACTGTGTATAGCTGTCCGATTTACTAACGCTCCCTAAGGATTGAACCGATACATACCGGAATTCTTTTTTATCTCTCGACGCACAGCTGCTAATTTCGGCTAGAGCGAGCACTTCCTTACCTGCCGCCTCCGACAGAAACTCGCCCGCAGAGTTGAGGAGTTTCAGTGCGTTCCAGTTTTTAGGATTATGACTCGCCGTTATAACAATTCCTCCTGACGCCTTTTCGGCTGTGGTGGCTATTTCCACGGTAGGAGTGGCTGCAAGCCCTATATCCAATACATCTATTCCGCAAGCTATTAGCGTACCTTTTACTATATCCAGCACAAATTCACCGGAGAGGCGTGCATCGCGCCCTACTACTACCTTCGTCCTTGTTTTAACTGAAGATTTAGCGTTCCTGCGAACCCATTCGCCAAAAGCGGCTGTATATTTTACAATTTCAGGAGGAGTCAAGCCCTCGGCGTTATTTTCCCCAATTGTGCCTCTTATTCCGGATATTGATTTAATCAGCGGCATATCTTTTTTCTTTTTAAATTATCTCTTTAGATTTTTATTTTCGGGGATGCGAATTTAACGGTAAATTCTGAAATTCAAACAGCGGATTTATTACCTTTGCCGTCAGTTCCCTGTCATATAAATACATATCCAATGAACTATAACCTGCCTGGTCTTCCTGAACGAACATCAAAGCCAAGAGATAAGGGCTTGACAATGGTTATGGATAAGGGGCTCTCTCTTAATGAAGTTCTCGATATGGTCAGTACAGGAGACCACTATACCGACTTTGTAAAACTCGGATTCGGCACTTCGTTGATTACTAAAGACCTCGCCAAAAAGTTACAGATTTACAAAGAGGCGGGCATCAAAACGTACTTCGGCGGAACACTTTTCGAAGCATTCATTGTTAGAGGAATGTTCGACGATTACCTGCGTTACCTTGATAAATTTAAAATGGAATATGTGGAGGTTTCAGACGGCTCCATACATCTGGCTCACGATGAAAAATGCAAGTTGATATCCCGGATGGCAAAAAATTATACCGTTTTGAGTGAAGTGGGTTCCAAGGAAGAGGGTGTTATCATACATCCGAACAACTGGATAATACTGATGAAGAAAGAACTGGAGGCGGGAGCCCTGAAGGTGATTGCCGAGGCGCGCGAAAGCGGTACGGTTGGCATATACCGTCCTAATGGAAATGCACACGTGGCTCTCATTAATAAAATACTGCAAAATGTACCGGCGCATAATATCATCTGGGAAGCCCCTAAAAAATCGCAGCAGGCATGGTTCATACAACTGCTCGGTTCGCATGTAAACCTCGGCAACATTGCCCCGGAAGACATAATTCCGCTCGAAACGCTCCGGCTCGGACTCCGGGGAGATACGTTTCATAAATTTTTTAATTCCACCGATGTCAAATTAAATTTTTGAACGGCTTATGAATTTTCGCGTCATATCCGATTTTAGCCCTACAGGAGACCAGCCGCAGGCAATTAACCAGCTCGTACGTGGTATTAAATCGAATAACAAGTATCAGATTCTACTTGGAGTAACGGGTTCGGGCAAAACATTCACTATCGCCAATGTAATTGCAAAAACCGGCATGCCTACTCTCGTATTAAGCCATAACAAAACTCTTGCGGCACAGTTGTATGGCGAATTCAAACAATTTTTTCCCGAAAATGCGGTGGAGTATTTCGTCTCCTATTACGATTACTACCAGCCGGAAGCTTACATTCCATCCACCAACACTTATATTGAAAAGGACCTATCTATAAACGATGAAATTGAAAAACTGCGGTTGAGCGCCACGTCGTCACTGCTCTCCGGCAGAAGAGATATAATTGTTGTCTCTTCTGTATCTTGCATTTATGGTATAGGCAATCCCACCGAGTTTGAAAAGAATGTTATTCAACTGCAAAAAGGACAGGAACTGGACAGGAACAAACTGCTGCTACAACTGGTAAATTCGTTATATTCCAGAACGGAAAGCGATTTTTTCAGGGGTAATTTCAGAGTCAGAGGCGACACGGTGGATATATATCTTGCGTATGCCGACTATGCCCTGCGGTTGAGTTTTCTCGGAAATGTGATTGAGGAAATGGAAACCTTTGAGCCATCCACAGGTAGAAAAATTGAAATGGTTGAAACGATAAGGATTTACCCCGCCAACATTTTTGTAACATCAGCTGAAACCTTGAAATCGGCTATTGAAACCATAGAAACTGACCTCGCAAATCAGGTCAGTTTTTTTACCTCAATCGGCAAGCATGAAGAGGCGCAACGCCTTCAAAAAAGGGTCCGCTACGACCTTGAGATGATGCGGGAACTCGGCTACTGTTCCGGCATTGAAAATTACTCCAGATATTTTGACGGCAGAGCGCCCGGAGCAAGACCTTTCTGTCTTCTCGACTATTTTCCGAAAGATTACCTTATGGTGGTTGACGAAAGCCATGTAACCTTGCCACAGATACGAGGGATGTATGGCGGCGACCGTTCGCGCAAGACCACGCTTGTTGATTATGGTTTCCGTCTGCCCGCCGCGCTGGATAACCGTCCGTTGCGGTTTGACGAGTTTGAATCGTTGCAGAATCAGGTTATTTACATGAGCGCCACACCTGCCGATTATGAGGTAAATCAATGCGAAGGAGTAGTGGTGGAGCAGCTTATTCGCCCCACAGGTTTGCTCGACCCCGTAATAGAAGTGCGTCCCACGCTGAATCAGATAGACGACCTTCTGGAAGAAATTAGGAAGGTTACAGCCCGCGAGGAAAGAACCATAATCACCACGCTTACCAAACGTATGGCGGAAGAACTTGCAAAATATCTTACCCGGCTTGACGTGCGTTGCCGTTATATCCATTCAGACATTGATACGCTTGAGAGGATTGAAATATTAAGAGACCTGCGGCTCGGCTTGTTCGATGTGCTTATAGGCATTAATCTGCTACGCGAAGGAATAGACCTGCCCGAAGTTTCCCTGCTTGCTGTGCTCGACGCCGATAAGGAGGGATTTCTGCGTTCGGAACGCTCCCTTACCCAGATTGTGGGTAGGGTGGCAAGGAATGTGAACGGAAGGGTGATTATGTATGCCGACAGTGTTACCGAATCCATGCAGAAAACGATTGATGAAACGCTGCGCAGGCGCAAAAAGCAGATAGAATACAACTATAAAAACAACATTACGCCTGCCACTATTTTCAAATCGAAAGAGTCAATTATGGAAAATGCGCGCGTTACCGATAGCGCAAATTACCAAATGCCTAAAGTATATCTTGAAAAGCGGGACGGAATTGCGGCAGAACCGGAAGCGCAATACGGCATATCGCCGGCAGATGTGGAAGAGAAGATGAAAATGTTGAAAAAAGCAATTGAGAAGGCGGCAAAGGGACTTGATTTTATTGAAGCCGCGCGGCTCAAGGAGGAATTGATGCGCCTGCAAAAGTCGGCGGGAGGGCGCGGGTAACAACTATGGTGTCTTAAATATCTTTAAGTGATTTTCGTATAATTTTAGCCGCCTTAAGTATCTGTTTTTTTGTAATTACCAGCGGCGGGGCAAGACGGATAATATGCTCGTGCGTTGGCTTTGCTAACAAGCCGTTCTCGCGTAAAGCAAGACATACATGCCAAGCGGTTTTACCTTTGATCGGCTTGATTACAATAGCATTTAGCAGCCCTTTACCTCTTATTTCCTGAATCCGGGGCGACTTTATTTTTTTCAGTTCCTTGCGGAAAATGTCACCCAGCGTATTTGCTTTCTGTGCAAGTTTTTCTTTTCTCACCACTTCAAGAGCGGCTATTGCAATGCGTGCTGCCAGAGGATTTCCACCAAAAGTGGAACCATGTTCATTCGGTTTGATGCACAGCATCACCTCGTCATCGGCGAGTACAGCGGAGATGGGATACATGCCTCCTGACAGGGCTTTGCCGAGGATGAGTACATCAGCCCGCACCTTTTCATGGTCGCAGGCGAGCAGTTTACCCGTCCGGGCAATGCCTGTCTGCACCTCGTCCGCCATGAAGAGAACGTTGGCATTACTGCAAAGTTCGGCGGCAGCCCGCAGGTAGCCCTTATCCGGTACAATAACCCCTGCCTCACCCTGTATCGGTTCTGCCAGAAATCCGGCAACGTTGCTATCCTCCAATGCCTTAGCCAATGCCGGTATATTATTATAGGGTATCAATTCAATGCCGGGCGTATAAGGTCCGTAATCGTTGCGGGCATCCGGGTCGGAGCTCATGGAGATGATGGAAATGGTCCGCCCGTGAAAGTTGCCCTCGCATGCTATAATTTTCGCCTTATCCTCCGGTATCTTTTTCTTCTTATAACCCCATTTACGGCATAGTTTCATGGCGGTCTCAACCGCTTCGGCGCCGGTGTTCATAGGCAGTATTTTATCGTAGCCGAAATAATCGGTGATATAGTTTTCATATTCGCCGAGCGAGTCGTTATAGAAGGCGCGAGATGTTAGCGCCAGCTTTTTCGCCTGCTTGGTCATTGCCTTTACTATATCCGGATGGCAATGCCCCTGGTTTACGGCGGAATATGCCGAAAGAAAATCTAAGTGTTTTTTGCCGTTAATATCCCACAGGTAAACTCCTTTACCTTTTGCGATCACAACAGGAAGCGGGTGGTAATTGTGCGCCCCGTAGTCAGATTCAAGTTTAATTAAGCGGCTGGCTTTTTTTGTGTTATTCATGGCGTACAAAGTTACCAATATAACTTGAATAGGCATACGGACGGTAGCAGATCTCGCTATCTTGGCATTGGAGTGAAGCGTTCAATTTTTTGTCGGTTTTTGGGTTCATATAAAATTGACGGCTCGGTGAGGATTTGTTGGCGTTATATAGTTCTTCATTGTAGTCGAGCATATCTTTTTTGGACACTTTTACACAGGTTCGGGGTAAAAAGTGTCCAAATTGCTATTTTCATTGCCGCTGCGATATGTAGTGTATATATAACTTTTGGACACTTTTGCACAGGTTCGGGGTAAAAAGTGTCCAAATTGCTATTTTCATTGCCGCTGCGATATATAGTGTATATATAAATTTTGGACAGTTTTGCACAGGTTCACGGTAAAAAGTGTCCATTTTTTAGGGGTTTGACTTGGTTTTCATTACCGCTTCAAAGCTCTCCCTGTTCTTAAACAGGTAGTTTACGGTGTACTTCTCAAAATCGGTCTCCTTGTGCAGCGAGTAGCCCCTCGACTTGCCGCGGTAACGCAGCAGGAAGGTGATGGCTTTGAAGTCGCTCTGCTTGATGCACTCAAAGAGTTTGGATTCGGCTATGTCGAGGGTTGTTTCATTAATACTGTCAACTGCGGCTTTGTACTGGTCGTCGGTATGCATCCAGTTATAATGGGCGCTTCTCGATATTCCCGCCTGTTCGGCTGCCAGCGATACCACGCCCAGCGTTTTCGTCAGCGCTTCAATCATCAGCGCTTTTTTGGGTTCGGTAATCTTCCACTCCTCCGGAGTGGTTTGCACAGTGGTTTTATTTTCGGTCTGCTCTGTTCCGGAATTGTTGTTTTGTTGGTTCATGGCGATGAGGTGTTTTTTGGTTTCGTAATTCGTAAATCGGTTTTAGTAATTCGTAATTTCTCAATTCTTGATTCTTAAATCAAATATATATATTATATGTTACATAGTACATATATAATTAAATTAATTTTGAAAACCATCCCGTGCTTTTGTTTTACCTCACCCTGCCTGTGACGACCTCACCCTGCCCTCTCCTTGTGCAAGGAGAGGGTGAATGGCGAAAAATACTACCCCCATTAGGCGTGGGTATCCTGCTCGTCTCAAATATTTTATACATATCGCTCATCGTTTTTTTTAAGAAATAAGTAAGATGCAAAAATAATCTAATGCACGAGCGGGACGCTCGCGCTTACAGGAGGGACACTATTGATTTTTAATTATTAAAGGTCAAAGCTAATTAATTCATTTTGTAGTTTCAAACTACTAATAATGATTGGTAGTAGGCGCAGCCATACGCCCAACTCCCACTGCTCACCAAACTACCGAACGGGGAAAAAGCAATGGAAACGTAATGTTTCTTTCAATCCCGGTATCAATACATTGTTTCAGCAACCAGGGTTTTTGCTGTCCATATACATTAACCGATAATAATATCATTGCAATGTACATAGATACTGTTTTCATGGAGCACATTTATGCTTAAGTTTAACCCTGCAAAGGAATGCCTTATCCCTGCCAATTGAAATGACAATACTCATTAACTTGCATGACATCAGTCATAAGTGAACTATAATGTTCTGAATAAATTTGTCTCCTTGCATTGAAACATTATATAACATAAACTAACGGGAATGACATTTTGAAAACACCGGAAAAGATGTAATTTAGAAACACCGGTATGAGGTATTTTTTTTGGCATATTTAGAATATGCTCATAAAATGGATGGACAAAAAAAATATGATATTAAAGAAACACTTGGCAGTTTAGAAACAAATGCCGGAACGGGGTTAAGTGAAGCGGAGGCCAAAAGGAGAATCGAAAAATACGGCGCCAATGAAATACCCGAAAACGAGGAAACTACTTTTCAGCGAATTATAAAACGACTATGGGGTCCCATTCCCTGGATGATTGAAATTGCCGCCATTCTTTCAGCAGTAGTTCAAAAATGGGAAGATTTCACCATAATAATAACTCTTTTATTTGTCAACCTGGTGGTTGATTTTTTACAGGAATCAAAAGCGCTTAACGCCCTGAAAGTGCTGAAAGAAAAGCTGGCAAAGAAAGCCCTTGTAAAAAGAGAGAGCAAATTTATGGACATAGATGCCCGTTGGGTTGTACCCGGTGATATTATCAAGCTGAAAATAGGAGCCATTGTACCTGCTGATGCCGTGCTGGTGAGTGGGAATTATTTACAGGTAGACCAGGCCGCCCTAACAGGCGAATCGCTTCCGACAGATAAAAACGTGGGCGATATTGTTTATGGAAATTCCATAATAAAGATGGGCGAAATGGAAGCCGTAGTTACCAAAACCGGCATGAATACCTATTTTGGCAAAAGCGCATCACTTGTAGTCAAGGCGTCAAGGGAGCAAAAAAGCCATTTTCAGAAAGCGGTTATTAATATAGGTAACGGGCTGATAATACTTACCGCTTTTCTTGCGATTTTACTTATCATTTTTTCAATCTTCCGGCACGATTCCATGATGGAAGTGTTCCGTTTTGTGCTGGTGCTTGTGGTTGCATCCATTCCTGTGGCATTGCCTGCGGTTATGTCGGTAACGCTTGCCATCGGCGCTATGAACCTTGCCAAAAGGCAGGCTATTGTAAGCCGCCTTGCCGCCATTGAAGAACTGGCAGGGGTGGATGTGTTATGCAGTGATAAAACAGGTACACTTACCCAAAACAAAATGAGCATTGGTGAGCCGAAACCGTATAATAATTTCACTCAAAAAGATTTGTTTTTGTATGCCACTCTGGCAAGCCGCAAAGAAAACAACGACCCTATAGAGGTTCCTATTTTTACCAAAGGCGCTGAATTGGGAATTGAGCAGGCATTAAGTTCTTATACGCAGGAAAAGTTTATTCCTTTCGACCCGGTAAGAAAGCGTACTGATGCCACTATAAATAGCCCGGGTGGAACTCTGTTTATTGCTAAAGGTGCACCACAGGTTATTTTAGGTTTATGTGAGAATGAAATACACGGGAAGGAAATAAACGACGATGTTTATGGTTTTGCCGAAAAAGGAAACCGTACATTAGGTGTTGCGGTAAAAAAAGAAAATGAAAGAACCTATTCTCTGGTGGGATTGATACCCATGTACGACCCGCCAAGAGAAGACTCTAAGGAGACAATAGCCAAGGCAAGAGATTTGGGAATAAAAGTGAAAATGGTGACGGGAGATAATCATGCAATAGCTATTGAAATAGCCCGCATGCTTAATATTGGCGACAACATTATGGATACCGCAGAGCTTAAACAGGAAAACACCACAAAGGAATTAACCCTTCTTGCAAATATTATCAGCACTACTTTATACAAAAAGCTTTCGCCCGGTGTAAATGATACGGAAATAAAAAAATTTGGCGACGAAATTGTAAAAAAAGTGGAAAATGAACTTGCCTATTCACGCAAGAT
>JAKAOA010000175.1 GCA_021823405.1 Bacteroidota bacterium | reverse complement strand
CTGCACTATACTCCGCTGCTTGAAATGGCTGACAAAGGCGAGAAACCGGCTGATGGAGCATTGCTGGTTGCTAAATACGGCAACGGCTATTTTGTCTACACAGGGTTGGTCTTCTTCCGTGAACTGCCCGCAGGTGTGCCGGGAGCGTACCGGCTGATGGCTAACCTGATAGAACTTGGCTCATCTGACATAAACAAGGTAAGTAAAACCGATAAGTATGAACAACATGCGAAATAGAAAATGGAGCGTTTATTACTCGATCCTTACTCTATGGCTTGTCGTTCAGATAGCTTTCTTTTTCTGGATGAGCATTCATTATAGGTAGCCAATCAGAAGCGGTTTGGCGTCGGATTACTATAAAACCTTATCCGACTTTTAGAATATCCGTTGCAATTGTAAAATAAAAACGAAAGTATTATTTCCGGATTTTTTTTATTTTTACACCGTATCCGATAAAAAACCTTCCTCCGCTATGCTATTAACCATATTGCTGTGCGCTTTTGTATGCTGTCTCGTGATGCTCCTTGTATGGCTGTGGGCGCGCTCAATAGTCAATGCCGGGGTTGTTGATATCTTCTGGGCGTTCAATTTTACACTTATTGCCATAATTCTCTGTATCTGCGGAACCGGGTTGCCGATGAGAAAACTATTGGTTTGCACCATGGTATTCGTATGGAGCATGCGGTTAGGCATTTACCTTCTGATGCGAGTAGGTTCTCATCTTGAGCAGGAAGAAGGCAGGTATAAAAAGTTGCGCGGGGAGTGGGCGCCCAATGCAAACCTGAAATTCTTTTTCTTTTTCCAGATGCAGGCAATATCCAATATCTATCTTGCTATTCCTTTCTTCTTATCTTGTTTTAATTCTGCACCGGACATGAACATTTTGGAATATATTGGCGCTATAGTTTGGGCGATAAGCATAACGGGCGAGGGAATAGCCGATGCGCAGTTAAAGAAATTCAAGAATAATCCCGATAATAAGGGTAAAGTTTGCAATGCAGGACTGTGGAATTATTCGCGTCATCCCAATTATTTTTTTGAATCGATGATATGGATTGGGTATTTTATAACGGCAGTTTCAGCGCCGTATGGATGGCTGGCAATTCTATCGCCGGCTACCATATTGTTCCTTGTGTTGCGGCTTACAGGTATTCCGATGACCGAAGAACAATCTATACGAAGTAAAGGGGATGCGTACCGTGAATATCAAAGAACAACATCGGCATTTATTCCCTGGTTTAAAACGCGATAGTCCGAAAGAGAGAAAAATAGGAAACCTTATTTTCATTTGTTTACCGCCATCTATTAATCACTGATTATGTGGTACACCCCTATACTCGAAAAGAATTTGTTACCCGATTCCTTGGTAAGGGCGGGTATCAGACGACTTTTACGGCAGCGGCTCGCCGAAGAGAATAAGGGGTCAGCTGAATCGCAACAGGAACATTTAATGAAGCTGATAGAAAAATTTAAGTCATCGCCGATAGCAATCAATACCGCAGACGCAAACACGCAACACTATGAAATTCCCGCAGAATTCTTTGCCATGGTGATGGGCAAATATATGAAGTACAGCAGCGGATACTGGAATGAAGGTGTGAAGGATTTGGATGCTTCGGAAAGAGATATGCTCGAATTAACCTGCCGGCGGGCAGAACTTACAGACGGGCAAAGGGTGCTCGACTTAGGGTGCGGTTGGGGTTCGCTCTCTTTATTCATGGCTGAAAAATATCCAAAAAGTAAAATAACCGCCATATCCAATTCTCATAGCCAGAAAGCTTTTATAGATGCACGGAAAATACAGCAGGGAATAATGAATTTGGAAGTGATTACAGCCGATATGAATAATTTTCAGACGGCGGAAAAGTATGACAGGGTAGTATCGGTGGAGATGTTTGAGCACATGCGTAACTATATGCTCTTGTTACGAAAAATAAACGATTTTTTAACGCCTGAAGGAAAACTCTTCGTACATATCTTTTCCCATAAGGAATATACATACACATTTGAAACAAAGGATGAATCCGACTGGATGGGGAGATATTTTTTTACAGGCGGTTTAATGCCGGGCGACAATCTTTTGTTCTATTTTAACGACCACTTGCGGATAACAAACCACTGGATTGTGAGCGGTGCGAATTATTCCAGAACGGCGGAGGCATGGCTTAATAATATGGATAAGCATAAAGCTGAAATTATGCCCGTTCTGGAAAGGGTATATGGGAAAAATGAGGCGTTACGCTGGTGGGTTTACTGGAGAATATTTTTTATGTCGTGCGCAGAATTATGGGGTTATAAAGGAGGTAATGAGTGGTTCGTCAGTCATTACCTGTTCAGCAGATATCCGCGAGCATAGCCCCGGTTTCTGATTGCCTTTTGGGAGTAAGGAAACAGTATATGTTTTTCTTCGCATTTTCATAAAATGCCGCACAAAAGAACGCAATAAGGGGGACGGCGATTCCGAACAGTGAATGCGAAATTATGATTGTAACGCATGTAAGACAAAGCAGGTATAAGGTTCCGATGATTAACAGCGAGCCAAAGAAAACAGAATCATAGAATACATTACGGTGAGTGGTTTTTTCAGCAATATATTTGCAGATAAAATAAGGGATAATATTCAAAAATACAGCCGGAGGAATTATTATCAAACTAGCAAAAAATATTAATAATGATACCTTTTTCTCACAATAGTATGGCACTCTTCCGTTACCTGTAAATGCAACGAATTTTTCATACTTATCCGGATACGGCGCTTTCTCCTGATACCAAAAATTCCGAAGGGATTTCATCGCCTTAACCGTTCCGCCGGAAAGATTTTTCAGGATAAAGCCCGCTAATGTATTCTGCACTTTTACATCGTAATTTTTATCAATGCTGACACAACATTGGGCTAATGAATTTCGCAGTTCCGAATTGAATTTTTGTAAATAGAGTCCCTTTTGAACATTCATTTCAGAAAATTTGAGCGGGGATAAGAATTCAATATAAATCTTGTTGCCTGTGCCAAACCAGCCGCTATAGTTAACTGCAACCGGAATCACCTTTGGCTTATCCTTCAAATGGTTATCCTTTAATGCCTCGAACGCCAATCTGGCGGTTCCCTTTCGGAAAGGTCTCAAGTACCACTCGTTCTCACAAATCCCTTCAGTAAAAATAAGAATTGAGTCGCCTTTTTTCAATACTTCGAGGCAATAGTCGAACGATTCTCTGTTTCGCGTCAGGTGCTCCGCTCCTTCTTCCTGGCGATACATCGGTATATTATTAAGAAAAAGCAACAGTTTGGCGCCGAACGGTTTTTTGAACGCATCACCGCGGGCAAGATAAAATAGAGGGCGTTTGAAATGAACGGTAATTATGAGCGCATCGAGAAATGAATTGGGGTGGTTGCAAGCCAGTATGCAAGGAGCGCCGGCTGGGATATTTTCCTTTCCCTTTATTATTACTTCTTGAAAGTAAACCAATGCAGTTATCCGCATCATTACCCTTATGACAGGGTGAATTAAATTTTTTAATACGCCATCCATATATAGCACAAAGGTAAATTAATGCAGCAGTAAAGCCCTAAATTCAGGAATGAGGAGTAGGTACTTCGGAAAGAGATTGGAGATTAGCATTAGGGCGTAAGTAGAACAATTAACAGGAAGATGTCATTTCTTATCCTACAACTTGGTTAATTTTTCCGGTTATCCATTTAAATAGATGGGGTAAAATCGAATACCCGCCATACACAGCGCATATTAGCATAAAAGGGTAAGCCGGCACAAAATATCGCGCCTCACAAAATCTTAGTATAATTGGGTGAATTGCAATTGTATAGACAATAATAGAGGTTACAAGCGCCGGCGGTAGAAAGAAAATGCTCGGTTTACTTAAACTAAATATAGCCATCATTCCCAAAACGATAATCATTAGATATAAAACGGAATAGAAAATTTTAATACAGAAAGAGATTGCATTCAATTTATTGGCAGGAGTATTAAAAAGATTGTAAGTGCCTGAATTGATAAGGAATTTTTTGGTAAGCAGCAAGGGC
>JAKAOA010000049.1 GCA_021823405.1 Bacteroidota bacterium | reverse complement strand
CCCCCTATTGTATTCCTCGATAGAATATCATTTAATTCTATTTAACCCTTTAATTTAAATGTTATGCCGGGCGAAAGGATTGAACCTTCTCAAGTAGAATTGTAGTTTAAAGCCACATTAATAATACATTAGCAGCAAACCACGCCGAACCGGGAATATGTAATGGTGAACGGCAATAATTATTACATCCCGTATTATGCTTTTTTAACAATATTTTGCTTATTTTACAGTTTGCTTTTGTAGATTTGCAACTTTCTATCTTGTAACCTGTACGCTTCAATAGATATGCGGAAGCATTTATGTGAAATGAACAGGTATGGAATTTTTATGCATTGTGTATCTGCGGGATGAAAAGATGCAAGTGTTTGATAATTATGTAGTATATGGATTTAGCATGAGTAATAGAGAAATAGATAAATTACGTATTCCACAGCACATTGCTGTAATAATGGATGGGAATGGAAGGTGGGCGATACAAAAAGGTAAGTCGCGGCTGTTCGGGCATAAGAACGGAGTTAAGGCGGTGCGCGAAACCATAGAAGCGGCAGCAGAGACAGGAGTGAAATTTCTTACATTATATGCGTTTAGCACAGAAAACTGGAATCGCCCCAAAGCGGAAGTTAGTGGGTTAATGGAACTGCTCATAATAACCATAAATAAGGAGATAAAGACCTTAATGAAGAACAACATCGCACTTAAAGCTATCGGCGACCTCCGAAGTTTGCCTCAACGCTGTCATAAAGAGCTGATGCGCGCCGTAGAAATGACCGCCGCAAACGATAGAATGACGCTAATTCTTGCCTTGAGTTATAGCAGCAGATGGGAAATCGTGCAGGCGGCAAATAATCTTGCCGGCGATGTGAAGAAAGGGAAGGTTATAGCTGGTGAAATTGATGAGAATATGTTCAGTCGCTATTTATGCGCTTCCGAATTTCCTGATCCGGAGTTGTTAATCAGAACAAGCGGTGAACACCGGGTAAGCAATTTTCTCCTGTGGCAAATCGCATATTCCGAACTTTATTTTACCGATAAGCTCTGGCCCGATTTCCGGAAAGATGATTTTTTAGCCGCCATAGCCGACTACCAGAAGCGTGAACGACGTTTTGGTAAAACGAGCGAACAACTTGTGAACGCAGAAGATGAAATATAGGAATAATACCCGCATAATGAACGCTTTTTTTAGCAGGAGATTCAATTCAGGCAGTCAATGGCTTGTTAACCTTCCGAAATTGCCTCTTCATTTCAATATCCCTTTCTTTGTGTTTCTCATAATTTTCACCGGTACATCATATCAGTCAAAAGCGCAAATAAAAATCGGGGGCGATACGGCAACTAAAATCGATTACGCAAATCCTAAAGAGTATATTATAGGTGAAATTACAGTTACCGGCGCCGAGCACATGGACAAGAACGTGCTTACCCTTATTTCAGGCCTTTCCGTCGGCGATAAGGTAACAGTGCCTGGTGATAAAATCACCGACGCCATTAAAAATATTTGGAAACAGGGCTTGTTCGAGGATGTGAAAATTTATGCCACGAAAATAGAAAATGATAAGATATATCTTGATATTGATGTTACTGAACGTCCGCGACTGTCTAAATTCACTTTCAGAGGTCTTACAAAAGGCGAAGCGAGCGATATACGCGATAAGATAAAGTTGGTTAGGGGCAAAGTGGTTACCGACTATCTTCTTGCAGATATTAAAGAGGAGATCAGGGACTATTTTATTAGCGACGGTTATTCAGATGCCACCGTGAACATTCTGGAGAAGCCCGACAGCGTTCTGCTTAATTCTGTCGTCCTGTTTATCAACGTGAAGCGTGGCGCTAAAATTAAAATTCAGGATATTATATTTCATGGAAATACCGTGCTCACTGATGCCCAATTACACCGAGCAATGAAGGAAACCAAAGAGAAAAGATTGTATAATATTTTCCATAGTTCGAAGCTGATTATGGATGACTATAACGACGATAAACAGAAGATTATAGCCAAATACAACTCCAAAGGTTACAGAGACGCCAAAATTGTGAAGGATACTATTTATAAGAATCCGGTTGTTCCAAACCGGATAAATATAGAGATTACAATTTCCGAAGGGAATAAATATTATTTTGGGAACATTACATGGATAGGCAATGCAAAATACCCGAGCAAGGTACTTTCAAACATTTTAGGGATTAAAAAAGGCGATGTGTATAACTCGCAACTATTGAATGAAAGATTAAACCTTAACCCCAACGGCGTTGATGTTAGTTCATTATATATGGATAATGGTTATTTATTTTTTCAGGTCACGCCTGTAGAAGTTGACGTACATCATGACACTATTGACCTTGAAATTCATATTACGGAAGGCAGTCAGGCCCGGGTAAATAATGTTACTGTAACGGGCAACGACAAAACCAATGACAAAATCATCTATCGCCAGATACGTACCCAGCCCGGCGACTTATTCAGGCGTTCCGATGTGATGCGTACCGAACGGGAGCTGTCGCAGTTGGGCTATTTCGACCCTGAAAAGATGAACGTAATTCCCACGCCGAACCCTGAAGACGGCACGGTGGATATAAACTACATAGTAACTGAAAAATCAAATGACCAGATATCCTTATCTGGAGGTTGGGGCGGAGGATTAGGTCTTGTAGGAACGTTAGGTCTTACGCTCAACAACTTTTCGGTCGCAAATTGCTTCCAGAAAGGCGCCTGGAGACCTTTGCCAACAGGCGACGGACAGGTTATCAGCGTACAGTTCCAATCAAATGGCTTGCCTTATCAATCGCTTAATCTTTCGTTTACGCAGCCCTGGGTTGGCGGTAAGCATCCAAACTCATTGAGTGTAAGTGCATATACCACTACCGAGAGTAACGGAGAGCCGATCGGAAGTTCGGCGATTGAGTATATAAATATTAAACAATTGTCGGTAGGATTCGGATTACCTTTAAAATTTCCTGATGACTATTTTATGCTTACCCAATCCGTTAATTTCCAATATTACACTGTTTACAACTATGGAGCTTTGTTCCCCTTATTTGCTAATGGTAATGCAAGGAGCATAAGCTATAAAATTATGTTGCAACGTAATTCCGTTGACCGTCCGATATTTGAAACATCCGGTTCCACATTAAAACTCTCCGCCGAATTAACGCCACCATGGTCGCAATTGGGTCATGCATTATTTGGCAACAGTTCCAATTATGCCGACCTCCCGCCGAATCAGAAATACTCCTGGCTGGAGTTTCAAAAATATAAATTCACCGATGCGTGGTTTACCAAGATAACCAATTTCAGAGACCACCAAGACCACAAAGCCCATAATCTCGTATTATATACAAAGGTAGGATTCGGTATTATGGGCTACTATAACCCGACTATAGCGGATTGTCCTTTCAACCGTTTCTATATGGGTGGAGGCGGTCTTACCGGTTACTCAATATTGGATGGGCGCGAAATTATCGCCTTACGCGGTTATGATGATGCTTCACTATCGCCTTTGGATGGAGCGGTTTCTTGCGCCAAATACACAATGGAATTAAGATTCCCCATCTCTCTGAACGACCAGGCGACTGTTTGGGTACTCGCATTTATTGATGCGGGTAATTCGTGGGCAACCGTAAATCAGTTCAATCCCTTCTCGCTATACAGGGCAGTAGGTCCGGGTGTAAGAATATCTTTACCGATGTTCGGACTTTTAGGGTTCGATTATGGCTGGCGACTGGATAATGTGCCGGGCAACCTCTCCATGGCAAGAAGCCAGTTTGTATTTACAATAGGTAAGGACTTGGGTGAACTGTAAATCCTTTCTCTCAAAGAATAAAATGCAGAAGTTTATAGAAGACCGGATAAGTTTCTGACGTGAGATAAGAACAGCTAAATTTTATACCCCTTGTTGCCTTTACTCAATAGAAGGAAAAGTAGTACATTTGCTTTATTCGCAAGTATGAACCGGAACTTAATTTAACAAACCTAACCTTAGGAAGAAATCAAGAATTTGTAAACGAATTTCCGGAACGAACCAACAGACGAAGAATGGATATGAAAGAAGCTGAAGAAGGGTGGGATTTGGTGATAAAACCGCAAGCTAAGTGGTATCAACTCGATTTGGCGGCAATCTGGGAATACCGCGACCTGCTTATGCTCTTTGTCAAGCGCGATTTTATATCAGTTTATAAACAAACTTTGCTTGGACCGCTCTGGTATATCATCCAACCTGCCCTCACTACTCTCACGTTTACTGTTATTTTCGGCGGTATAGCAAAAATTAGCACTAATGGCGTACCACCTATTTTATTTTACTTGTCAGGAATAACCCTATGGACCTATTTTTCGGATTGCCTCAATCGTACTTCAAACACCTTCATCTCCAATTCTGGTATTTTCGGGAAGGTTTATTTTCCCCGTCTGGTAGCGCCTTTGTCAGTTTTGGTTTCGAACCTTATAAAACTCGGAATTCAAATGTTGCTTTTCCTCGGCGTATGGACATATTACTTATATACCGGTGACACTCTCAAACCTTGTTACCCATATTTTATTTTAATCCCTTTTCTTATAATTGTGATGGCAGGTCTTGGATTGGGATTTGGTATTTTGATATCATCACTTACAACCAAATATCGCGATTTAACTTTTCTTGTCGGCTTCGGTACCCAGCTGATGATGTATGCCAGCCCTATAATTTATCCCTTATCAACCATTCGTAAACCTGAATACAGACATATTTTAATGCTTAATCCGGTTACCTCCATAATAGAAACATTTAAATACATTTTTCTTGGGAACGGTATTTTAAACTGGTATGCATTGTTATACAGCATTGTTTTTATGGTAATCCTCCTTCTCGTTTCAGTGATCGTTTTTAATAAGGTGGAAAAGTCATTCATGGATACAGTATAAGATTATTTATGAGCGATACAGTTATAGAAGTAGAAGGCGTTGGGAAGCAATACCGACTGGGACTGGTGGGCACCGGTACAATAGGGCATGATTTAAACCGGTTTTGGGCAAAAATAAAGGGGAAAGAAGACCCATATCTGAAAATAGGGGATTTGAACGATCAGCATCAGAAAAGCGAAAATGGCTGGGTTTGGGCTCTAAAGGATATAAGTTTTAGCGTTAAACGCGGCGAGGTTCTGGGAATCATTGGCAAAAATGGCGCCGGTAAATCAACTTTGTTTAAATTAATTTCAAGAGTTACAAGTCCCACGGTGGGTACGATAAGAGCGAAAGGAAGAATTGCGTCACTACTGGAAGTGGGCACAGGTTTCCATCCCGAGCTGACAGGGAGGGAGAATATATTTCTGAACGGGGCGATACTTGGCATGAGCAAATCGGAGATTCGTTCAAAATTCGACGAGATAGTTGATTTCAGCGGGGTAGAACGATATATAGATACACCTGTAAAACGGTACAGCAGCGGGATGTATGTACGTCTTGCTTTTGCTGTAGCTGCCCATCTGGAGCCGGAGATTCTGATAATTGATGAGGTTTTGGCAGTCGGCGATGCAGAATTTCAGAGAAAATGCCTCGGTAAGATGAAGGATGTGGCAGGCGAAGGCAGAACAGTTCTGTACGTAAGCCATAATATGCCTTCAGTTAAGGAATTATGCACTTCGGTTATTGTACTTAAACATGGTACCATTCATGATACAGGAAAAACTCATGACTTAATTCCCAGATACCTTGCCGAAACGATTAAAGCCATAGAATCGACTGATGGTGAAATACCGGTTAACATTGATAGATTAAACACGGGCGGAGCAAGGTTCACTCAAATTCATATAATGTCGGAAAAGCTTGTTCCGAAAAGGGTTTTTCATTTTAAAGAAAAATTTATTATAAAATTGCAAATAGACATTCTTAAGAAACTAGAAAGGGCAGCGATCTATCTTTTTATTTGCAACCCAATGGGCGAAACAATAATTATGGCAACTGAAAATGCACAGTTTAATTGTTTACTTTTTGAACAGGGTATATACGAAATTAATGTTAAATTTGAGGATGTGTTAATGCCGGGATCGTACAATATAGAATTGTTAATATGTGATAACAAGGGTTCTTCGATTGACTGTATTCAGAACATAAAAGGGTTTCAGATTATGAAGCAGACAAGGACAAATGATGAAGAGTATCCTTTTGTACCTGTGCATGGATATATATTACCTAAAACTCATTGGAACATAAATAAACTGTAAATATGGAACTAAATAACTCTAAAGTTCTTGTAATCGGCGGAGCCGGCTTTATAGGCGGCTTTGTAGTGGCTGAATTACTGAAAGAAAATGTAAAGGAGGTTATCATTTACGATAACTTTGCAAGAGGAAAGATGGAAAACATCAGAGAGTCGCTGAAAGATTCGCGATGCGTCATCTATCCTTACGGTGGCGATGTTCGCGAAACAGATATACTGAACGATGCCATGAAGGGCGTTGACTACGTAATACACCTTGCCGCCATGTGGTTGCTGCACTGTAAGGATTATCCGAGAACTGCCTTTGAGGTAAACATAGCAGGCACATTTAATGTACTGGAGGCATGCGTAAAGAATAACATCAAAAAACTCGTTTACTCATCGTCGGCATCGGTATATGGCGATGCGGTAGAGGTGCCTATGACTGAAAGCCACCCTTTCAACAATAAAAATTTTTACGGCGCAACGAAAATATCGGGAGAAGCGATGTGCACTGCTTACAATGACCGTTATAGTTTGCAGGTAAACGGTTTACGCTATATGAATGTATATGGACCCGGACAAGATCAGCATGCTGTTTATAGTGGTGTTATCCCAATTATGCTGAACAAAATTGATGCCAACGAGGCGCCTGTTATAAATGGCGATGGAAGTCAGGCATACGACTTTATATATGTGGAGGATGTTGCCAGATGCAATGTGGCAGCCCTTAAAAGCAATACCAAATTCGGTTATTATAATGTAGGAACTGAAGTTCAAACCAGCATAAAGCAACTATGCGATACTATACTCGAGCTGAAAAAATCCTCATTGAAGGTAACCTATAAGCCATACAGCGCCGACGATGCACGTGCACTGGTGCAGAATCGAATCGGTTCCATTGCCAAAGCCGAAAAAGAAATAGGGTTTAGATATACCTATTCCTTAAGACAAGGGCTTACGCGCCTGATTGAATGGAGAAACGCCGGTAAGAAAAAAAGCGTGCTTGCGTGAATATATGGAAAAAAGAAACATACCCATTGCACTGCCCTCCATGGGGCAGGAGGAGTGGGAAGCAACGAGGGAACCCATATTTTCGGGCTGGATAACACAAGGACCTAAAGTAGCGGAATTCGAAAAATTATTCGCAACGCGACATAAGGTGAAACATGCCTTAGCTGTTTCAAACTGTACAACTGCCTTGCACCTTGCCCTTGTGGCGCTGGGAATTAAAAAAGGTGACGAGGTGCTTGTACCCGCTTTTACATGGGTATCTACCGCGAATGCGGTGATATACTGCAATGCAACCCCCGTTTTTGTGGATATCGATTTACACACTTTTAATATAGACGTTAATCAAATAAAAGATAAGATAACTCCGCGTACTAAAGCCATAATACCTGTACATCTGTTCGGACTATGCGCAAATATTGATGAAATTAATAAAATCGCGCCGCATTTAAAAATTGTAGAGGACGGCGCATGCGCTTCAGGAGCGGGCATAGGCGACAAACCGGCAGGAGGACTTGGCGATATCGGTTGCTTCTCGTTTCATCCTCGTAAATCAATTACGACGGGCGAAGGCGGAATGATTACTACCAACAACGATGCGTTTGCCGAACAGGTGAATATGCTCCGCAACCATGGTGCATCTGTTTCGGAGGAGCAGCGCCACAAAGGTCCTAAACCATATATATTGCCGGAATTTAACATGGTAGGTTATAATTACCGGATGACTGACATACAGGCGGCGATAGGAGTTGTTCAGTTAAAAAAACTTGATACGTTGATTGACGAACGTCAGAAATGGGCTGAATTTTATACTAAGAAACTATCTACTATACCATGGTTAACAACTCCTTCTATACCAAATGGTTATAAGCATGGCTGGCAGTCCTATGTTTTATATATTGATGAGGCGAAAGCACCGATGAAGCGGAATGATTTAATGGAATATTTACAGCAAAAAGGCATAAGTACCCGCCCCGGAACCCATGCAGTACATACGCTTGGTTACTATTCAAGGACGTTTAATATTAAACCTGCCGATTTTCCTAATGCATTCGCAGCTAATGAGTACTCCATATCGATACCCTTGCATAACAAAATGGTGAAAGAAGATTTTGACTATGTGGTGAATGCAATTAAATTAATATAAGGATGTGCGGTATTACAGGCATACTTAATATCAACGGGGACCCTGTTGCGTTGAATACCATAAAGGCGATGACAAAGAATATTGCCCATCGCGGACCTGATGGTGATGGTTTTTTTGTTGATGGAAATATTGCCCTTGGGCATAAGCGGCTCGCCATTCTGGATGTTTCGGATAAAGGCGCACAGCCCATGCAATCGAGAAACGGAGAGTGGGTAGTGGTGTTCAACGGATGCATCTACAATTATCTGGAACTTAAAACGGAATTGAAGGCATTGGGACATACGTTTGTATCTACTACCGATACAGAGATAATAACCGAAGGACTTGCTGAATTTGGTCCCGATTATTTTCAGCGGTTCAACGGCATGTTTGCCATTGCCGCTTGGCATAAACCTGCTAAAACCCTCTATTTAAGCCGCGACAGATACGGTATCAAACCGCTCTATTACTGGCTTAACGGGAAAACGGTGTTATTTTCTTCTGAAATAAAGGCATTCATGGCGCATCCCGATTTTAAGGTGGAACTGAATCATGAAGCGTTGAACGAATATTTTACTTTTCAAAATCTGTTCAGGTATCAAACTTTGTTCAAGGGCGTTATTATGTTGCCGCCTGCGAACACGGTTAAAGTAGATAAGAACAGTGTAACATCTATCAAGCACGCTTCCTGGTGGAACTATGATTTTTCGGAACCTAATGAAAAATTGACTTTTGAGGAGGCGAAGGAGGAAACCGGACGTTTATTTAAACAATCAGTCGCAAGACAGATGATTGCCGATGTACCAGTGGGCACATACCTCTCGGGCGGAATGGATTCGGGATCTGTTACTGCTGTAGCCAGTAAGTATGTAAATCGCCTTACCACCTTTACCGCCGGTTTTGAACTCTCGGAGGTAAGGGGTGTGGAATCGGGATTTGATGAACGTATTGATGCGGAATTAATGGCTAATGCATTTAAAACAGAACATTACGAGCAGGTAATTAATGCAGGCGATATACGCTGGTCGCTGCCAAGGGTGGTGTGGCATTTGGAAGACCTGCGCGTGGGAATGAGCTATCCTAATTACTATATAAGCCGGCTCGCATCTAAATTTGTTAAGGTATGCCTGCAAGGAACTGGGGGCGATGAACTTTACGGCGGCTATCCGTGGCGTTATTACAGAGTGTTTCAGTCGCTTTCGCAGAAGGCATTTTTTGATAATTATTACGGCTTTTGGCAAAGGCTGGTTCCCGATGAAGATAAGTTGAATTTATTCGTACCATCAGTTTACAGGCAAATACAAACAAACCGACCCCGCAAGACATTTGAAAATGTATTTTTATTTAATCATACCCTAAAATATGATACGCCGGAACAACACATACAAAACAGCTTATACTTTGAAATAAAGACCTTTTTGCCCGGCTTATTAATAGTAGGCGATAAGCTCTCTATGGCTAACGGACTTGAGGAGCGTTTCCCGTTTCTGGATAACGACCTTGTTAATTTTGCCCAGAAAATACCCATACGTCATAAGCTTGGACAGCTCGAAAATATGAAAAAGATGGATGAAAATATTTTAAGGAAAAAAGATGCCTTTAAACAGTACGATGATGGTAAAAATGTATTGAGAAAGGCGATGGCAGAGCTATTGCCTGAAAAGATAATAAACCGTAAAAAGCAGGGATTTTCTGCCCCCGACGAGTCGTGGTACAGGGGCGAAAATGCGGCTTATGTTAAAGAACTGCTTTTAAATAAAAAAACTGTATCTTCGGAGTTTATAAACCCCGATTTTATAAAGAAAATAATTACAGAGCACACAGATAAGCATATTAACCACCGCCTTCTTATCTGGTCGTTTATGAACTTTGAATGGTGGTGCAAGTTGTTTTTGAATAATGAAAAATTAGGTTGATGGATTATCCAAAGACATATAGAGCAAGAAGGATTATAGAGGACATAATAAAAGCATTAAATATTGATTTAAATGGGTATAGTATCCTTACAGAAGTTGGCAGCAACCACTTTATATATACTCCTATTATAGCTCAAATGGCGAACGCTCAAAAGGTTTTTGCTTGGACGCGAGATTCCGAATACGGTAATGCGAACGAAATAATAAAACTCTGCAAGCAAATAAGCGAAAGTTTTGATTTGCCCCCAAACATAGAGTTTAAAGCAAATGATCGCCCAATTGAACATATAAAAAATGCCGATATTATAACTAATTTGGGAAATATACGACCGTTGGATAAATTCTTTCTGGGAAACACCAAAAAGGGTGCAGTTATTTCTCTGATGTGCGAGTCATGGGAAGTAAGAATGCAGGATATAGATATAAAATTCTGTCGTGAAAATGCAATTAAGGTTGGGGGTACATGGGAAAATGCACCAGAGCTCGGAGTTTTTGATGGATGTGGTCCACTCGCAATTAAAATTGCCAACGAGTCGGGCTTTGAGGTATATCAGAACAACATCATCATATGGTCGGACGACCATTTTGGCGATGTTATAGGAAATAGCTTTAAAAGATATGGTGCGAATAAAGTTATACAAACAATTAGTAAGGAAGTGCTTTATGAGAATGCAGCATTGACTGACTTTATTTTTTTGACCGATTATGATGAGATAAATCCGATTTTTGCGGAGAACGGAATAATTGATATTTTAAAACTCCAAAAACTCAACCCAGACCTTGCCATCATTCATCTTTACGGATGTGTAGACAATGAATACGTTAAAAGGTGCGGTCTCGCAGTTTATCCAGATAAAAAGGGATATGCATCTAGAATGACTTATACTTTGGCACATTTAGGTATGAACCCAATTATAAATCTTCATGCGGCAGGATTTAAAGTAGGTGAATTATTGCAAAAAGACATTAATAACCAATTGGTACAAAAAATGGTATAGGATGCCATGTCTGAATTTAGTATCAAACAGTTAAATAGGGATCCGAATCAGGATTGTGCACTTTGGGAAGGATTTTTGACCGATGTAAACGGTGGCACTATTTTCCACAATCCTATTTTTCTTGCCTACCATGGCAACCGGTTTAACGAACATCATATAGGCATATTTAAAGGCGAAGCGTTAATTGGCTTAATGCCCATGGCGTTTATTTCTGAAAACGGTGAAATAATCGCTAAGTCGCCGTATGGTGCATCTTATGGAGGGTTTATTTTTAACAAGGTTTTGAATTACTCGGAGTCAAAAGCGATAGTTGTCGCTTTTAAAAATTACCTTCAAACTTTCTCGGTAAATAAAGTAATAATTACACCGCCGATTACCGTTTATTATTCTCAATACAGCGATACTTTTTTGTTTGCTTTATTAGAACAAGGTTTTAAAACAATCACTTCAGATATTACGAGTATAGTCGATCTGGCTTCAGAAGATATTGAACAGGTCACTTTTAACAGCAGAGCGCGTAATATGTATAGAAAGGCAAAAAAAGCAGGGATTACAGCACATTTAAGAGATACCAGACTGCTGGATTTCTGGTCGTTGATGGATAAAACGTTCAATAAACATGGAACAAATCCCACACACACTTTAAAACAGTGGCAATGGCTTAGCACACACTTACCCGATAGTGTTTGGTGCGATATAGCATATATTGGTGACCAACCTATAGCAGGAATAGGACACTTCAGGATAAACCAATCAACCGATTCATCTTTTTACTTATGTAGCGATCCGGTATTTGCTGATAAACAAGGATTAAGTATGCTCGTTTATGAATCAGTGCTTCAGGCAAACAAGGAAAAGTATAAGTATTTTGATTTTGGTACATCATCGTTTAATATGGTTGGAAGAGAAAATATTTTCAGATTTAAAGAGAGTTTTGGCGCTATAGGAATTTTTCGACACACTTATGCATTGATTCTATGATATATATATATCCGTATAAACAATTAACTGCAAACATTCTTTCTAGCTATCGGGAAGAACCACTTCCTTCCGATTATTTTTGGAAAGGGAGGCAATCCTTGTTTTTTGAGAACGGTAAAACAGCCATACACCATGTAATGAGCCTATTGAAATTAGGGCGAGAGGATGAAGTTTGTATCTTTACAAGTACCGGAGAAAACTATGTTTCAACATGTGTAACAGGGACAATATTTAATTATTGCAAAATCTCCCGCCTTGTTACAAAAAAAACAAAGATGCTCTATATAATACACGAATTCGGGTTGCCGCATCCTGAAACTACGAAAATAATAGCACTAGGCAGAAGAAGAAAAATACCAGTTGTAGAGGACTGTGCTCACACTATGGGATCCACATTGAATGGAATAATGGCCGGTAATTCCGGTGATTTTACAGTTTTCTCTATGACAAAACATTTACCCGTTACGACTGGTGGCATTCTTACAAGTAAAACAAGGTTGAACACAAAATCTGACTTTTATGACGAAGAAATGGCGAATAAAGTAAAAAAGGAATTCTATCAGTTTTTCGGATATTATCCGGTATTTTCGGAAGCAAGATTGGCAATCGACATTAAGTTGAAAACACTATTTAAGAAACACAATGTAGAATATATAAAGTCGATAGGAAATACTATCCCTTGGTTTACCATTTTTAAAACAAGGAAATATAAAGAAGCTTATAGAGATTTGAGTTCCGGTTTGGTTGAATTAGGAAGGATATATATTAAAAATTGGGTGGCAATTCCTACCCAGCCGTTGGCATCTAAAGGTGACTTCGACGCTCTTATAAAACGTCTGCCGGAATATTTTTAAGTTGTATAAAGATTATTGTCCGACAAGAAAATAAACAAATCCTTGCATGCTTCACTCTTATTGGTTCTCTAACCCCCGATATAAAAAGGGGACTTTTCAAAATTTCATACAATAATAAGTAAAGTCAAATAGGTACTTAAAATAATTATATTTTTTACAATCTATCTAAATTTTCTTAACTTTGTAATTTGCAGTTAAGAAATGAAAGATCAGAACAAAATTATAATTGAAAGATTCAATCAATTGGCGATTGATTATAGACAAAACCATGTGGCTCAATCGGGATATTTGGTAGAGAAGCAACCTATAAGTGAACAAATATTCGATAATTGGATAGATTATATTCAAAAATATTTCAAAGTGGAATCACATCACCTTTTACTCGATGCAGGTTGTGGTTCAGGGCTATTTCTGAAAAGGTTAAAGCTTTTTACAAAACATCTTTGGGCAGTTGAGCCGGCAGATGAGCTACTGACAATTGCAAAACGTTTAAATCCGGGTGTAAAATTCAGTAACAGTAGAGTAGGTAATGTTATCTTTAAGAATATAAAATTTGATAGATTATTTTGTAATAGTGTATTATTTTACCTGAATTCTATGAAGGACGGCGAGAAAGCTATTCAACATTTCTTTAATATCACCTCCGAAAGCGCCAAGATTTGGTTAGGAGACATTCCAATGCCAAATCCCGAACTCTGTGATAGAGATTATAGACGGATTGAAAAATCAAGCGGCTGGAAACTCCAGCATTATCCACCTCAATTCTTTTACAAAATATGCGACAAAAGGAATTATGAATGTAAAATCCTATATCAGGAAGTAGATGGTAAAATTACAGCCGCATTCCGGTATGATGTTTTGATTTCTAAATAGCAGATTCCTTTCTCATTTTATAATTTATGCTCTACCCGTGCGATTTCACTTATAAAGCTTTGAGGGATTATTTCTGCGAAATTATAGCCAACGGTTATAAGATTATAACCTGTGAAGAATATATTGACTACAAAAAGGCAGGAGTGGAATATAAAATCTTTGTCAATCGAATTGATATAGATACAGAATTTACGAAGGTAAAAATTATCGCAGACATTTTTAATGAGTTAAATATAAAATGCACTTATTTTGTGCGACTTCATGCCAAAGAGTATAATCCGTTTTCGTTCGAGAACTATAAAATACTTAAATACTTGCGAGATACAGGCAATGAAATCGGTTACCATTCCGAGATAATTGACCAGAGCGTAATATGGAATGAGAGTGCTGAAGTTTGCCTTAGAAGGGATATAAATGTACTTAACGAAATACTTGGAATAAAAATAAAAGGTGTCGCCAGCCATGGCGGAATTACCGGACTGAATAACCTCGATTTCTGGAAAAACAGGAAGGCATCGGAATTCGGATTACTCTACGAGGCATACGACCATGAACCGGAGTTTGGTTTATTTTATAACTCGCTTTACGTCTCGGATGCGAACTACAGATGGAAGTGTTACGAGAATGGGGTGTTAAGAGAAACTGATAATCGTACTATTGTAGAACATAGCATGGACAATCATAAGATAATATACAGTACGATGCATAATGACACTTTTTTTAAAGAACATATTTACGAATGAGGTATGTTCATAAGTAAAATCGAAAGTGCAAATCGGAGCAAGGGTATAGCTCCATATAAGATGGATGACTATGCATTTCTAACAAAATTGAATAAGAACTTATCAGACCTTGAAATAGAATTGCTTGACAGGGATTATATTTCGGAAAAGCCAAACATTTTCATTTTGGGGCTGCCTCGTTCAGGTACTACACTATTATCGCAGGTAATTTTTAATCATCTTGATGTCGGTTGCACTAATAATCTAATAGCACGATTTTGGGATACTCCCTTAATAGGTACGCGACTATCTCGAATAGTGTTAGGTGATTCCAGATCAGGCCAGTATAACAACTTGTACGCTAACACGGAGCACATTACTGACCCTCACGAGATGGCATATTTCTGGAGAAAGCATTTCATGTCTTACAACGTTACTGAATCTTTCCCTCCCGAAAGAATCAATCAGGTGGACTGGGAACATTTACGGGCAATAATCTATAACATGAACCGGCTGTGGGAGAAGAGCATGGTATTTAAACCATTGGAAATTGCCGGATACTATTTGGAGAAATTCATGGAAGTATTTCCCCGCTCGGTATTCATACATATCCAACGCGAAACATTTGATACAGCAATATCCATCGCCAAAGCAAGGTTGAGTTTGTACAACGATTTAAATAGTTGGTTCGGAACTTATCCTCTTGAGTATGAGCAATTAAAGGATGAGCCATGGTGGAATCAGATAGCGGGACAGATGTTTTACCTTAATCAAATGTATAATAGTAATATTACTAAATCTGATGCAGTCAGAGTCATAAAGGTTCGTTATGAAGAATTTTGTATTAACCCAGACAAAATTCTGAAAGAAATCATCAGAAAGATTAGTGTAAAATATTCCTATAAGTTGAATTTGCTGTGTATCCCCCAGTCCCTGAAAGTATCAAAACCTGTGTTAGATGACGCAATCATTACTAAACTAAAAAAAGGTTTATGCAAGTATAATTTAATTTGAACTTAGAGATACCGATGGATGCAATAATTAATAGTGGAGCAATTCATTCACCAAACTTTTTACCTTGGCTGGGTACATTCGATAAGATATTTAGGGTTGAGAAATTTATTGTTATGGATGTGGCACAGTATCCGCTGGGCAAAAGTTGGGGTTCAAGGGTGAAGATATTATTGAATGGACGTCCTCATTGGATAACCTTACCGATATTAAAAAGCGGGAGGTCGGGTCAAAAGGAATATGAGGTGGAAATGGATAATCCAGCGTATCATTGGCCAAAAATTCTTGGCACCCTCCGACAGGCATATCTTAAAGCGCCTCATTTTAGAGACGTATTTGAATTTCTTTCACAAGAGTGTAATGCAGGAGATTACACAAAACTTTACGATTTCAACCTCAATTTTATTATTAAAATTACACGGAAAATGGGCAATAGTTCCGTAACATTTCTTCGGGCAAGCGACAATTTAAGACTGAATACAACAACTAAAATCCGAACAGAATTGATAGTAGAGATTTGCCGTGAATTTAATATCAGAAATTACTTATCGGGTGAAGGATGCCTTGATTTCTTAGAACCACAGCAGTTTGTCGAAAGTAACGTCAATCTGAAATTTCAGAAGTTCGAACACCCGTTATATCACCAGCTGAATGCGCTGGAATTTGTTCCAGGTTTATCTATTTTAGATGCCCTTATGAATTGCGGTTTTGAGGGTGTTAAAGAAATGTTGAATAAAGAGTTTTAATGTAAATGATCCCATATATTGCAATATTCCTTATTTTATTAACTATCAGTTTCGTAATCAGACGAGTAATGATATTATTGAACCGTGGCTGGTTTAAACAGGGTGTAAATGGCGATGCCGCAATTCATTTCAAAATATTAGAACAGCTTAAAAAGAATTTCTTTTCGAAAAAGATTGACGAGTACGTAATACCCAATAAAATGTGGTATCCGCTCTGTTTCCACCATTATGCCTATTTGTTTCCGATTAAACTGGTAAAAAAGCACCTTTGGCTACCTAGCCTTATTTTGTTTTCTATTTTTACATCATTATATCTTATCTACGTGCATTATTTGGAAGCCCATGTATTCCATCGTGGTGATTACTATATCACGGTAATATGCGCTACGGTTTTTCTTTTTTCTATATCTAATCTGGTCTTTAACGGACCTGCCATAACATATATAAGTTTTTCGGAGAGACTCCTTGGAAGAATAAGTTGCGCTGCATATCTATTTTGCCTTTCGGTATATCTTTTGTGGGGAGATATTCCTTCTGTTGGACTTGCTGTATTATTCGGGTCCATCGTTCTTTGCTCCTCAATATTCGGAAGACAATTGATTATTTTTTCAACGCCATTTCTTTCCTTACTTTTTTTCAACGCAATGCCATTATTAATATTAGCCGGTAGTTCGGTAATTTCAATTTTATTGTATAGAAGATATTTTGTGAATAGTATTATAATGAACTTCAAGAGTTGGGGCATGTATTTTACTCACTATAATATGGATAGTAAAATAACTGAAAATGTATTAAATCGTTTCTTCTCCCCAGCAATTATTCTAAGTAGTTTGAGAACGCGAGATATAGACAACGTAGTGTATCAAATGACAAAGCGTGAGCCATTCAGGACCTTATGGAATATTCCAGAGCTATTTTTATTTATTGGAATGGTAATATTTTATCACCGACATGAAGATTTAAAAATATTATTAACAATTCTTCCTATAATATTTGCCTATTTTCTCACGGCTCAAAAGAAATTTAATCAGTTTGGCGAGGCGTATCGTTATATAGAATTCGGTTTATATTATTCAATTCCCTTTTATATCGCGTATATTCTTAAGAGTAACCAAGGTAATACAGCTCAATACTTGCTTATTCCTTATTTCGAACTAGTCATAGGATTATTTCTATTTTTCTACTTCTATAAATGGAAGAACGCCTCATATCCAACACGTGATAAACTTAAGGAATTTTTAGATAGACTTAGTATTCAATCAGACCACGTCGTTTTTACGATTGATAAAAATCTTTCAGGCGCAATATCCGCTCGTGCAGTATGCAAAACATTTTGGTGGCAGCCTGGGGGGATAGCTACAAAGGATTTGTACGCAGAATATATAGAGAAATACCCATACTTGAAGAGAGATTTCATTTCTTTGTTTAAAAAGCATAAGGTAACCCACATTATTGCAGACAAAAATTATCTTAATAATCCTGAATGTCAATACGATTTATCCCAGTTTAAAGTTATAGCTGAAGATTCTGCTTATGTAGCATATGCAGTAGATAGCGCTAATTTAAAGGAATTGAAATTAGGAATTTAGATAATTAGCGAAAGTGAACAATATTTTCCCAATATTTGATAAGGTGCTTAGCCGGGAAAGCAAGGAAAAAATGTTAAAACAGCGTGGGATAGTTATATGGATGACAGGATTATCAGGTTCCGGAAAAACTACTCTTGCCATCGGCCTTGAGAAATTATTGCACGAAAGAGGAAACCTAGTTCAGGTATTAGATGGTGATAATGCTCGTTCGGGAATTAATAACAATCTTGGCTTCTCAACTGAAGACAGAAAGGAGAACATCAGACGCATATCCGAAATTTCAAAACTGTTTGTGAATTGTGGAATAATTGTCATTAATTCATTTGTTAGTCCATCAGATGAGTTACGTAACCTTGCAGGAAGTATAATAGGTGAGCATGATTTTCATCTCGTGTATGTAAATACACCTATTGAAATTTGTGAAAAAAGAGACACAAAAGGATTATATGCCAAAGCACGCCGGGGTGAAATAATCAATTTTACAGGTATTTCCGCACCATTCGAGAAACCAGCTCATCCTGAACTTATTATAAATGCTGGAGAGCATTCCTATGGCGAATGTTTAAAACAATTAGAAAATTTTACATTACCTAAGATAATACTTTAATATACAAACATCTACATCAGAATGTTAGTAGATAAGAGCGGAGAATATAATTAGTAGAATCGCATGATTTACAAGATAAAGACATACTTTGAAAAATTGATAATCCGTTGTGTTTTTGCAATTACGTATAAATCCTACAGGAAGAAGAGGCGAAGTGAGCAAGAGAAACCGCGTCTTTTTTGGGGCATTACACCTATTATAAATTTTAAATACTGGAATGAAGCGCTAAAACTGGATGGATACGATTCAAAAACAGT
>JAKAOA010000174.1 GCA_021823405.1 Bacteroidota bacterium | reverse complement strand
TTGGCTGTAGGTGGGTTCTAAGAATTTGTTTTTTTTATTTTGATTCAAGAAAAAGTGTAGAACCCGTTTACCGATTTTTCCCACCTGCTGTCGGGCAGGCAGGATCAGAGTACAATATTACAATATTTCTTCGTTGATTTTACATCTGAATAATAATTTTTTTGAAAATTCTATCTATCTATCAGTTATTTATTGTTAATAAATTTAAACGGCAAACTTGCTCATAGCGGAACAAATTATAGGTAAGATCTATTAGCCCGATTATTGATTTTGCCCTTACCATTCCAACTGACCTTAAAAATAATCCATTCATACTTTGTTCCATAAATCCAAATCACTGTTGTCCGAGATAAATTTAAAAAAAGCCGATTGATAATACTCGTTCGGCTCTTTATTTGTATTTTGGTTTTACCAACACTAAAATACAAAGGATAAAACTAAGCATTTTTTTGAACAGTCGGTTCTCGGACAGCTGATTTCTCTTATACCCGATAGCATGGTCATTGAGGTTATAAAGAGCACACAGCCCGACAAGTATTACAAACGCTGTAAGTATATGAGACAAAATTATAAAACAAAATGGAATAAGCAAGGAAAAACTGAATAAACTTTAGAAAGATTAGATTTATTGTTATTTGATTCACAATTCCATAATCATTATACAGTTATTTAGATTCTTTTCTGTATGTAGGCGTCTTTTCTGCACCTGTTTCTGCCATTATCATGGTTCAGTCAGTTTTTCATCCAAAATATCAAAAAGTGATTTTCTCGATAAAATCCTATACTTCGATACGGCGGGTAAAAAGAATTAATACATTTGACCTATGAAAGCAAAAATGGTACTAAAAAAGGTTATGAATACAAGACAAAAAGTCGTAAATTTATTTAATCACTGGGGGTTTAATACTGGATTGGATTTAATCATAAATTAAAGCAGCGTCAGATGGACGGCGATATTCTACATTCCTCTAAAGCCCCTGAACCGGTTGGTATGTATCCTCATGCAAGGCGTGCCGGCAACCTTCTTTTCCTCTCCGGTATAGGACCGCGTGAAAGGAATTCAAAAAAGATACCGGGCGTTACCCTTGACTTGCAGGGCAATATAATCTCTTATGATATTGAAGCCCAGTGCAGGTCGGTGTTCAACAACGTAAAAATAATATTGGAGGAGGCGGGTTCGGGTTGGGATAAAATAATAGATGTTACTGTTTTTTTAACCAATATGAAAGCTGACTTTCAAACTTTTAACCGCCTGTATGGCGAATATTTTAAAGCAAGCCAGCCATGCAGGACTACCGTGGAGGTTCTTTCGATGCCTACTCCTATCGCTATTGAATTAAAGGTAATAGCAACTGTTTAATGGGCAGGTCAGAACGAATTTCCATTCACGGCAAAACCGGTAACGGGGCTGCTTCTATCCGGTATTTATCTCTTTTTAAAACCGGACAAATCATTTTTTTTCTTCTTTTCGCCGGCTGTTCGTTTGCACAATACAGCCAGATTGATTCCCTGCGTAAGATTTTAAATAAGGGGCAGGATGATAAAACAGAAGTTAAAATACTTAACAAGCTAAGCGACCTGCTGGAAACGATAGGAAATTACGACAGCTCGCTGATATGCGCAAGCCGGGCGAACGGACTGGCTGAAAATACAGGTTATAAAAGAGGACAGTCGGAGGCACTTCGGAACATAGGTATCATTTATGATGACGAGGGCAATTATCCGCAGGCGCTTGACTATCACCTTAAAGCGCTGAAGATTAATGAAGAACTAAATGACATAGACGGAATAGCCCACAATTACGTTAACATAGGGAATACTTATCTGTTGCAGGAAAATTATGCAAAGGCGCTGGATTACGACCTGATGGCGCTTGCCAGATATGAAGAAACACGTAACGACAAGGGAAGAGCTTCGGTCTTAAGCAATATAGGAAGCATTTACTATAATCGCGAAAATGTAGCCAGAGCGCTCGAATATATGATGAAAGCGCTGCCCATTTTTCAAAAACTGGATGATAAAAACGGCATCGCTGCCACACTTGGTAATATAGGACTTGCCTACTTACAAAAAGGCGATTACCCGCAGGCGCTCGATTACACATTTAAAGCACTCGAACTGAACCGTCAGATTGACAACAGTAATGCCATAGCCGAAAACTATTCTAATCTCGGACTTATTTACTCGCAGCAAAATAAGAACAATACCATCGCAGTAAATTACAATCTTAATGCCCTAGCCATATATCGCAAACTGGGCGATAAAAGCGGCATGTGCAACAGTTTAGGGAATATAGGCAACGTCTATTGCAAAGAATCAAATTTCCGGCTTTCAAGGGTTTACCTCGACTCGGCATTAAATTTAGCTAAACAAGTGGGAGACATCCAATTAATTCAGCTTACCTATTCCGCCTTATCAAACCTGGACAGTACGGAGGGAGATTTTAGAGCGGCATTGCAGGATTATAAAACTGAAGTCAGTTATAAGGATAGTTTAGTAAATGAGGCGAATACCAAAAGAATAGTGCAAACGGAAATGACCTTCGACTTTCAGCATAAGCAAGATTCTGTCGCTTCCGAACAAGTAAAAAAAGACCTGCTTGCCGACCAGGATAAAAAGAAACAGGCGATTATACGAAATTTCTTTATGGGCGGCTTTGTTCTTACTCTTGCCCTTGCGTTTTTTATTTTCAGGGGTTACAGGCAGAAACAGAACGACAACATTACAATAACGCGTCAGAAGGAAGAAGTTGAGAAACAGAAGACGCTTGTGGACGAAAAAAACAAAAACATACTCGACTCCATAAACTACGCGAAAAGGATACAATCCGCTCTTTTAAAGGATGAAGAAAGGGTAAGCTTGCATTTGCCCGACCATTTTATTCTATTTAAACCCAAAGATATTGTAAGTGGCGACTTTTACTGGGCGCTGGAGGCGGACAACTATTTTTATTTTGCGGCTGTTGACTGCACAGGGCATGGCGTACCCGGCGCGTTTATGAGCATGCTTGGCGTGGCATTTCTGAACGAAATTACCTCCGGGGCTGAAATTCTTACTCCGGCGCAAATATTAGATAAGCTTAGAGTTAAAATAGTGAAAGAGCTCGGACAGGGTAAGGATCAGGAAAACAAAGACGGCATGGACATATCGTTGCTTCGCATGAACCTGAAAACAAGGGAAATTCAATGGAGCGGTGCGAACAATCCTCTATATATAGTTAATACCGTTGAGGAAGATTTAACTGCGGCTCTGCAAGAGATAACTCCTGACAAGCAACCCATCGGCTATTTTCCGGTAATGAAACCTTTTACCAACCACATTGCAGATATAAAAAAGGGCAGCATCTGTTATCTTTTCAGTGATGGCTTTGCCGACCAGTTTGGCGGCGCAAAAGGAAAAAAATTCAAGTATGCCCGGCTGAAAGATGAATTGCTCGCCATCCGCTTAAAGCCCTTGGCAGAACAGAAGATATTATTAAATGAAGCATTTGAGAAATGGAAAGGCGCGCTTGAACAGGTTGACGATGTGCTTATAATCGGTATCAGAGTATGAGATATACCAGATTGCGAAATGGCGGCGGTGAAGAAGTTGATACCACACAAAAGTATAGTACCGGCAGAAAAAAACTCTAAAACAAAACAGAATATGCTCCGAATAAAGATTGCGTTACTGGGTTTGATACTGAACGTCTCCGCTATTTCCATCTGCAACGCCCAAAACGACAGCGCCAGGCAAGGCATAACCCCATATATTACAGTGGCTGCGGGCATCTCTACTTCGCCAGAATTTATTTTTGAACCGTCAGCCAATATCAGCTGGAATGATTATGTGATACCGGGCTACAGCTTCTCCGCATCTTCCGGGGTTCCCGTTTGGCGGCGGGGCAAACTCGCTTTAGGCGTAACAGCTATGTTCGGCTATTACAGCAACGGGTTTAACTTTACAAAATACCTGTCCTATCTTGCATCAACGGACAATAATCAGGCAAGTTTTAAGAAATCGCAAGCGGGAGCTTTTACCCAATACTCATATCTTGCCGGTTTCTATGGGGCGTATGCCGTTGGTAAAACTGTAATAGAACTTAAAG
>JAKAOA010000173.1 GCA_021823405.1 Bacteroidota bacterium | reverse complement strand
GCCGCCATGCAGATAAAAGAGCAGCGGCAGAAGTATTATTAAAGTAATGGCGTATTCTTTGGCAAGCAAGGCAAACAAAAGGGATGCCATAGCCAGTAACAGATACCGTATATTGCCGCTCTCTATGTGTTTCAAACTGAAGATAAAGGCGGATAATATAAGGATGAGCGAAAGAATTTCATCCAAACTTTTTATATTGGCTACTACCTCTGTATGAATTGGGTGAATAGCGAAGAGGAGCGCTGCAAGAAATGCCATATCAGCGCCGCCCTGTATTTGACGGAGCAAATAATAAGTGAGAAAATAGAGTATAACTGCCAGGCAAAACATAAATGCCAGAACATTTAAAAGGTGGCATATATGCGGTGAATCGCCGAAAAACTGCTGCACTATTGCAAAAAACATGTAGCTCAATGGACGATATCGCCCTCCTGAATATTGAGCCCTCGAATTGGCGTGCATCTGGTTGTAAAAACTGGCGTATGCATCGCTTGTCAGTATTTTCCCGATACCTGTAAATCCTTCCTTTACAAAGTCGTTCCTCTCTATGGCTATACTGTCATCGTGGGCATAAGTGTTCAGCAGGGTATTGCCGTAAAAGATGAAGGCGATGACGAACAGGATGACGCATTTTATCCTGAACGACCATGGGAAAATCGACTGAACGGATGTTGTTACCGGCTGCTCACCGGTAACCTTATTTCTAACGGCGGGCGATAGCGCAGCTTTCCTTTTCGATTTAGACATTGCAGTCGGCTTCTTAATTCTTTACCTGCTTAAGTTCCTGTATGGCGCTTAATCCTTTCAGGGCATCGGGGTGCGTTGGATTCAATTTAAGGGTAACGCCCCAGGCATATTTCGCCGAGTCATAATTATGTGCGGTAAAATATGCGCCTCCAAGATTATCCCATATATCTGCATTTTCAGGCATAACCCTTGTTCCCCGTATGAGCGCTCCGACAGCATCCCGGAAATCACCTTTTGCCGCATACCGGTGCGCTATGGTTGAATAGGCGCCTACCAGACCTTCGTAATAGGCATCGATATTCGGATAATGCGGGAAATTTTCAAGTACGGTCTGGAAGCAGTAAGCGGCGGAATCGGGCATCAACAGCTTTGTATAGCAGATACCAAGATTCAAATAACTGGTTACATAGGCGGAATTTTTATGCAGTATAATAGATTTAATCAAACAAAATCTGGCGCTGTCGAGGTAAATTCTGCGCTGTACGCTGTCTTGCGTTCTATCAGCCATATCCACATAGCGCGCTCCGGCATTGCCGTTTACCATTATGCTGTTCGGAACGGTGTGGATGTCGGTTAGGAAGAGCGTTTGGTCGCTTTTCCACTCCGGGTTGCGTTTGATTATTTCCGCACTGCATAAACCAATTACGGGTATGAACAGAGCGATGAAAAGCGCACGTCTCGCATTCAGCTTCATTTTTGAAGTGAAATGAAGAAGATAATAAGCAACGATAACCGCAAAACCGAACGATGAATGAAAGATAAGCCGTTCGCCCATCGAAGCGCCGATGAACAGTACGAAGTTGGATACCATTGCCAGATTGGCAAGATAGAAGAAGACGGGTACGGCAAGCGCATCCCGCCTGACAATTAATCTTATACCCCATAAACCCATTCCGATATAGAGTAAAATAGATAGGATAACGGTGGGGTCGGTGAAGGTATGGTACGGGATAACATTATAGGAATAATCGGATGACAGCGGATAGGGGAAGAATAGCATGAAAGCGTATTTACCGAGTACGTACCACTCTGTAGCCAGTTGCTGCGAATGTGTGGCTACCAGATAAGGATTATTCAATATTTCACCGCCCGGGGCGCTGGTTGATAAGCCGACAGCGGCTTTCCTGACAAGCATGTAAATAAATAGAACGCCAAGGTATGGTAATGAGGCGGTTAACGCTCCGGAGATATTTTTATTTCCTGCAACATAAAACAACAACGGCAACAGGAATATAAGCGTAACCGCATATTCTTTAGCGAGCAGGGCTAAGAAGTATGAAACAATACCGGCGATGAGATGCTTCTTTTCTTTGCTCTCAAAATATTTTAGAGAATAGATAAAAGTGGACATTATCAGGGTAAGCGACAAAATTTCATCCAAACTTTTAACATTATCCACCACCTCTGTATGCATCGGATGTATGGCAAAAAGCAAAGTGGCGATAAATGCGCAGTCCTCGCCGAAGGATATATTCTTCAGCAGTTGGTTACGCAGGAAATAGTAGATGGTATAAATACAGAGCATGTAAAAGAGAACATTTCCGAGGTGTTTAATAAACCATGATTGACCGAAGAATTGCTGCTCAATGGCAAAAACTACAATAGACAGCGGACGGTACCTGCCGCCTGCAAGCATTTGTCCCGCATGCATATATTGGTACCAACTATCATAGGCGTCTCTTGTCAGTATTTTCCAAATTCCGCTAAAGCCATCCAGCACATATTGGTTATGAATAATGACTATTCCATCGTCGAGGGCGAACTGGTTGCCGAGTGAGTTAAGATATAACAGCCCGCCAATTCCCATCAGTATCCACGCCTTTACCCTAAAGGAGAGGTTAAATAGTGGCTTGGCGAGTTCAGGAACCGGGGCGGAGGCGGTTCTCACAGCTTTTGCCTGCTGCTTTCCCCTTGCCGGCTGACCTTGTTTCTGCAATTTCGGACCTTTTTGACTATTTGTTTTCTGTTGCCCCATTTTATGGTATGGATAGTTGCGCAGGTGCAGTCATGGCTCACTTTCAGCAATTACCTGTTTATTACATTACAAATATAGCACTGTTTTCTAAAAATAATGAACGGTTGTTTATCATAATTTAATGCCTTCAAATAAAAAGCCCCGCACTACCGCGGGGCTTTTGGCTAAGTTTTCAGATTAGATTTTATATCAGTGCACAACCATAAACCGTCCCGATTGGCGGTAATTATCCCCTGTAACGGAAACAATATACTCGCCTTCGTTATAGCCGGATGTTTGGATTGGGATAAGATGTTCTCCTGCGGTTTGCTTGCCCAGATATTGACTCTGAACCGCCCTGCCCGTAATATCATATATGGTAAGGGTGATGTTGTCGGCTTCCTTGGCGAGCGAAAGGTCAACGGTTCCGCTAACTGACATCGGACTGGGATATACTTTAAGGTCGTTGCTCAATTCAGGCGTGGTTATGGGTGGTACGCTCAAAGGACCGAGAGAAGAGGATGACCAGATGCCTCTTCCGTGGGTTCCCATATAGAGCCGTCCTGAATTTTTGCATAACCAGGGTGGCGTATTTTGCTGATGAATTGCCAATACGAGAGTATTTGGCGCTCCATTATTATCACGCGTCCATGTGGGACTGGCGGCAGTAATGTTGGCTGTTGACCATACGCCATGTTCGGTTCCGATTACCACCTGATTGGGCGCTCCGCCGTCTTGCAACGCATAGGACGCTGAATAGACGGGCATGTAGGGCAGGTTACCCTGTTTTGATGTCCAGGTAGGAAGCGGGCTTACCGACATTGCATTACTGCTGTAGTAGATATATACGCTATTGCTGTAATTGCCAAGTGTGATTATTGCATCGTTCTGATTGGCAGGATTGATAGTAATAGAGAGAATATCCCTGCCGGTGAAGGTGCCGCCGCCAACATTATAAGAAAGCACCCTGCAGTTGGGATTTGTCACGGAATTTCCGCTTCCGCCTTCCGACCAAAGTGCGCCTTGCAGATACGAGGTATCCCTTACGTTATTCAGGTTGGAGAACCTGAAAAGGGAACCGCCTTCGGTTCCGGCAAAAATCGCATCTCCATCCATCGACCACGCCAAACTATGTACCCCTGTCTTATCAGTACCGGAACCGAATGCATCAGGTTTGGATAAAGGTCCGCCTATAGGCATCCAGATTATAGGATCGCTCAAATCAACCGCCTGCATATTCATCCATACGCCATAGGAGCTATTAAAAGCAATGGCGGCTTTGGAAACAACAACGTTCTGAACCATCACAGAGTCGCCGGTTACCACAGCTTTTGGTAAAATGTAAGTCATGGATACAAGTCCGTTAGGGCTGACGGGGTAAATTGTATCTCCAGCCCTATAATTTTTATCGGCTATCCAACGTATGCTGTCTGTAGTATTTTTATC
>JAKAOA010000048.1 GCA_021823405.1 Bacteroidota bacterium | reverse complement strand
GATGAAAAATAAGAAAGTTTAATAGTTAGCTGAATTATTCGCATCTGTTTAGAAGAAATTAAAATTGCAGAAGGAGAATGAATTCAACAGAACAACTTAGGGTAATGCAACTAAATTGCTATAAGCTTTTTTTATGTAACCTTGAAATGAATTACATATATAAGCAAGCAACCGAGCAAGAACGAAATAATTATTATTCTAACCCATTTTTACGGTTCTGTATGGACAGCGTTCACATACAATTTTGCCTTCTTGCCAGCAGTTTGCTTGCAGAACATGAGGGGCATTCACTTATGAATTATGCAATTAAAAATAAAGAGGCAAGTAACACAGCAAAAGCTGTATACGATTTGTTAAATACTTCCGTATTCCAGGATACATGGACCAAAGTAAAAAAGTTAAGAGATAAATGCTATGCACATAAGGACAAAGAAGTTGAATATATTTTAAAAGAAGTTAAACTTAGCCAATCTGAAAGGAATTTTATAACAGTTTGTTTAACAAACTCTATGATTCTTCTTTATAAAGAACAAGATAATGAACTAGCATCCTTTCATAACCAACATCCCAAAATTAAATCCATACTTAAAGTAATCCAAGAATGGAAATCTAATCTTCAAAATAAGCACGAAACATCTCAATAGAAAGAAAATTATAATATAAAACAGTGCAGTATATAAAAGACCAAATAAAACATGCGATAGAAAATCAAGATGAGCTGATTGAGATGTTTGCTGCCGAACCGGAAGGAAAGTTGGTGGAAAGGTTGAATATTATTCATTTGCAATCGGTAATTTGCGAAAAGAATAATGATATTGTAACAGGAGAGTTTTTTGAGATAATGCGTAGCATCATCATTCAAGCCCGCATTTATAAATGGGATAATAACATTCCAGACGAGCTGAACGAGTTGAGCGAAACCTTGGCTGAAATGGATTTAGCGCAAAAGAAACATGAAGAGCGCAATAAGCTATTTAAGAAACAGGAAAAGAACAAAAGAGCGATAGAACCCGAAGCATATCCCGAAACATCTGATATAGAACAGAGACGAGATAGCAACATTCAATTCGACTTGTTCTGATTTTATTCCATAGTTTTGCGCCGCTACTAATTTATAACACTAATCCACATGACCGCATCCGAACAGATAAAAGAAGTTAAAGATAGATTCGACACGCTGGGGAGGAATGTATCCCGACTCAAATTGAATTTGCGAATTTTCGCAAATTCAAAGCATCGGTATGACTGCCTGTACAGGTATTTTGCTTTTCGCCACCGCTAAAGTTAAGGCGGCACGCGGTCGCAAAATCGCTTACGGGCTGTATATAAACGGACTATGAAGTTACGAATGAACTCTGTAAAAAAAAATAAAGAATTGTTAGCGGACTTATCGGCATCCTTATTTTGGGATGTTGAAAGAAAAACAATTGACTGTAAAAAACACGCCCCTTATATTGTCAGCCGGGTATTGGGCAGCGGCACAATGCAAGATTTTAAAACCATAAAAGCGCTCTACGGCAAATCAAAATTAAAACAGATAGCCCTGCAACTCCGGTATATGGATGACCGCGCGCTGTCCTTTTGCAGCGCATATTTCAACACCCCTGTCAAGAATTTCAGATGCTACACTACGAAACAATTGAACCCGACTTACTGGAATTATTGAACGACCTGATGAGCGAAACGCGCTTAAGGGAGTTTAAACTGGTAGGCGGCACCGCATTGGCGCTGCAGATAGGACACAGAAAATCTAACGATATCGATTTATTCTCCTGCGCCGGCTTTACATCGGATTCCGTTCTCCGGATATTGTTAAAAAAATACCAGGTTCAGCTGCTTGAACAGTTGCCCCAAACGTTGCTGTGTTCAATTAAAAATATAAGAGTAGATTTTATTCGCTTTAGTTACCCGTTTATTCGTCCAATCATTGAAAAAGACGGCATCCGTATGGCATCGATGGAAGATATAGCAGCTATGAAATTGGATGCCATTGCCGGACGCGGCAGCAAAAAAGATTTTTATGATTTATATTTTCTCCTTAGGTTGTATGATATTGAATCTTTACTTTCGTTTTACAAGGAGATGTATCCGCATCAAACAACTTTTCACGTAGTAAAAAGCATGGTCTATTTTAAAGATGCGGAGAGAGAACCCAATCCGTTGGTAATAGACAAAAAAATAACATGGAATAAGGTAAAATCGTTCATTTCAAAAGCCATTGGCAAATTATAATTCACACAGCTTTGGAGCAAAATGTGAATATGAATAATGAACTGCCGGATGAGCCGTGAATTTATCGCCATTATGGCAGGTTCGTCAAAATCACAGCGTCATCTTACGATAATATTCTATAATTTTACCCCGTGCCCAAGCTTAAACTATATTACCAAGTGAAGATAAATAAGTACATATATGACCACACCCGAACAGATAAAAGAAGCTAAAGAGCGATTCGACACGCTGGGGAGGCATCTTTGACGTTGAAAAACGACTGAAGAAAATAGCCCAGGAAGAAGAACTGACCCAGGCGCCCGATTTCTGGAACGACCCCAAAAAAGCGGAAGCGCTTCTGAAACAGATTAAGATGCAGAAGGGATGGACTGACGCATTCGCCAACCTGAACAGGAGCATGGACGACCTGCTCCTTACCTTCGACTTTTTCAGGCAGGGCGATGCCACCGCAGAGGAACTCGACGCCCAATACGCCCAGACAATGAAACTATTGGGCGAACTCGAATTCAGGAATATGCTCGGACAGGCGGAAGACCGCCTGAATGCGGTGATAGAGATAAACTCCGGGGCAGGCGGCACCGAAAGCCAGGACTGGACCTATATGCTGATGCGCATGTACCTGATGTGGGCTGAAAAACACGGCTATAAGGTAAAGGAACTCGATAAACAGGAGGGCGAAACGGCAGGAATAAAATCAATAACGCTCGAGATAGAAGGCGACTACGCCTTTGGCTACCTGAAAGGCGAAAACGGCGTTCACCGACTTGTGCGCATCTCTCCGTTCGACTCAAACGCCCGCCGCCATACATCCTTTGCCGGCGTTTACGTCTATCCGCTCATTGACGACAGTATTGACATACAAATAAGCCCCGCCGACATCGAATGGGAAACCTTCCGTTCGGGAGGCAAAGGCGGACAGAATGTGAACAAGGTGGAAACGGCGGTGCGGCTCTATCACAAACCCTCCGGAATCATCATTAAAAACCAGGAGAGCCGCTCGCAGCTTATGAACAAGGATACGGCTATGAAAATGCTTAAATCGCAGCTGTACGAGCGCGAACTGCGCAAAAGAATGCAGGCGGTAGAGGCGATAGAAAGCAATAAAAAATCTATTGAATGGGGTTCGCAAATCCGCAACTATGTGCTACACCCGTATAAGCTGGTGAAAGACCTCCGAACCGATTACGAAACATCAAATGTTCAGGATGTGCTGAACGGCGAAATTGATGAATTCATCAAACGTTACCTGATGGAGTTCGGTAGCGGAAGCAAGTAACGGCTGACAGCGGTGAATTGAAATTTCCCGCGTCTGCCGCCAGGAAACTCAAAATATTACATTTCACTACTGTCCGGGAAAAATTATTTCGGCAATCAAACTATTAAGTTTATTCTGGCTTGTTTCTTCATTCAATTCCATTTTTGGGCGTGCCCCCAAGCTTCGCAAGGGGTCGGGCTATCCGCTGCAAGTCCTCTCCGCCATAGCGCGGATGCGGGCTTTCCACTTCTATCCCTCACGCTAAATACAAACAAAACAGAAGCCCATACCGGACGAAAAATCGTAAACAAAAATTACCTTGTACGGGGTGAAAAAATAATGTTAGACCGCGATTTGGTGCAGTTGTATAAAGTTACCAACAGCCGGTAAAAAAACTGCCATGTATATTGCAAACCGCCGGCAAACACGTTCAAACGCTATACCTCAATAACCTTCAGGTTAATAGGGATGTTAAGCAGGGTCTGGAAGTCATCGCCGGTTTCGCGCATATAGTCATCGTCTTCCTCATAGTGCCAGTTGATGATTACCTTCCCTCCGCGCTGGTGTATGGTTTCAAACCTCTTAAGTATTTCCAACACACATACCGAAGAGGCGGTATTGAAATACTCGAGCATAACGTCTACCTGCACCGGTATCTTACAGGTTTGCGTATAGTCGTCGAGCATATCCATCAGTTTCTTATAGAAACCGATAGAGTCCTCCGGTATCGACCTCCCTTTTATTTCCATCGTTCCCTTATCGGGATCGAAAATTATGGTCGGCGTTTTAGGCGTGCCCTCTGTGCGATATATTTCCATTTTTATACTTCAGTAGCGAACAAATATAATAAATCTTAATAAAGGGCGTAAAAAAATCAAAATCAGGTAATGTCGCAGTATGATTCTTAACATTGGAACATTGATATAAATATAGTGTAACTTTGCTACATGGAAGATTTCGAGGTATATGACAAAAAAAGAATAGACGCTGCTAATTCCGATTTTTGGACAAAAGCGGGAATACTTACATTGATTGAATTGGCATTCCAAATCATATTATCCTTGTTATAGTATGGCAACACCCAAACGCCCAAAAGATACCAATGAAAGGGCTAATCTTACTATGTGAATGAGAATGAACATGAGAAGATTTACAACTCTTACCAATGCCTTTTCAAAGAAAATTGAAAATCATTGTTGCGCCGTTGCCCTACACTTTGTTTATTACAACTTTTGCAGTATATATCAAACCCTAAGAGTTACACCCACAATGGCTGCCGGACTTACTGATAATATCATGGAAATATCCGATATGGTGAAATTAACTGAACAAAATTCAAACTGACCCACTACCCAAAATCAGTTCAATCGGCAGGAAAGGGCGAAAGTCATACGTTTTATCCAAAAAACTGCTTTAATTTTCCCAGCGGCTTGCGTATCAGGGTGAGCGGCGATGGCTGTAAATCGTTCATTTTCCACGCCTTGCGGTCTTCGGCATTGGCTTTAATCCTGTTTGCCAAGGATTTGTTGCTCTTGCCGCCCGCCCGCATTTTTACGAGCACCTCGGGTAAATAGCGTGTGCTAAGTTTATACTTATGTATCATGCGGAGCATCAGTTCATAATCGGCGGAGATGGAGAGATCGGTGTTGAAGAATCCATATTTTTCATAGCATGCCCGCCTTATAAAAAAAGAGGGGTGCGGCGGCATCCAGCCCTTCAGGAATAAGCCATCGTTATACTCTCCGGCAATCCAGTTGCGCAGAACTTTACCGGTTTTATCCCTTTGTACATATTGCAGGTCGCCATACACGCAGTCGGTTCCGGCTGATTCAAACGCCTTCATAACCTTTGAAAGAATATCGGCGCCGTTATAGAAGTCATCTGCATGAAGTAAGCCGGCGATTTCGCCTGTCGCCATTTTCAAACCTTTATTGAGTGCGTAATATATGCCTTCGTCCTTTTCAGAAATGAGCGCGGTTATTCGGTCACGGTATCTATTCAGAATATCAAGCGTGCCATCGGCGGAAGCGCCGTCGACCACTATGAATTCCACGCCGGGATAATCCTGCCCGAGAACCGATTTCACCGTATCTTCAATAGTGGCGGCGTTGTTCAGGCAGGCGGTTATTATGCTTATTTTAGTCATGTTCCAACGGCTATAGTTAAATGCCGGCGCATTATATCTCTCAATTTCGGAATAATTCAATGCTTTGCTGAAGCAGGTCAGGGTTATTTATAAAGTTAAGCGCGAATTGGCGGGCGTTTTCGCTCCATGCCTTATATTCATCCGAATCCATCTCCACGGTTTTCTGAACGGCGGAGATAAAGGCGGCTTTGTTGTCAAGCGGCAGGTCGAAGCCCGCTTTTACCTCCTCTAATTTTACCCATGGCGTCTGGTCGCTTATGATAGCCGGGCAGCCGTACATCATCGCCTCCAGTATGGTATGACCGAAGTTCTCACCCCTTGTGGGCATCAGTAAAAAATGCGCGTTTTTAAAACAGGCGGGCGTATCTTCCTTTGCCACAGGACCCAGGTAATTCACCTCCGCATTATCCGGTAGTTTATTAAGTAACGCCTTGCATTTTTCCCAGTAAGCATAATCGTACACCGGTCCGTAGATATTGAACTTCACTTTGCCTTTTATGCGCTGCAATAATTCCAGAGCGTACAGTAAATTTTTTTCGGGCGACACCCGTGCAATGCTTAAGAAACGAACTTCGCCCTGTTCTTTTTTGCGCGGTATGAATGGAGCCGCTTCCATTTTATGCGGCAGGTTGGGAGCTAATTTTACGGTTATGGTATCACCGAACGCATTTGCTATATGTTTTGTTTCCTGAAGCGAGGCGGCATGGAAGGTAATATCCTTTATCAGGTTGCTGTTCTTCAGCCAGAGCAAAAACGGCTTTTTCTTCCAGCTCTTAATGGCTATGGCGCTAGGGGCAAGCATACCGCGCGGAGCTATTATCACCTCCTTATTCATTTTGGCGAGCAGATATAACGGCATTACCGTAAACCGGGGCGAATACATGCTGTTCAGATAAGCGATGTCGAACTCTTCGGTTTTTATAAGCCGTCTCATATTCGTAATATTCAGTTTTCGCTGCGAGAAATAATAGACGCGCATCCCGTTGGGAAGGGTATTCCACTCGTCGCTTTTAATATTATTATACGGCACCGCGTCGGTATAGTCGGTGTCGCGCGTAACCACTGAAAAATCGTAATAATTTTTAAGGTGCGTGATAAGGTTAAATGAAGATTGAATAGGTCCGCCCGCCATAAAGCCCGGGTAAAACCAATCGGAAAAAAGCAGTATTTTCTTTTTCACTTTCTAATGTACATGATTTTTTTCTTTTGCGGAAATAATAAAGCCGTCAAACGCCAAAGTTAATAAATTCGTTTTAACTTTGTATTATGAAAGACGTCCTGCGGAAGGGATGATAAAAGCCATAAAAACAATTCGCACCTATCCCTCAAAAGACACTTTTTAATTCTGCTCTGTTGCTTATAGGAAAATATTTAGCACTCAAAAATAAAAAAATCCGTATCCATAGTCTGTCAATTCTATACTATTACGTTTCAATATGGATATAAAGTTAAAGTTAAATTTTCTTAACTTTGTTTATTATTTAACAAAGATTGTTTAAATAAATCAACCAATAATACTTTAACTACTTTAAATGGAAATTACCAAAAAAGAAATAACCAGCGTTATAGATTACGGAACTATAATTAATGATTTTCCTTGGATAGTTGAGCGAGACAAAAAATGTATAATTAGCCCTGATACAGATGGAATTCTTTGCGGGCTTTTTATGTCTGCTTTTTTTAACTGGGAAATAGTTGGATATTATGATGGAAAAGAATTGGCATTAAAGAAAAAAATAAACCCATCCTACTGCGTTTTTCTTGATATAGAGATTTTTAGGACGAGTTGCAAGAGTATTGGACAGCACATGCTTCTCTACAATAAGAATTCCCGTCCTAATAACTGGAATAATTTTTCAAATTGCATTAATCCAAACAATATCCGTGGGTTTGATGCAAATAAAAATTTCGTCTTAAAATACCCTCTTGCAACTATCCATCTACTAATGTGCATTGCACGAACCAAAGTTGAATTTTACGTTCCAAAGTCAGCCGTGACAGTCCTACTTTATGTCGACGGGACTTTCAAGAATTTATTGAATTACCCGGAAAATTGTATAAGTTGGTTATACTTTCTAAATGCAAAAAATGAAAATAGCCCAATTGCTTCCCTTTTGAATATTTTTGCATCCCAAAAAATTTCTACAATGATGCATGATTTAGAAAAAATATTTGAAGAGTTCAGATTGATTGCCGGTGGGAAAAGAGGAGGTGATAAAATAAAAATCACAGAAATCAAAAATAATTCGTTCTCCGATGATTTGCGCAATAGAAGTTTGAAACTGATAAATTTTTTAAGCGATTTAACCGGGTGGAAATTTATAAATACAAATTGGATAATGGACGATTTACAAGTAACAAATTTAGAAAAAGATATTATTCCTGTTGGAAAATTAAATGGCAATAGCTATGCAACAATTCTCAAAGTGAATCCGATTTCATTTGCAATTACAGGAACCAAACAAATAGAATATACTAAGAGCAATAATTTATTCTAACAGCGTGAGTCGCATTTGATGTTTCTTTCCTTCATCTTTTATTCTTCTTTCAGCAAGGTTACAGTATTCTTTAGAAATATCAAAGCCAATATAATTTCTTTCCAATGTAATAGCAGCTAAGGCAGTTGTCCCGCTTCCCATAAAGGGGTCAAGAACGATACCACCGGGAGGGCAAAAGCATTGAATAAAATCAACCGGCAAGCGGTCAGGGAATGTTGCAGGATGTTCATGTTTCAATCGTGTTCCGTCTCCGCAAGTTGTATAATCCCAAATCGTACCTCTGCATTTTGTCGGGTTTATCGTAACCTTTTTTGAACTCAAAGTTTGGCCATTAGTCAATCGTGTTGCACAACCCGTCATTGTTGCACCTGCCCACTTTGATTTAATTTTTAATGGATTTTTATTAAAGTATTTCCAGCGTTCTCCTTTCAAAAATACAGGAATGTACTCGTGGTCAACCCTGAATCTTGTTTTCCACCAGCCGCCTTCTGCGCCATGCTTTTTGTAAATTACTGTTTCAAACAATTTGAACCCGATGTTATCGCACCAATCTACGATAGTACGAAAGGATGTAAGCGACTTTCCAAAATTTTTTGTTTGGTCTTGAATGACCATTACGGCAATACCGCCTTCCTTCAAAATACGAAAAATTTCTTTTCCTGTCTCGTGCAGGTTAATATTAAACCCATTGTAATCTCTGATAGAATCGTAAGGGGGCGAAGTAACAACCAAGTCAATACAACCATCTGGTAATTTTTTCATACCCTTTACACAATCTTCGTTCAAGATTTTATTCATTGGAATTAAATCTTCAAAAGCCGAATATTCCGTCTTGATATTTTTAGTTTTTAATTCGTTTTCATCTAATACTTCCATTTTATAGATCTTTTTATTTGGAAACAAATTTATGACCTTAAATAAGAGAATGGTTACTAATCTATAAAAAGATACCAACATTGCCGCTTAAAAAAATGTTCAAGGCAGACATGGATATGATTTTGATTCCCTCCGAGGGCAAGAATATCAGAGCGAGAGTGAGGATGAAAATGAGTAGTTGTACCGATTTGAATTTTTAACATGCAGAAACTCCCATCCGCAATTCACCTAATATAATCCTTCTTTCCGTTTGTTTGTTCATTTTTCCATACTTTTGTTACTCATTCTTAATTCCGTGCTATAAAAGTGTCTTTTGAGGGATAGATGCAAAACAATTTAATCCTCTTCAATCTGTCCGTTCGCCCCATTTCAGCACTCCACCTTATTTTTTTCCAGCCAGTTTTCAAGAACAGCCAGGTGCCAAACCTTATACCACGGCGTTGCGCTATCATTGCGTAAAAATCCATTCCATAATTTCAATATCTCCTCGCGGTTAAAGCCATCCCGTTCAGCAAAGTTTTTGATATTACCTTCACAGAAGGTCATCAGTTCCTTCTTCATCCATCGCTTCCAAGGCAGCGTAAACCCTGTCTTCTTCCTCTCCAAAATGGCAGGCGGCAGGAGGGCGCCAAAGGCGTCGGCGAGCAGCTTTTTTGGCGTGTGAGGATATTTAACCCTATCATTAAGAGCTAAAACATACTCCACAAGCCGGTAATCGAGGAACGGAACGCGAACCTCAAGAGCATTCGCCATGCTGTACTGGTCGGTATCGCGCAGCAGTATATCGGGCAGATAATGATTCAGTTCGGCAGTGGAAATCCTCGACAATATACCCTGCAGTGAACTGAATTCAGCATCCCGTTCATAAGTCGCTTTGCAGTTCAGCATTTTTATCGCCTGCTCCCGCGATATAACCTGACGGCTTAAAAAATAGGTATGGTCCAGGTTCCAATCGGGCAGCATGGACAATTCTTTAAGCTTGGCGGATGCCGGCGATGATTTCAGCGCATAGTAAAGAGCGGCGGGAGGCGCAAGCATGGGCTTTAGCAGCGGCGACAGCGCTTTTATCTTTTCAAGGCGGTAGAGGCGCCTGAACAGAGGATATCCCGCAAACAGTTCATCGCCTCCCAACCCCGACAGCGCCATAGTTACACCCTCTTCCTTTGCCGCCTTCGATACTATGTAGCTGTTTATACCGTCTCCTCCGGGGTGGTCCATTGCAGCCAGCGCCGCCGGCAGTTCTTCAAGGCATTCTTCCGCCGACAGGTTTATGTTATGATGGTCGGTTCCATACTTTTCGGCTACCTGACGCGAATAAGGCGCTTCGTCAAATTCCTTTTCGCTGAAACTCACCGTAAAGGTTTTCACCCTCCTGTTCATTATTTGCGCCATAAGCGCAACAATAATACCCGAATCTATTCCCCCCGAAAGAAACGCCCCGAATGGTACGTCTGATACCAGCCGCAGTTCTACCGCCGAAGTCAGCAACTCTCTAATATCGCGGCATATCTCCTTATACGGCTTTACCTGTTTATCTTCCTCCGCATCAAGCGGACTCCAGTACTTTACGGGCTGTATATCTTCCGCCGATTTGCTTTTGCCAACCATTGCATAATGTCCGGGAAGCATCATTTTTATATTGTCTATAATGGTAAGCGGGGCGTGAACGGTTTGAAACGAGATATAGTCGTTCAGCGCAGTCAGATTGGTTTTTCGGGGCATCATACCGGTTTCGAGCAGTGCGCGCAGTTCCGACGAGAAAGCAAAAACATTACCGCCTGCCCAATAATAGAGCGGCTTTATGCCAAGCCGGTCGCGGGCTATAAAAAGCGTCTGTTCTCGGTTATCCCAAATAGCGAAGCCGAACATGCCGTTAAAATGTGTAAGGCAATTCGTTCCCCAGCGCAAGTATGCCGCCAGTATTACCTCGGTATCGGTTTGCGTTCTGAACGGATACGGTACGGCATCTGCTCCTGCTTCGGCTCGTTGCAGTTCCAGCTTCAGGGCTTTATAATTGTACAACTCTCCGTTATATACTATCGTATATCGCCCGTCAGGGGTAGTCATCGGCTGGCTGCCGCTCTTCGACAGGTCTATGATAGACAGGCGGCGATGACCGAGCACTACTCCGCTGCCTCTAAATGTTCCTTCATCATCCGGACCGCGGTGGGCAAGGGCGCTGTTCATGCGGACTACAATTTCTTCAGCCCTCGCTCCGTCTTCCAACCCGAATATTCCGTTTATTCCGCACATCTTTTTATTTTATTTTTTACCGTTTTATTTTTTTGCGTTCCGTGTGCTTTTTTGCATATAAAAAAATCCCATGCCTATAGCTGTCTTCTTCCAGCAGATTGCCGCTGTCATCGTACAGCTTCACCATTCCGTTTTTTAGTCCTGAACTGTATGGCGTTTCCATCTGAACGTTCCCGTTTTCAAAAAATATTTTCTCCACTCCCTCCATGGTATCCGACTGATATGGCGACTGAACCATTAATTTTCCGGTTTTGTAGTAGGTGGTCTGAACCCCGTTTATCGCGCCGCCGCTGTAAGGGGTAATACGCCACACTTGCCCGCTTTCGTAAAATTCGCTATCATTCCCGTCTTTTTGGTCGTCGGTATAACTTATATTACTCAATAGCTTGCCGTCTTCATCATAATCCCTCTCAATGCCGTTCTTTTCGTAGTTGCTGTATGAGATCACCGATTTCAGAACGCCTGTTTCATAATACATTTTGGTAATGCGGCTGTCTTCACCCGAATAGATATTCTCCTGCGATTGCTTGCCTCCAGGGTAAAATTCCTCTTCCGCCCCTACAGGTAAATCGTCCTTGTATTGCGATACGCGCTCCACATCGCCGTCGGCGAAAAATCCCTTGCCTGTTCCATTTCTCTTACCGTTGATATAAGGCGTTTCATCTGATACCTGACCGTTTTCATAATAACTTTTTTCCATACCGTTTACCCTGTTATGCACGTATGGTACGGTCATTTCCGGTTTGCCATCGGGATAGTAAGTGGTTACAACCCCTTCTATACTGTCGTGCAGATAAGGATATTCATTCATCACACTGCCATCGGGATAAAAATCCCTTTTAATGCCGTTCATTTCGCCATTTGTATAAGGAACTTCCTCATTCACCTTTCCGTTCTCGTCATAACCAACCGCAAGACCGTCCTTCAAGCCATTGATAAAGGGGATTCTATAATAAAGCTTGTCGTTACGTGTAAACTGCAAGGCAACACCCTGCGGTACGCCCGCCCGGTAGTCGGTAAGCATATAGTATGGCGCATCGGAATCGGGTACCGGATGAAGTAAATTATCGAGATACTCCACCCAGCAGCCCTCTTTAAGCCCGTTTACAATCAGGTTTTTAGCATCCCTTTTTTCATGGCAAACGGTATCATCCTGCGGTTGGGCAAGGCATTGCGCCCATAACAGCAGCAGGCAGAATAACATGATATAAGGGAAAAGAGCCATTGCGAACGTAATTAAAAAGGCGGGTTTTGACGCAGCGCCCTCTCTGCGGGAATAATAAATAAGCGAAATGCGTAAATCCAAATCATCCATTCCCGACAAAAATACTCCTTTTTTATACTGCCCGTAAGCGATTTTGCGACCGCGTGCCGCCATAGTTATAGCGGTGGCGAAAAGCAAAATACTTCTGCGAACACTTATACCGATGCTTTGAATTTGTGCATTTTTACAACCCGATAGCTATCGGGTTCAATTGTAGTGGGCATAATCTGTAAAAGTATGGCGCCGTTTGGCTACCTTTGCACTCTCCATGAATGAAATATTCTCAATAAAGCAAGCTAGTGCGCTGCCGGTAATGGAGCAGTTTTACACCATACAGGGCGAAGGCGCGCATACCGGAAAAGCCGCTTACTTCATCCGGCTTGCGGGCTGTCCCGTTGGGTGCCACTGGTGCGATGTAAAGGAGAGCTGGAAGGTGAAAGACGATCAATGGATGCAGGTGCGCGAAATTGCGCTGCGGGCTTTGCTTTCCGGCGCACCAATGGCGGTGATAACAGGCGGCGAACCTGCGATATATGACCTTACACCGCTCACAAAAGCGCTTAAAAAAGCGGGGCTTAAAGTCCATCTCGAAACTTCGGGCTCATATCCGATTAAGGGCTCATTTGATTGGGTATGCCTGTCGCCGAAGAAAAGAAAACCTGCTCTGAAAGAATCTCTTGCAAAAGCCGATGAACTGAAAGTAATAGTGCATAACAGGGACGACCTTCGCTGGGCGAAAAAAAATGCGGTCTCGGTTACAAAAAAATGCCGCCTGCTGCTGCAACCCGAATGGAGTGTAAAGGAAGAAGTTCTGCCTCTTATTATAGAGTTCGTAAAGGTGAATCCCCATTGGCAAATATCGCTGCAAAGCCATAAATATATGGGGGTAGATTAAACGCTTGCCTGTAACAGCGGCTGACTGCGGTAACCGATTTGCGACAGGCGTTTGTTAATAAATTTTCTTTCCTCTGTTCAATTTTTCAAAAAACAAGAACTAAATTCGCAAAAATTAAAAGACAAACCCCGAATTCTATCCTAAACTGTCAGCCGATATTATGAAAGTTACCTACTACGGACATTCTTGCATGGGGGTTAATACAGCAGGCAAAAACCTGCTCTTCGATCCTTTTATTACCGGTAATCCGCTTGCTTCAGCCATCCGCATTAAAGATATAAAAGCCGACTATATTCTGCTCTCTCATGCCCACGAAGACCATGTGCTCGACGCCCTCGCCATAGCCCTGAATACAGGGGCGATGATTATCTCGTGCTACGAAATTTGCATGCACTTCGCCGCAAAAGGAATAAAAAACTTCCGCCCCATGAACACCGGCGGCTCATTCACTCATTCAGGCATTACATTCAAGAGTGTGAACGCCATACACACCAGCAGCTTTGCCGACGGAGCCAACGGCGGTAATCCCGGCGGTTTCGTGGTTAGCTCGCCCGACTGTTCATTTTATTTCGCAGGCGACACAGCCCTCACATACGACATGAAACTGATAGGCGAAGCATACGCGCTTAACTTCGCCATGCTGCCCTGCGGCGATAACTTCACCATGGGGGTGGATGACGCTATAAAGGCGGCAGGTTTCGTAAACTGCAACCGCATTATAGGAATGCACTACAACACCTTCGACCTGATAAAAATAGACACCGCCGCCGCACAGCAAAAATTTGAAAATGCGGGAAAGAAAATAGATTTTCTGAAGATAGGAGAGACAAAAGAATATTAACTATGAACAAATACATAAATAAAATAATTTGCGGCGATGCGCTAAGAGAAATGCAGGAGATACATTCCAATAGCATTGCCTTGATAGTAACAAGCCCTCCTTACTGGAATTTGATAGATTACGAAATGGAAGGACAGTATGGGCAAGGCAGCTATGATGAATATCTCGAACAAATGTTGAGAATCAATGCCGAAGCGCAAAGAGTACTAAGACCAAACGGCAAGTTAGCGATTGTAACCCCCATTGTACCATTATCAAAAAAGATTGATGATTCGACTCATAATCGCAAGTTATTGAATATTTCTAATGATATTGAATTTAAAATCTTAAAATCTACATATACAAGGCAGTTACATAGATTCAGTCTCTATATTTGGCAAAAGCAAACAACTAAGAAAATGTTCGGAAGTTACCCGTATCCGCCTAATATTTACGAAGATAATACTATCGAATTTATTAATGTTTTCGTTAAAGATGGTAAACCTCCAAAGGTCGCATCGGCAATAAAAGAAAAAAGTAAGATTACCCAAGAAGAATGGCTTAATTTAAGTATGCAAGTTTGGCCTATTATGCCAACCGATGTACAAAGAACCAAGGGTCATCCTGCCCCATTTCCGACTGAAATACCACGAAGATTAATTGCGATGTATACATTTAAAGAGGTTCCAGAGATGGGGTTTGAAGGTGATATAGTGCTGGATATGTTTAGCGGTTCAGGATCAACCTGCTTAGCTGCAGCACAAATGAAAAGAAGATATATCGGAATAGATTTGAATATTGATTATTGTAACATGGCAGAAAAGCGCATTAGAGAGCAGATACCAGGCACACCATATTCTTTAATTATTGATAAAATTAAGATGCCTTCAAAAAGTAGGAAACCAACATCTGTATTGCCTGAAGCACAACTATTTTAATAAAATGAAAATACCTGAAGATTGGGAAAATTATTATGAGGAATATATAGCCGATGATGCATACTGGTACATCCCTAAAGCAATGACAATCATGGAAAAGAATGTTCCTTTAATGAAAAAGAGGCTGAAAGTACTTGAAAAATTTGAAGGAACAAACTGGTCGGATTGTCAGAAGAAATTCGTTAGAGAATTAGAAAAGAAGAAATTATTTGATAGAAAAAAGGATGGAGACAGCGCTGCTATTGGAAGAATGTTTAAGGCTGTATGTTCCGCCCTCGGATTTGCTTGGGTTAACGATGATGTTAATATTCTTCTAACAAATCAAGGGATAAAATTTATTAAAAGCAACGATTCCAAAATAATTAAAAAACAATTAGAAAGATATCAAATTTATAATCCCACATTCCCTGCTAAATTTTCGATTCTTCATGTTAATCCGATATACTTTATTACGAATGTTTTGTTGAATTTGGATTATAAGTACATTTCAAAGGATGAATATTTATTATTTATTGCAAAACAGCAAAATAACGACGGAATATTTAAAGCGGTTGAATGGATTGAAAAGTATAGAAAAACACCGGAAAATATCAAGATAAAATTGCACTCAGCTTTAAGAAAAACTAATGTACAATCCAAGGGAATTAAATCTCGAAGATCATCGATTTATAATACCATTAAATTGGACAGATCTTATGCCTTACAGTCATTTGGTTTATCATCGTTAATTAAATATGATACAGGGTTGGCGCTAAGAAGTAAGAGTAAAGCAAAAGATTTTATAAAATATTTCGATAAAAATGAATTGTGGATTGATTTTAAGGAAGAAAAGGATTGGTTTCTCTATTATGGTGAAAATTCAAGCCAGACTTCGGGCGAATACGCTAAAGATTACTACATGGACATTTCAGATATCGCAGCTGCTGAATCTTTCATAAGTGAAAAGAAAAAGAGAGGTTTAAAGGTTGAATTAGATGAGAAAATGTATAGAAGTATTTTATTGGATGAAAAATTATTAGAAGATGTTCTTGAAAATAATTTAGAGGAGTTGGAAAAGGGTTTAGTTCTGGTAAAAAGGCAAAAGGAAACCCAGGTCGGCAGAATTGATTTATTTGCAAGAGATAAATATGGAAAATGCGTTGTTATAGAATTAAAGAAAGGAAGAACGGCAGATAAAGTAGTAGGGCAGACATTACGATATGTTGGTTATATTAAACAGTATGAAGAAAATTGTTCGGAGGTAAGAGCTATAATTGTAGGTAAAGTAATAGACGATAAACTAAGGTTTGCCGTTAATGATACTTTGAAAATACCAATTGACTTATTTGAATTCGATATAAAGGCCTCATTCCAAAAAAAAGCAATATCTATTAAATAACTCTAATCAACTAATTTCATGGGAAAAATAATAGCCGTAGCCAATCAGAAAGGAGGAGTGGGTAAAACCACCACCTCCATCAACCTTGCCGCCGCACTCGCAGTACTGGAACACAAAACCCTGCTCGTTGACGCCGACCCGCAGGCAAACGCAACATCGGGCGTAGGACACGACCCCAAAACAATTAAAACAAGCGTTTACGAGTGCATTATAGACAACGTGGAACCGCGCGATACCATACTTCCTACCGACACGCCGAACCTCTTTCTGCTGCCCGCCCATATCGACCTTGTGGGCGCCGAGATAGAGATAATAAACCTGCCCAGCCGCGAAAAAATGCTCAAGGCGGCTCTCGCCAAAATAAAAAACGATTACGACTTTATCATCCTTGACTGCTCGCCGTCGCTCGGTCTTATAACTATTAACGCCCTTACTGCCGCCGACTCCGTTCTGATACCCATACAGTGCGAATATTTTGCTCTGGAGGGATTGGGCAAGCTGCTTCAGACAGTGAAGATAGTGCAGGAACGGCTGAACACCGACCTTGAAATGGAGGGTATTCTGCTTACCATGTACGACGGACGCCTGAACCTGTGCAACCAAGTGGTGGAAGAGGTAAAAACCCACTTTCAGGATATCGTGTTCCAAACCATAGTGCACCGCAACACTAAACTGTCGGAGGCGCCCAGCTTCGGCAAAACCATCATCATGCACGATGCCGCCTCACGGGGTTCGCTGAATTATCTGCACCTGGCGCGCGAAATACTCCAGAAGAATAAGATGACGCGGCTCAAGCAGAGCGAAAAGGTGATGAACGCAGAGGAAAACTGAAATCGGAACGGTACGGTTAAACAAGCGCCGCTCCTTTTATTAAACCCTATTGCGCCAGCCGCCAAATCTATCCACCAGTCAGGCGACTTGAAAAGATTTGAGCGAAAAAACTATCTTTGCAAAGAACATAGAGCAACCGAAATATTAAGAACCGAATTACAGAACGTTAATGAACACCACGAAAAAAAAATCACTCGGCAGGGGCTTGAGCGCACTGCTCGAAAGCAATGGCAATACAGGCGCCGCCGTATCCCGCCCAGTTCCTAACCCTGGCGGTATATTTCAGATACCGGTTGAACAGATTGAAGCCAACCCCTTCCAGCCGCGCAGCCGGTTTAATGCAGAAGCCCTGCAGACCCTCGCCGACTCCATTGGGCAGCACGGACTTATACAGCCCATTACAGTAAGAAAAATCAGCGATAACCGCTACCAGCTTATATCGGGCGAAAGACGGCTGAAAGCGCTGCAAATGTCTGGGCTCACCGAAGCGCCGGCTTATGTAAGAGTAGCCAACGACCAAAGCATGCTCGAAATGGCGCTCATCGAAAATACTCACCGGGAAGACCTCGACCCCGTTGAGGTTGCACTGGGATACAGCCGTCTGATAGAAGAATGCGGACTGACTCACGAAAACCTCTCGGAACGCGTAGCCCTCGACCGTACAACCATATCCAACTATCTGCGGCTTCTGAAACTGCCGCCTGTGATACAACTCGCCCTGCGGGAAAGAAAACTGACTATGGGACACGCCAAAGCCCTTATTAATATCGATAATCCAGCCGCACAGTTGAGTATGTTCGATAAGATATTAGACCAATCGTTGAGCGTACGGGAAACGGAATCTCTGGCTAAGGAAGCTAAAAAACAGGGACGTTCGCAAGCGAAAAACGCTCCCCCTTCGCAGTCAGACCTTGATATAGAAAAAGAATTAGCAGAGCGGCTTGACTCCAAAGTAAAACTCGCAAGAACCGGTAACGGAAAAGGAAAGCTGGTAATTACATTCAATTCCGACCGCCAGTTGCAGGATATTGCACAGCGGCTAATTATGAACAATTCATAAATGATGAGCGGCGCACCATTCATAACCCGGATACGCCTTCAATGCCTCCCGCTCTTCCTGTTCTTAATTTTCTCATGTCCATGCGTCTTAGCCCAAAAAACGGATTCGTTAAAGGATAATAAAGATTCGGCAAAATCGAAAGCAAACGTAACGGCTGCTCCTGCAGTTTATACCGATAGAGGCGATTCGGCGCAAATCCCAAAACCAAAAATCCATTCCCCCAAAAAAGCCCTGCTATATTCCGCGCTGTTGCCCGGACTGGGGCAGGCGTACAACCATAAATACTGGAAGATACCCATTATATATGCAGGGCTGGGGGTTATGACTTACTTTATCATCACCAACAACCAGCAGTATACAGCCATACAGAATGCGCTTGAAATACGCAACAACGGCGGCATAGACCAATACCAGCAATACAGCACCGTGCAGCTCACCACCCTGCGCGACCAGTGGCATTACAACCGCGATTTATCGGTAATAGGCGCTACCTTTGTATATGTGCTGAACCTTGTGGACGCAGAAGTGGACGCACAGTTTTTTAACTTTAACATGAGCGACGACATCAGTGCGCATTTTACCCCGACTATTAACCCTATTGCAACGCTGAACGGCTTTACCGCCGCGCCATCTCTTACCTTTACAGTTCTTTTAAAATAAGAACTATACTTCTCTATATTGCGTTATTGCACGCTTATTTTCACCGGCAGGTTGAACTGAACCCTTACCTTATGCCCGCTTTGCTCGCCCGGTATCCATGGCGGCATATCCTGCACAAGGCGCAGCGCCTCTTTATCAAGGTCGGGCGCGCCGGCAATGCCTTTATCGCCAACTTTGATACAAAAGTGCTTGGGTTTGGGCTAAATAGTCGTTCCTTAAAAACCTTATTTAAGACCCCACCCTGCCCTCCCCTTCCACAAGGGGAGGGTATGCAGATTTCAATTTTCTTTTTCTATATTCCTTACTTTTCCCTTCGTTTAGATCGGA
>JAKAOA010000047.1 GCA_021823405.1 Bacteroidota bacterium | reverse complement strand
TGTCGTTGTACAACTGTTCGCATCGGTTACCGTTATGGTGTATGTCCCTGCTGATAATCCTGTTGCGGTGGCATTGGTGCCGCCTGACGGAGCCCAGTTATACCCGTATGCCGGGGTGCCGCCGGATACTGTTACGCTTGCCGTACCGGTATTACTAGCGCATGCAGTTGGTGTGGCAGTAGTTGTTGCAGTAAGTACTGCCGGTTGCGTTATAGTTGTTGTTGCTGAGGCGGTGCATCCGCCGGAAGAGGCAACAGTTATTGTATAAGTTCCCGCCGAAAGTCCTATTGCTGTGGCATTAGTGCCACCGCTCGGTGTCCAGTTATATGTATAAGGGGGGGTGCCTCCAGTCGCAGTACAAGACGCTGTTCCAGTATTGCCGCCATTGCACTTTACACTTGTATTACTCGCTGCTACCGTTGGAGGTACGCAGGCTCCGGAGTAAAGCGGCGTTGACCATGTTCCTCTTCCATAGGTTGCAGCAAGAAGGGTTTGACCCGGTTTGTAAATGGCAAGGTTACCTATCATCACCATTGGTAAGCCGGTGTTATAGAATGTCCAGCTATTCAGTACAGTATCATTGTAATAAACCCCTTGGTCTGTTCCGATATAAACGCCGTTAGGACTATTGCTTTGAGATACTATACAGTTGACCGGAAGATTAGGAAGTCCGGTTGATACATTAGTCCACGTACCTCCAAAATTAGTCGAATAAAACACTTTATTTCCCGATGAATAGCCGGAGAAGGTAACCCAGACATGGGAGGGTGCTTTGGCGTTTACCGCTATGGCTGTAATATTTGCAGAACCAACCGGAAGTGAGCCGGTAATATTAGTCCATGATGTGCCACCGTTTGTAGTATATTGTATCATATTTGACTGGGCGGCATATATATAACTAGGATTCGCGGAATCTACAACCAACGCAGTAATAGAACTCGTACCCCAGGTTCCAATCTTGGTCCAACTGCCTCCCTGGTTTGTTGATTTCCAGACATTCCTGAATCCGCTATAAAGGGTTGCAGCCGTTTTTGGGTCCTGACACCATTGAGTAACCCAGGGACCGCCTTCCGTAATGCCTGTGGTAATATTGTTCCATGTACCACCTGAATTTGTTGACTGCTGGAGAGCTCCGTTGGGGTTCTCTGCATAGAATGTGGTAGCACCAGGAACTGACCAATCGATAAAGCATACCATTCCATCTCCGCCCAGCACCTGCGACCAGGGTGAAGTGGAGAGGTTTGTTCCGTTATCCTGCCAGCCGGTAAGCCACCTGCCTGCCACATTCGCCGCCGGACCGATTGAATATTGTTGTGCGATTTCAAGATTGTTGCTGATGTCAGAGAAGTTTGGTCCGCCATTGGTGGTAATGAAAACACCCCCATCGCACCCGACAGCAAAACCAAGGGAATTGCCCGGTACCGGTTCTATATGGTGAATGTCGGCGTGAACAAACGGTGCGCCGTTTGCAAGCCAATCGGAACTCTGCGTCCACGTAACGCCTCCGTCTGTTGAGAGGTAAGTGTCTATTCCGCCGACCATAATTGAGTCCTTATTGGTTGGTGAAACGGCAAGAGTTAAATCGTACCAACCCTGACCATATCCGTAACCTGGTCCGAAGGCGTCATTATTGCCAAGAATGTTGGGAAGTGTAGGATTACCTGATTGCTTTGTAAAAGAAACCCCGTCATTATTAGAGACATAAAGCCCTTGATAATCGTAAGTGTTTGTTCTGTCAGCAAGTACATACACTATAGAGCTATCGGCTGCTGTTACCGCTAACGCCATTCCTTCCGCTTGTGCATTGGATGGGAGTCCATTAGTTATATTAGTCCAACTGACACCATTGTTAACGGAGCGATAAAAATTACCTCCCACACCTGATATAACATTTGAAGTAGAAGCATATACAACGTTTGGATTTCCCGGATGAAAGGCAATTGAATGGAACCATGTTGCATTGCCCGACCCTGTACCCGTTGCCAGTGTCCATGTTGAACCCGAATTGGCAGTTCTGTAAATGCCCATTGTTGTAGCTGCGATAATAACAGCTGTATCATTCGGGTCAATAATCAATTCGTTCACATCGTAATAGTTTGCACCGGCATTAGCGAGGGTATAGGATAAACTGGTGGCGTTCCATGTTAAACCGCCGTCGGTTGACTTTAGCACTCCTATGGTTGCCGGGTCGGGGTAGATCGATTGAATTCCATCGCCGTCGCCTGTAGCGAGGTACATTATATTTGTATTAAGAGGGTTAATAGCCACATCGCTTGTGGTAAGATCGCCAAGCTGGTCGGTATTGGTTGACCAACTTGCGCCGCCGTTAGTAGATTTCCATAAACCGCCGGATGCAGCGCAAGCGAACATTATTGTTGAATTACCGGGCATAAACCGTATACGGTTTACTCTTCCATCACCCCCGAAACCGGTATTGCTATTGGAAGGAACTTGTGTATTACCTGCATAAGTCCAAGAACCGGCATTTGGGCGCAGAGGTCCATGTTGTTGATGTGGGGACAGGACAGGATGTTGTTGCAGGTAATTTCGATATTCTCTTCCAACCAGATTAAAATCGGCGCGGGTGCCGTTAGGTGTGGCGCGCGGAACATTAAACCACTCCCACCTTTTGAATAATTCGTAACATTCGTCTTCTTCATCCTCCTTATCCTTTGGAGCTCCGGCTTTTACCTTGTCCGGTTTGTGGTTTCTGCTGTACCACATCTTAAAAGCGTTCTGAACTGCGTGAACATTTGCATGAGGGTCACGCATCATACTAACCCAGTCCTGGGCAGCAAGAGGAACGCTACAAAGCGATATGAAGGCGAATAGAACGAGTATAATTTTCTTCATAAAAGAATTTTAATTGAACAGGCAAATGTATAAAGTTTCAGTCAATAAAACAAGGCATGGAAAATATTTTTTTATGAACAGTTAAATCGATTTAGGAAAACCGGTTTAATCACTGCTAATTTTATGGCGCTATTAGTTGGATATGCGGAATGTATAATGCACTCACCTGATTTGCATTAAGTGAGCATTAATGATATTTCGTTGCTTATCAGTTCAAAGCGTTAAGCTGCCGGCTAAGTTCCTCCCAAAGAGTGAATTTTTCGTCCAACTCTGCTTTCAAACGGTTGTAGTCGCCAAAGAATGCTACTGTATCTTCGCTTTCATAGAACCCGGGAGTATTGATTTTCTTATCTGCTGCTGATTTTCTCTTTTCAAGTTCTTCTATGTCTTCCTCTATTCTCTTTACCCTCTTCGCTATCTTCTTCAGATTATCTTCTTGCAGTTGGGTTGTTTCTTTCTTGCCGGGGTTAAGGGTTTTATTACCGTTTTCGGAGAATTGAACAGGTGAGACGGATCGGCCGTTGCCGAATGTTTTCAATTCGGTAAGCCGTTCGAGCTTCCGCTTACGCATAAATTCGTTAATATCGCAAAGATGTTCTTTAACATGTCCTTCGCGGAACTCATAAACTTTTGTTACCAATCCGTCCATAAAATCGCGGTCGTGAGAGACGATAATCAACGTTCCGGTATAATCAAGAAGTGCGCGCTTCAGAATATCCTTGGAGCGTATATCGAGGTGGTTGGTGGGCTCATCGAGCAGGAGCAGATTATAAGGTTGAAGTAATAATTTACAGAGCGCGAGCCGCCCGCGTTCACCGCCGCTTAATACTTTTACTTTTTTATCCACATCTTCGCCGCTGAAGAGGAAAGCGCCAAGCAGATTACGAATCCTGCCTCTTATTTCTCCTACGGCAAGTTCGTCGATGGTGTCGAAAACTGTTTTATCGGAATCAAGTTTTTCCGCTTGGTCCTGCTCAAAGTAACCCATCAGAACGCTATGCCCAAGTTGCACGGTGCCCGTAAATTCAGTTTGTCCGGCGATTATTTTCATCATACTCGTTTTCCCTTCGCCGTTTCTACCGACAAAGGCAATCCGGTCGCCCTTTTCGAGAATAAAATTTGCATCGGCAAATATTTGTTTATCGTCATAGCTTTTGCCGGCATGTTTTACTGTCAGAACTATTTTCCCACTGTGTTTCGGGGGCGGGAATTTGAAGTGAATGGATGAAATATCTTCCTCATCCACTTCCACCTTTTCCATCCTGTCGAGCTTTTTTATAAGCGACTGCGCAAACGCAGCTTTGCTTGCCTTGGCGCGGTTTTTATCAATAAGCACCTGCGTTTTGTTTATTATCTTCTGCTGGTTTCTTGCGGCAGCCATCTGCTGTTCACGTCTTTCCGTTCGCAGTAACAGGTAATGGCTGTAGTTGGTTTTGTAATCATATATTTTCTTATTGGAAATTTCGATAGTGCGTGTGGTAACGTTATCGAGAAATTTCTTGTCGTGTGAGATAAGAACGACCGCACCTGCAAAAGTTTCCATGAACTCTTCAAGCCATTGCATCGACTCAATGTCAAGGTGATTGGTGGGCTCATCAAGCAGCAGTACATCGGGTTTCTGTAACAGAAGTTTAACCAGTTCAAGCCGCATACGCCAACCGCCGCTGAACTCGGAGGTTTGGCGGTCAAAATCCTTCCTGTCGAAACCTAGTCCTTTTAGTTTCTTCTCAATCTCTTCATCCATATTTGATGAACCGAGCACTTCAAGCCGATGAGTAATGTCGGTTATCTCGTTTATAAGGTTGCTGTATGAATCTGACTGGTAATCGGTTCGTGTTTCTAGGGCATGATTTATTTCCAGTAGTCGTTTGTCAAGATTTTGAATTTCGACAAAGGCGGTTTTTGCCTCTTCGAATACTGTTTTTCCATGTTGGTGTACCATATCTTGCGGAAGATAGGCGATAGTGATTCCGTTGGGTTTGCTTATGCTGCCTGATGCCGGTGTCTGAAGTCCCGCTATAAGCCGGAGCATAGTGCTTTTACCGGAACCGTTTTTACCTGCCAGACCTATTCTGTCCCTTGAATTTACAAGGAAGCTTACATTCTCAAATAGCGTGAAGCCGCCAAAGTTTACTGTTATACTGTTTACTGAAATCATTCTATCTTTAAAATTGAATTGCAAAGTTAATTGCTCATGGGAATATAAAAAATGTAAAGACCATCCGCCAACAGGCAGACGGTCTTTACGAGCAATTTACTCTGACGGAAATTACTTAGCTGTTCCGGTGCTTGTCGAGGTAGAACTTGTCTTTGACTTGCTGGCTGGAACTTTCTTTACAGCGGTACCTGAACCCTTTTTAGCTTTGGTACCGGTTGCCGTGCCTGTTTTTGCTTTATGAGCTTTACCGGCGCCTGCGGCAGTGCCTTCTTGTGCGAATGTTAAACCTGCAAAGAGAAGCATCGAAGCGAGAATTAAACCTGTCTTTTTCATAATTTGGAATTGTTAATTGGTTAATTAGTGTGACATTATATGAACAAAATAATATAATGAAAATGAAGAGAACATGAAGATTTTGTTGTTTGCAAAAAAATTGATTCTATTTTTGCGTCAAATTTCTGAACTATGGCAAAGGGACCTATTTCCGCTTTTATAGAAAAGCATTATCTGCATTTCAATTCGGCAACCCTGCTTGATGCCTCAAGGGCATATATGGAGCATCTTAACAAAAAGGGTAAAATGATGGTTACCCTTGCCGGCGCTATGAGCACGGCCGAGTTGGGCATCTCGCTGGCTGAAATGATACGTAAGGATAAAATTCATATTATTTCCTGTACTGGGGCGAACCTGGAGGAGGACATCATGAACCTTGTGGCACATGACCATTATAAAAGGGTCCCCCATTACAGGCAGTTATCGCCTGATGAAGAATGGGATCTTCTTGAACATGGGTTTAACAGGGTAACCGATACCTGCATACCGGAGGAGGAGGCGTTTAGGAGGATTCAATCGCATATATATAAAATATGGAAAAAAGCCCTTGACGGCGGCAATCGCTACTTCCCTCACGAGTATATGTATCAGTTATTGCTTTCGGGAGTAATGAAGAAACACTACCAGATAAATCCGAAGAACAGCTGGATGATGGCGGCAGCGGAAAAGAATTTACCCATTATCGTACCCGGGTGGGAAGATTCAACTATGGGCAACATTTTTGCTTCCTACTGTATAAAAAAGGAATTACAACCGGGTATAGTAAAGGGTGGTATAGAGTATATGATGTGGCTTGCTAACTGGTATACAGCTAATTCCAAAGGAAAAGGCATCGGCTTTTACCAGATAGGCGGAGGTATAGCAGGTGATTTCCCGATTTGCGTAGTGCCTATGCTTTCGCAGGACCTGGAAAGGACCGATACGCCATTCTGGTCTTATTTCTGTCAGATTTCCGATTCCACAACAAGCTATGGTTCCTATTCGGGTGCAGTGCCTAATGAAAAAATTACATGGGGTAAATTGTCGGATAAAACCCCTCGCTTTATAATAGAGAGCGACGCTACAATAGTGGCGCCCCTTATGTTTGCATATATATTGGGATGGTAATGGTATCCGGACGGACAGAAGAAAGACAGTGAGAAATATTCGGCAGGCAGGATTAAGTGATTGGTTCAATACGAGTAAGACAGATATTCATTAAGGATAACTCTACGTTCCTGTCGTAATTAACCCCTATATTTGTTTCCTATATAAAGCATAAGAATGGATCGACTTATAGCCATAAACAGTAAAACTGATATACCAGAACAATACAGGGATACTCCAATTGGTCTTCTTCTGGAATATCATAACCTCAACAGACCTTTTGAGACATATTCAACCGCCCAGTTGCTGATAGGCATGTGCATGGATAACCGGAAACACATGCATATACCGGATAACTTCTCTTTTATAATAAGAACTGGAGGAGCCAATATGCGGTACAGCGAATTTAAAATATCGTTTGCTGTTGCGGTCGGCGGCGTAAAGCAGATTGCCCTTATAGGTCATAATCGCTGCGGTATGGTTAATCTGGTTTCCAAAAAGAATCAATTTATAGAGGGACTGATAAGCAATGCCGGCTGGACAAAGGAAATGGCGGAGGATCATTTTATGAATTATGCTCCTATGTTTGAAATCGGTAACGAGATAGATTTCGTTTTGAGCGAGGTGCCCCGTTTGCGAAAGCGTTATCCCAAAGTACAGATTGCCCCTATGTTATATCTTGTAGAGGATAACAGAATTTACCTGATAAGAGAGGATTAATCAGTCATCATGGTCTATATTTTCATTCTTCGGAATGCCCAGGCGCCGATAGTAATCAGCCCTATATCGAAAGCGACCACAATACCAAGATTGGTAATATAAGGCATCGATGAAACACCCAGAATGGCATTGCGTAAGCCATCCACAGCATAAGTTGCCGGATCAGCGTGTGTTAGTACCTGAAGCCATGTCGAAAGATTATTAAGTGAATAAAGCGCCCCCGACAACAGAAACAACGGATATACTACAAAACTGGATACCAATCCGAATCCTTCAGGGCTTTCAAGAAATGAACCGATGATAAGACCAAGACTTGCCAGCCCGGCCGCAAAAAAGAACAGCATAATAAGGGTAAGGACTACACTTATGAAGGTGAAGGGTATGCCGAGAAAAATGCCAATAACCAGCAATATGCATGCCTGAAGCAGAGCGTCGGTCATTCCACCGAGTACTTTACCGATGAATATGGTAGTTCGTGAAATTGGAGCTATGAGAACTTCCTTCAAAAAGTCCACTTTCTTATCCCAAACGATATAAGCGCCGTTGAAGAGTGAACTGAAAATGATGGTCATGGCAAGGAATCCGGGGAAAATAAAATGCTGGTAGTTACTCGTCTTAACTGTAGTCATGGAGCCCATCCCGCCTCCGAAAATAAAGTACCAGAAAAGAGGAAGGAAAACGGACGAAATTATGCGGCTTTTCTCACGCTGAAATACCTTGAACTCACGGTACCAGATGGCATATATCGCTTTGAATAATTTTATCATTTATTATGATTGGCAGATGTCAAAGTTCTAAGATGTTCCATAAGTCCGCCTTCACCCTCACGCATCTGCTTACCTGTATAGGTAAGGAATACATCGTTTAAATCGGGTGAATGGACTTCTATAAAATCAATGTCGCCGACAGTTTTTAAAATTTGCTGAAGGTTCTTACCGGAATTTACTACTTTCAATATTATGCGGTCGCCATCCGTCTCTATTCCCTTTATAAAATCAAGTTTCTTAATGTCTTCAATCCGAAGATTTTTTCCCTGAAGCGCTATAGTATCGCCTTCTACCTGATGGCAAAGATTTTCGGGCGTATCGAGGGCGATTATCTTTCCATTATCGATGATTGCAACCCTGTCGCACAGATTCTGGGCTTCTTCCATATAATGAGTAGTTACCACTATTGTCATTCCGGTCTTTTTTGCCAGAGATTCTATATATTCCCAAATATGTTCTCGTGTCTGCGGGTCTAAACCAAGGGTAGGTTCATCCAAGAACAGTACTTCGGGTTCATGCAGCAAACCTCGCGCGATTTCAAGCCGTCTTCTCATTCCTCCGGAATATTTTTTTACCTGGTCATTTTTCCGGTTCATAAGGTCAACCAACGATAGAACGGAATCAATCCGGTTATCAATCGCCTTGTATGGAACGTCATACATAAGGGCATGCAGTTTAAGATTCTCATATCCTGAAAGGAGTTCATCGGAGCTCGGATCCTGGAACACCATGCCGATAGAACTTCTTACCTTTCCGGGTTGGCTCTTTATGCTATAATCTTTGATGAAGGCATCACCTGAACTTGGCTTTACGAGCGTAGAGAGCATCATAAGCAAAGTAGTTTTACCGGCGCCGTTAGGTCCCAGCAGTCCGAATATTTCGCCCTTAGCAATAGATAGATTCACTGTATTAACGACAGTAACGTCGTCATACTTTTTTGTCAGTTCTTTTATAAAAATAGCTTGCCCATTCATTTTTTACATCTGATATGTACCGAACAAATATAAGCTTTCACTGAAACGCCCCAAATGAGATCTATCATAAGATTAATATTTCTCCGGTATGCTAACTGGCTGGTTAGCCGCCTGAAATATCAGTCCATTATGGCTATAGCCCTGACCGGTGACCCATCTGCCTTTTCGATTTTCATTGGTAAACACTGGAACATAAAACCTTCGTTAGGCAAAATATCAAGGTTGGTCAGATTCTCAATAATCAGTATTTCCTTTCTTAATACGATGTGATGATTCGGCAAAGTCATATCAGAAACAGTGTCGAGTGAAATGGTATCAAGCCCGATACCGTTCAACCTGAAGGACGATAGCCATTCAGCCGCTTCTTTGGTTAAAGTGGGGAAATTATTAAAGTATTCCGGTGAGTTCCATTTTGCGGACCATCCGCTGTTCAGCAGAAGGAAAGATGTTCGGCTGATATTTTCTGTATAAGGAGCCAGGAATTCTTTTGTGATTTTTTGATTCCCGACCTCTTTGCAATTTATAACAAATCCTCTGCCTATAAATTTATCCGGAGTAAAATCGTCGAGGGTTTTAGTACCTCTAATAATATGATAGGGTGCATCAATATGGGTGCCGGTATGTGTATAAAAAGTCATTTTCAGTTCCCGGTATCCCTCTATATCTATCTTCTGAAAGATTGGTTTTTCGGTACCGGGAAAAACAGCTATATCGGGCTTAATGAGATGGGTAAGGTCAATGATTTTCATGGTAAACGGTTTAAGTAGGTATGTGTATCGAGAAGTTAAATTTTTTCCGATTGTTCATTTTATAATGTATCACTTGGCATCATCAGGTTTCGTATAAAGTTGGCTTGCGGGTATCACTTGTTTGTATTGGTGCGGACTGCTCCAGATTAATATTGCAGTACCCTTTTGCTTTTTATTACCGCGATATTCAACTTGTAGTTTATATTTCAGCCCTTTAACCAATGTAATCTGCGCCATTTTTTCATCCTTTGCTATGCTTTTGCTTTTGGGTCCGAGTAGCAAACTATCGTTCAACCATACAGTCATTCGTTTATCATCGTGTACATAAAAATTGTAGGTTTCGCTGTATAGCGACTGCACATAACCGGTCCATCTCACCGAAAACTTATTTGAGGTTACGAGAGAATCGTTCCATGGCGGTCCCCATTTATAATTGATTGCTGCATCGGTTCTCATCCTTTTCGCTCCTGAAAAATCATCTGTAGAAAAGTATTCACCGGTTAACCCGCTGCCATTTCCGCATGGCAAAAAGTCGATCATATAAATCTTGCCCTCCTGCTTCAGCAAGCTATATTGTACTCCGCCGACAAATTTTTTATCATCGGGGCTGAATGCGCCCAATCCGCACCACTTTTTATGTCCGTCATATTCCGGGAAATCGGGCTCATTAAAATAGGTAAGACGTTGTTTCATCGTGCCGTCGGAGCGCATAATCCACCAGTCGGTGCCTTGCCTTGTAGCGCAGGTATTGCTCATCCAAATTATCCATTTGCCATCATTGGAATAACATGCATGTTCGTTGTAATCATTTTGGGTAAGCTGCTTCATATCGTCGCCAGTTTCAGCATCAATCGTATAAATTCGACAAAGCCACCAGTAGGGAACATCCCAATTACTGCAAAAAATAATTCTTTTGCCATCGGGTGAAAAACCGTAAGTTTCGTAAAATGCGCTCCCTTTGGGTTCAAAAGTTTTAATGTTTTCAAATTCTGGAACGCCTTTCACCACAACGAAATCGGCTGTTTTGATAACCCAGAAACCAAAAAAATCCTTTTTCTTAAAAACGTGCGGGTATTGTTTTCTCTCTACCCATACTACTTTCTTGCCATCGCGCGAGAATCGGGGCATAATTATTCCGTCATTCCGGTCGTTGTTTGTTTCAAGAACTTTCCAGGCATGTCTGCCATCTGCCGTCATAACCCATATATCCGAAAAACCGCCAAAACCCGGTATTGCAGGTACATGACCTCCGGGATGTTCCGATTTTTCGGCTACTAGGGTAACATACTTACCATCAGACGACCAATCGGGCGAACCGGTTTCCTTCTGCGGGAGATCTTTACAAAGACAGCTGATACATGTGTCGTGCGAGCCATTGCTATCGGAAACATGTATCTCGTAATAATGTTCGGGCGATTTACCTTTCATATCATACATTATTCTGCTGCCATCGGGCGACCAGGTAACTCCCTCACCCTGCGTTCTGAATAAGCGAATGCTTATCTCTTGTGAAAAGAGAGTAAAAGAGGTGAAAGCAAATATAACAGGCAGAAGAAGTTTCAGGTTGAACATCGGCGCTACTTTAATTGTGGAGTTCATACTCGCGTCATCCTGGCAAAGCCCCTACCGTCAGGGATTAGTAACAGGGCGTTCGAGGTATTGCAGGAATGGCTGCATTGTTTTAAATACCTCAAGGCAATGTTGCGAAAATTTTGGCGATAAAATTTCCTGCTCCTTTATCTTGTGCATAGCAAGAAGGTTCTTATGTTTCAGGTATTCGGCCATCGGGTCTTCTTTGTCAAAACCGCGAGGTGGGTTTACAAGCTTATCGCCTTCTATAGTGAAGTATTTTTTAAAATTTTTATTGGAAATGATTTTATTAAACCTGGCGCCATTCAAACTTAACTCTTCACGCATAGCTTGCAGTTGTAGCGATTCGAGCATATAGGCGCCTCCGCCCAAAAAGCCATCATCCGGATTAATATGGATATAATAACCCGGAACACGCCATTCACCTTTTTTGGTTGAGAATTCAGAAGCGAAATTGGTTTTATAAGGCGTTTTATCTTTGGAAAAACGAATGTCGCGGTAAATGCGGAAGACGCAATCTTTTGGTTGGAATTTTGCTGCGGCTAATTTCTTGTCAATTTTCGATAACCCGTTTATAAGTTCCGCCGTAAAGCCGAGCCAGTCAATATATGCGGCATCGTAGCGGTTTTTGTATTTTAAGAACCACTCGCGGTTGTTGTGCCTTTTCAGGTCTTTCAGAAACTGCAAGGTTTCTTTTTTTAATCCGGCCATACTGTGAGGAAGTTTATAACTTAAAATTAAGAAAATTTAAGATACACATTGGTCAATTAAACTTTATAAGCTGACCCGAACCGTTACTTTTTAAATGGATTGGATGAGGGTTGCCGGAATAGTAAACATTTCCAATCTGGTTAATGATTACATCGAGTTGTCCGTTTGTGTTCACGTAACAATTACCTGTACTTGACGAGGATATGTAAGTATATCCTGTGATTAGCGAATCAGAATAAAGAAAGCCGGTACCACCGTAAAAATTTTCTTCAAAAGAGCTGCATTCGCCGGTAAGGGTAAGAACGCCGGATCCGAACTGGAATGCAAGTATGGAGTTGCTATGTACAGCCAATCCGACATTGCCGGAACTTAATACCTGGATATTAAAGTCGGGAGTGGTTATGGTATCTGCACCCTGAATGTTCCCAACACCTTCGTTATCTATATTCGTTACTTCGGGCATGGTGATATTTACAGTAATACTGCTCTTTTTATAGCTGCGTAACCAGTCGCAATTATTTTCGTTTTTAAGAGTAAGAACATTATTTGATACTGTAGCGCTAATGTTTTTAATAAGATTCTGTCCTCCTTCAATGATGACCTGTTCCTGCGCGCCGATTGAAAGGTTAACATTAATATTATCATGAATGTCAATCTGGTTAAAGTAGGTAAGGTCAGGAGTACGATTATCCGATGCGGGCGGTCCGGCATTATCGAAACAATCGCATAAGGGCGCTTTCTTGCAGGAACTGCAAAAAATAATGATAAATGATAAAAAGATAAATGCCTTAAAGTTCATAGATTCAAGTTAGTACGCTCTGTTTTTTATTTATTAAAATCGGTATCCGCCGCCCCACTCTACATAAACAGCCGAGGCGAAATGCGTCAGCAGAGTTAGATTGGCAATCGCATGTTTTCCGAAAAAATACCTTAGTCCAAATCTGTTGTAAAGATTTCCCGGCGTCTGGAATTTTGTAAAAACATAATAACCCATTTCCATAGGCATAGTTAAATTTCCGAGAGTTAGTTCATACGCTGCCTTAATACCAATCTGTGTATTTTCTATTGGACTGCTAAGATAAACGTTCTGCGCCTGGAGTTTAGCAATATTAGCGTAGTTGTTAAATATATCAACGCCGCCGCCAAATCTGCTCTTTTTACTTAAAGTGTAATATCTGTCTCCTGATAGGGTAACCGCCCCGAAATATCTTCCTCCGGGCGGTTCGTTCTGCGAAATTCCCGCGGCAACCAGAATTTCATTTTGAACCTTGCGTAAAGGCGCTGTATCGCAAGCGCCCTTAACGCATGTTTTATAAGGATTGATGCAATAGGATAATCCTGTATTCAGGGTAAGCAGGTTAATGCCTAAATTAGGGGTTGTAAAGTTGCCATCGGAACAGTGGGTTATGCCAAGACCAGTTTCAAGCCGTAGCCGGTCTGAAAGATAGAAATGCGAGGTTAACCGCAGGTTAATCATTGCATTCAGGTGCGAACCAATTACATCATTCTTATAATTGGTCAGCCGGTTGAAGATTACCGGTAAATAGCCAAGCCCTACGCCAAACCTAAGATATAGGGCTTCGCTGTAATTTTGCTGTAGATGAAAATTAACGAACGGATATACTCCATACATATTACCTAGTTCGGTTGGGTTGCCCAGCCAACCGCTGAAGAATGCCACACCTGTTTCGGCAAGATGATAATCGGTCTCCCATGGCTCGGAGCCGCATGGTTTATAAAGATAATCTACCTCAATTGCGGGTACGTGCGCCCGGATAAGATAGAGCATACTGTTCGAGTAGGCAGGCATTATGAATCCATAATGTATGTTGGCGCTTATCCACGAACCGCATCGAACACTATCCTGACTATAAGCGACGAGAGGGAAATAGAATATAAAAAGAACATACATGTACCTGAATTCTCTCCTTAACATATATAGTTGTTTAGCGATCCGAAGCAGATGCTTACCCTCGTCTGTCTTCACTCTTCAAAGGCGGTTTTGGCATATCCTTCCATCTGAAGGTCTCTACCATGTGATAAATATCTCCTTTTATGAATTTAAGGACAGGAGCGAGTGAATCCTTATTCGGAACAGAATAAAAGTATAGAGCGCCGCGAATAAAGTTCTCGCTGCTGTCGGTAAGGTAAAACTGCATATTAGATGCAGCATCTCCTTCAATATCATAAATGAGTCCATAAACCCTTTCCGCCGGATTACTCCAGTCCTTTTCGTTTATGGCGCTCGCCTTAACCTCATGTTTTACCGCGAAGGTTCTGCATTCTTCAACCAGTTTAGGCAAGTTCGCGTTAACCGTCTTATAGCTAAGATATATCTTTGCGCGAAAGGATGGGAAAACGATATTCATCCAGCAAGGTTCGGCGCCGGGCTCGGTATCCATTACAACTATGGCATAATCGGGGTACTCGAATGTGAATGGACACCCTTTATTATAGACGGAATATTGCTTTTCAGGCATGGCAATGCGGAAGTATCCTTTTCTTTTGGGTATGTAGGTGTTGTCATTCATGCAGGAAACAAATAACAGAAGAATACATAAGTAACTGGAAGATGCTTTCATCCCGATAAGTCAATTTTATGCAAAGTTAACATCTTACGGCTTAAGAAACTGATATAAATTCCAGAACTCCTTTATTTGCGTTGCTTCGAATACGTGAAAGAAAATTTATATTACCGAAAACCGTTTAGTATTTAATCAGATTAACTATCTTTTGTGTTCCATTAAAAAAGAATAACCAACTAACCGGAGCTAATCAACCGATCCTTGAAGGGAACAATCGGACGAATTAAACCTTTTTAGCGCCTCTAAACCGTAAATTAATAAAATATTACTATATTATTGAAATACAATTAGTTAAATAATTTTATATCTGTTGACTCCGCCATTGTTATTACCCAATTAGTAAAGGAATTTAGCAAGTTACCAAATTATTATTAAATTTGCACCCGCAATTGTAAATTGTGTGTTCAAATACTCGACAAATTATTAGGTACACAGTTTCCGGTTGTGAAAAGTTTTATTTATTTAATTTTTAATTTTAATTTTTATTATGAACATTTTTGTTTCAAATTTAAACTTCAAGGTGAAGAGCGAAGACCTAAAGACACTCTTTTCCAACTATGGCGAAGTAGTTTCCAGTAAAGTGATTACCGACAAATTTTCGGGAAAATCAAGAGGATTCGGTTTCGTTGAGATGAAGAACGACGATGACGGTCAGAAAGCCATCAACGAGTTAAATCAAAAAGAATTCGAAGGACGGAACATTTCTGTTTCGGTAGCAAAACCGAGAACGGAAAATCCAAACAGGAATTCCGGCGATAGAATGAATTCTGACAGGGGATATTAATTTCCGATTAGAATAATTATCTTGAGGGAATGACGAATGTCATTCCCTTTTTTTTACTATTTAATGAAACGTATATCCACAATTTAATGACTCTTCCGAGCGAGAAAGAAGCGTTACGTCCCGTCTATTTAAGTATAGCCGGTAATGCTTCTCTTGCCATCATTAAAGGAGCAGCGGGGTTCCTTGGTAATTCGTACGCTTTAATAGCCGATGCCATAGAATCAACATGCGACATATTCTCTACTCTGCTTATTTTACTGGGTTTAAAGTATGCAAGAATTCCTCCCGACAAGAACCATCCCTATGGACATGGCAAGGTAGAACCGATTATCACTTTTATAATAGGATGTGTTCTTGTAGCATCGGCAACTGCTATTGCCATACAGAGCATTCATCACATACGTGTACCTAACACTGCGCCTCAACCATATACCTTGGCAGTAATTGGAGTAGCTATAATAATGAAAGAAATAATTCACCGAATTGTAATTAGCTATGGCAAAAGGTTCGGGAGTACATCTATAAGCGCTGATGCAAGACACCACAGGAGTGATGCGATTACGTCGATATGTGTTTTTACGGGTATTTTTATAGCTATTGCAGGCGGCAAAGGTTATGAGTCGGCAGACGGATGGGCGGCTTTGGTTGCCTCTCTTTTTATATATTACAATAGTTATCTCATCTTTCGACCTGCAGTAGAGGAAATAATGGACGAACAGTTATATGACGAATTGGTTTTAAAAATCAGAAACTTGTCGGCAAAAGTAGAAGGCGTAGTAGATACGGAAAAATGCCTGGTACGTAAAAGCGGTATGAAATTCAATGTTGACCTGCATATAACGGTGGATGCCGGGATCTCCGTGAAAAAAGGGCATGAGATAGCCCACCACCTGAAAGATGCGCTTTTAAAACAAATCCCGCAACTTGCCGATGTTCTTATCCACATCGAACCGGATAAATGAGGCGATAAGCGTGCTATTCTCCGCTGTGCATATTATACTCTCGTCCTCCGCTGTACTTAGCGGGTTTCAGTTTTGGCAAACCTCTTAGAATCAGAATCAAAAAGAGAATGAGGCAAGTTATTGCCTCCGTTCTCACTCTCCATTTTCGCTCTGTTCTTGTCGGGGTGGCGGGATTCGAACCCGCGACCTCACGCACCCCAAGCGTACGCGCTAACCTGGCTGCGCCACACCCCGATTTCAGAAGAAACAAATGAATAACCGTAGCATATCTACAGGCAATCAGGAGCGCAAAAGTATATTTTTTTACCAAGCGGTAATTTTTAATATTTAGAAATCGGTTTAATGATACCGGACTTATTAAGGATGGACGCCCCCCCCATATTGCGTCATATTACTGAAATATTAAATATGCGGATACCTCAAGACGGAACACGTTATAGATACATCTGTTCTTATACCTACCACAACTGAACCCGATAGCTATCGGGTTGCGAAAATTCGCAAACCCCGTTAAGTATAGTTTAGCGAAGAGTGGGAGTTGGGCGTTCCAATAGCAATCGGAACGCGGTTGTAAAATCGTATAATGGCAGAATAAATGGAATAAGGAAACATCCCAATCAATATCTTTGCTTGCTAAACCGGAGAAGTCATCCGTATAGTTACAATTATGTCGCAAAATATCTCAATTCAATTTTTGGGTGCAGCCCGTGAAGTAACGGGTTCAAAACATTTACTTACAGCGGGCGATAAACGAATACTAATCGACTGCGGAATGTTCCAGGGAATGCGAGAGATGCGTGAGTTAAACTGGGCTCCTTTTATAATTAATCCTTCTGCCATTGATGCCGTTTTACTCACTCATGGTCATGCCGACCATGTAGGGTTATTACCAAAATTGGTTAAATCGGGGTTTAAGGGTAGAATAGTTGCAACCGCTCCTACTCTGGCGATAACCGAAATAGTGATAAAAGACAGCGCTAAGTTACAGGAAGAAGATGCAGAACTTGCCAATAAGTTTAAGTATTCGAGGCACAAACGGGCTGAACCGCTTTATACTGTAGAGGACGCAGAGGCAGTTATCCCCTTATTCGAAGAAGCGCCTGAAGGCAAGTGGATTCAATTATTTGACGACTTAAAAATACGTTTTCAATATGTAGGGCATATAATTGGGGCAACCTTCATTGAGGTTCAGACGCAAGGTAAAACCATAGTATTTTCAGGCGATGTAGGGCGAAGGAAAGATATTTTACTCAACCCGCCTAAAAAGCCAGGTACAGCAGATATACTTGTAACCGAAAGCACTTATGGCGACAAGTTACATCCCAACGAAGATATTACAGCATTGCTGCATGATATAGTTACCCGTTCCTATCAAAGCGGAGGAACCATTTTAGTGCCGAGTTTTGCTGTTGAAAGAATACAACTGCTGATGTGGATTTTTTGGGAACTTGAGAAATCAAAACAGATACCTCGCATACCAATATACATGGACAGTCCTATGGGCGCAAATGTATTGGAACTGTTCCTTAAGTACCCTGAATGGCATAAATTATCGGAAAGCGATTGTTACGAATTATTCAATAAAATTGAAGTTATTGCATCCTATCAGGAAACAGACAAGGTTATAGCCGATAGGAAGCCCAAAATAGTAATTGCGGGCAGCGGAATGATAAGCGGAGGCAGAATTTTAAGGTATATGGAAAGATTCCTGAACAAGCCGAATACTACAGTGTTGCTTACCGGCTATCAGGCGGCAGGCACCCGTGGGCGTAAACTATTGGAGGGGGTACACGAACTAAAAATATATGGCAAATATGTTCCTGTAAAGGCGCAGATAAAGGTACTCCATACCTTGTCGGCTCACGCAGACCAGGATGAATTGCTTGATTGGATGAGTAATATAAAAAACAAGCCCCAAATGGTATGTATTGTACATGGCGAGCAGCAGGCAGCAGAAATTTTCAAGGAAAAAATTATTGATACTTTGAAATGGGATGCAGAAGTTCCATCGCTAAATCAAATTTATAATGTGCTATAGTAAAATTCATTAATGCGGCTAACAACCTCCGGAGTTCAGGCAGACGAACAAATGTAAAACAATGGATTCAACGCTTAAAAAGTCAGAGCATGTATTTCTGGAAGGACCTCATGGCAGGACTAAGGAAATTCTATTTGCATTAAAAGTTTTTATTGAATTCATTAAAGGATTCCGCAAATTTCACTTTTTAGGTCCATGCATTACTGTATTCGGCTCTGCAAGATTTAATAATATGCACCCTTACTACAAGGTAGCAGAAGAAATAGGAGGACAATTATCCGAGTTGGGATTTACCGTAATGACGGGCGGCGGCCCCGGTATAATGGAAGCCGCTAACAGGGGTGCCAAAAAAGCAGGGGGTGTATCAGCCGGCTGCAATATTGTTCTGCCATCGGAACAGATACCCAACATCTATCTTGATTACTGGGTTAATATTAATTACTTTTTCGTAAGAAAAGTGCTGCTTACTAAATATTCTTACGCCTTTGTTGTGATGCCGGGCGGTTATGGAACGCTGGATGAGTTCTTTGAGTCCATCACGCTTATACAGACGGGTAAAATGAAAAAATTTCCGGTGGTGTTGTTCGGGAAACAATTCCACAACGGACTTTATGAATATCTGGAATCGTTAATTAAAGAAGGCACAATAGGCGCTGAAGATATTAAACTTTTTCTTTTCACCGACGACATAAATGAGGCAATAGAACATATCCGAAGCCACACCTATGAGCGCGTAAATATGCACCCTTGGCATAAGCCCAGATGGTGGTTAGGAGAGCGGTTTGTTCGTAAAAAATCAGATGCTAAATATTAACTCAAATTCATAAATTATCAACTGAAAAGAAATACACATGTTATAAACCAAACTATTGAGCTTTTAACTTTAATATCTCAATTCCCTGCCGCTAAGAACAATCGGATGGTATATAACAGTTATTAAATTGAGAACTATTTTATAATTAAAATCATGAAAAAAATAAAATTTTTCCTCGCTCCGTTGGCTTTTGTAATAGGTATCATCCTGCTCGCAAATATTCTAAACCTGATACCGTCAAAGGTTAGCTCATTCCTGTTTATATCGGTCACTCTGGCGGGTATGGTCCCCATGGCGCAGGGAATTATTTCATCGGTTAAAAGATCG